>JBFIDG010000043.1:0-14437 GCA_041581335.1 Thermoplasmatota archaeon
GCGGTCGCGCTGCCGGTGAGTTCCACTTGACCCGGCTCCCGGGCGCCGTGGTACGTCAGATCTGTCGACGTGACCTTCAAGCCGATGCTGTGGCCGGCCTCGAAAGTGTGCGTGATCGCAGGCAGCGTGACGAAAGCGCCCGCTGCGCTGGCGACGTCCCGGAACGGGGCGACCTGGGCCAGCACGGTCGTCTCCTTGCCGTCTGGCGCCACGTCGACGAGTTGGAAGAACAGGAAGACCTCCTGCGTCTGCGTCGTCTTGATGGGTATCAGCACCTGGCTGGCCCCGGTCAGTTCCTGGGCGGTCTCCAGCGCCGGCGTCTTGAACGTCCGGTAGGTGCCATCCGCGCCCTGGCCGCACTGCGAGGCCGTGTCGCCTTGGAAGTTGGAGACCTCGGTGCAGTATGCGGGGACCGGGGGCGTGATGAGGGTCTGTGACAGGTCTCCGGCGCTGGCCTTCAGCCCGTCATCCGTGACGTACCAGAGCCCGCCGCTGGTGCCAGCCGGGGGCCATTGCATCTCGCCGACGACGTCGCCCTCGGCGTAGCGGTAGCGCAGCACCGGGTACGGGGGCAGTTGCGGCAGCTCGTCGCGCAGGTATTGGGCGAAGAAGTCATCGACGTGCGTCATCACGCCCTCCTCCGAGCCATAAGCGCCGAAGCCGTGGCCGCCGTGCATGAAGCCGATGCGGACATCGACGCCACGCACGCGCAGGTCTTGGTACGTGGTCAGCGCGTCGTCGGGGGTGAACAAGGTGTCTGGCCAGCCTTGCACAAGGAAGGTCGGCGTGGTCAAGGTGCCTGGGGTCAAAGAGCGCACGACGCCGAGTTCTTCGCGGACCTCGTCGGTCGCCCCGTTGTGGACGACGATCTCGGCATACCAGCGCGACAGGTCGGCCATGGGTCCTGACGGGTTGGGGTCCAGATTGTTGGGGTCGGTCTCGCCGAGCTTGACGCCGCGGGAACTGGCCTGACCGGAGCCGAACAACAGGTCCACCCAGCCCCGCTTCGTCACGTCCCCAGGGGCCAGGGAGCCCAGCAGGTTGCTCCACGTCGCGACCGGCACGATGGCGTCGATGCGGGGATCGACCTGGGCCGTCAGGAGCTGGATACCGCCGGCGTAACTCTGGCCGATCATGCCGACGCGGGGGTCGCCCGGACCGTCCTGGATGACGATGTCGAGCGTGGACAGGTACGTGATGAGCGCCTGGGCGTCCTTGACCTCATTGGGGCCATTGAGCTCGACCTCGCCACCGGACTTGCCCCAGCCACGGGAGTCGTAGCTCAGCACCACGTAGCCTAGCTCCGCGTAGCGTTGCGCGAAGCCCAGCGTGTGGCTCGCGTCGATGTTGTCGTTCCAGCCGTGGGTCAGCAGGATCGCCGGCGCCGGCGTCACGGCGGGAGTGTAAAGGCGGGCGTTGATGGCGATGCCCCCCTCGCCCTCGAGGGTCTGCTGCTCGGACGCATAGGACTGGGCCGACGCCCCAGGTAAGAACAACAGGCAGACCAACAACACGGACCAACGCATACGGTTCGACCCATGACCACCGCCATAAGCGTTTGCGGCGGACCGTTTCAACGTCGGCGGACGACGACGACCAATGCGGCCGCTCCGGCGGCGGCGACGAGGGATGCCGCGGCGAACAAGCGGACCGCGCCCGAGCCGTCCTGGCCGGGGCTCATGGACACCTCCGTCGGGTACCACAACGTGCGCTCGGTCACCGGCATGAACTCGGTCGCCAGGGCGACCAGTTCGGCGCAGGCCCGCTGCTGGACCACCTGCGTGAACGCCGCGTCGTACTTGGCGGCCAAGATGGTCGACGGGCTTGCCTGTTGGGCGACCAAGGCCGCCGTCGCCTGCGGCGGGCAGCGCAGGTGGGCTCGCAGTGCCTGCCATTCCACGTCCAGGAACGACATGGTGTTCGGCGGCGCTGCGTAGCTCATGGTGCTCGCCGACCGCTGCGCGGTCGTCAAGCCGCCATACGAGACGGCGCACTCCACCTCGTGCGTGTGGCACAACGACAGGGTGTGGCCAAGTTCATGGGCGATGGTGGCGGCCAGTTCGGCCGTGTGGAGCGTCGCGCCGGCGTGGGTCAGTTGTAGGCTGGCGTCGCTGCCGTCCGCTTCGAACAACGGCGCGGTCCGGAACCAGTTCGGGTACCAGGACACCGTGTAGCCGGGCTGCTGGGCCGATTGCTGCGGCCGGTGCAGGAACAATTGCCCGTCTGCGCGCACGCCGCCGTCGTCGTAGCCTTGGAAACTCAGGCCCCCGAGCAGTTGGCTCTCGACGATGGGCCTGATGCTCTGGGTCTGGCCTCCTTCGGACGAGAAGTGCACCTCCGTGTGGGCACCGTAATCGACCGTGGCCACCATGTTGCGCAGGAACGCGGCGCCGAGGACGCTCGCCCCATGGGTCTGCACTTGCTGGGGGTTCAGGATGACCGACGTGACGTAAGGGTTCGTGCTGGAGGTCCCGTTCTCCAAGACCGAGCGGAAGTAGGTGATGTCGTCCGGGGTGAGGAAGTCCGGGCGCTGTTCGACGTCTCGTACCACCAGCGTCTCGACCCATTGCAGTTCGATGCCCTGCGCAGCGAACATGCTGGCCACCGCCGTGTAGGCCGGCTTGAAATCGAGCCAGGCGTAGCGCCCGGAGTCCGGGCCGACGACGCGTAGGTATTCGACCAACAGGTCGGGCTGTCCGGGGCGCGGCGTGAACGGCCCCCAGTCCAGCAGGCCACCATCCTGCTCCCAGCCGTCGGGGATGCCGTCCCCGTCCAGGTCCGGCGTCGGGTCCTGGCCTTGTTGTTGGAATGCCAGGGCCACGGCGTCTGGCAGGCCTGTGGAGAACGTGTCGGGGTCAAGAGGATCGTAGCCGACCTGTCGTTCCTGCAGGTCTGTGATGCCGTCGTCGTCGCAGTCGGGGCGGAGCAGGCAGATCAGGTTGGCCTCCTCGCCATCGATGACCCCATCGCCGTCGGCGTCAGGATCGCACCGGGTCGCTTCGGGTTCGGCCGCGTCGGGCATCAGATCCGCGTCGTCATCGGACGAGGCGATGGCCGGCACGCCGTCGCCGTCGCAGTCCTCGTCCGCTTCCAAGGCGTCCGGGATGCCGTCGCCGTCGGTGTCCGCCGACAGGGGGTCGCCGCCTCGACGCACGTCCTCGCCGTCGCGCAGTCCGTCCCGGTCGCTGTCCGGGCGTCGCGGATGGGTCCCCAGCGCCACCTCGGCGCCGTCGGGGAGCCCGTCTGCGTCGGTGTCCGGATCCGTCGGGTCGGTGCCCAAGCGGCGCTCCTGCCAGGTGTTCAGGCCGTCCGCATCGAAATCGGCGGCCAAGGAGGCGCCGCCAGCGGCGCCCAGCACGGCCCCCGACACGAACAGCGCCAAGGCCCACGTGGGGAGCCGCCCCCACCATTGCCAGAGTCCGCGTAGCCCCGCCACAAGGAACCGACATGGCCTCGAGGACAAAAGCCTGGGGCCGCGACATGCCGGGCGGACCCGGCTCGCCGGCCACCGCCGCAGCCGGGATCGGCCCTCCCTGACAGGGCATATCCGCCGCGCCTGCCCCCTTGGACGCCCCCGGCATCCGCCCGCGCTCCGCGCCAAGCGCTTTTTTAACTGCCTCCCGTGCGCACGCCCGGATGGTTCCGGACCTGCAGCCCGCACACCCGACCAAGACGTTCTCTACATGGCGTCTGGATCTTTGGTGGGCCCAGCCTGTGACGCTTGTGATCGCCTTGACGCTGTTCGTCGCGTACTCGATGTTCCGCGTCTACGAAATGGGCACGAACCCCGTCGTCTCCCACGGCGCATACCACTACCAGTCGCCCTTCGTGGCCTGGGACCTGACCTGGCTCATGCCGGCCGGCCTCGTCGCCGTGGCGCCCTTCATGGGCTACCCGGGCTTCATCCTCCTGCCCTTCCCGGCAGGTTTCCGCTTCACGTGCTACTACTTCCGCCGCGCCTACTACCGCAGCTTCGTCGCCCGCCCGGCCGGCTGCTCGACGGAAGCCTGGAAAGGTCAGAACTACAAGGGTGAGACCCGCCTGATGATCTTCCAGAACCTGCACCGCTACTTCCTGTACGCCACCATCCTCCTCTGGGTGCTGCACTTGATCGGCTGGATCAATGACATCTTCCACGGTGGCCACATCTACGTCGGCATCGGCACCGTGCTGCTGCTGATCGACATCGTCCTGCTGGGTGGCTACGTCTTCGGCTGCCACGCCTTCAGGCACCTCATCGGTGGCCGCATCGACTGCTTCAGCTGCACCGCCGGCACCGAGCAGAGCTACGGCCTCTGGCGCAGCGTCTCCAGCCTCAACAAGAAGCACGCCTTCTTCGCCCTCGCCTCGATGGTCAGCATCGTCGTGGCTGACCTATACCTCCGGTACATCGACATGAACGCCATCGAATTCATCGGAGGTCTGCCCGCATGAGCGTAGAGACCCCGAAGACCATCCACCACGAATACGACGTCCTTGTCATCGGTGCCGGTGGCGCCGGTCTGCGCGCCGCCGTCGAAGCCAGTTCCATGGGTGCCAAGACCGCCATGCTCAGCAAGAGCCTGCTCGGCAAGGCCCACACGGTCATGGCCGAAGGCGGCTGCGCAGCAGGTCTTCGCAACGTCGACGACCGGGACAACTGGAAGGTCCACTTCCGAGACACCATGCGCGGTGGCAAGTTCCTCAACAACATCCGCATGGCGGAACTCCACGCCAAGGAAGCCCCGGACCGCGTCCGTGAACTCGAGATGTGGGGCGCCGTGTTCGACCGCAGCAAGGAGGGCTGGCTCAACCAGCGCAACTTCGGCGGCCACACCTTCCCCCGCCTGGCCCACGTCGGTGACCGCACCGGCCTCGAGATCATCCGCACGCTCCAGGACAAGGGTGTCCACAGTGGCATCGACATCTTCATGGAGCACAGTGTCACGACGCTCTTCAAGGACGGCGACCGCATCAGCGGCGCCCTCGCCTACGAGCGCGAGACCGGCACCTTCCACGCTTTCACCGCCAAATCGGTCGTCATGGCCACCGGCGGCCTCGGCAAGATGTACAAGATCACCAGCAACAGCTGGGAGTACACCGGCGACGGCTACAGCCTCGCTTACCAAGCCGGCGCCGAGCTGATCGACATGGAGTTCCTGCAGTTCCACCCGACCGGCATGATCTGGCCCCCGTCGGTGCGCGGCATCCTCGTCACCGAGGGTGTCCGTGGCGAAGGTGGCAAGCTCACCAACTCCGAAGGCGAGCGCTTCATGTTCCGCTACGTGCCGGACATGTTCAAGGGCGACTACGCGGAGACCGAGGAAGAAGGCGAACGCTGGCTCAACGGCGACAAGAGCGCCCGCCGCCCGCCGGAACTCCTGACCCGTGACGTCGTGGCCCGCGCCATCCTGTCCGAAGTGAAGGCCGGACGCGGCAGCCCCCGTGGCGGCGCCTTCCTGGACATCTCGTGGCGCGACCCGGACTACGTCCGCAAGAAGCTCCCGTCCATGTACCACCAGTTCAAGGAGCTGGCCGGCGTGGACATCACGAAGGAACCGATGGAGGTCGGTCCCACCATGCACTACACCATGGGCGGCATCCGCGTCGAGGCCGACTCGGCCATGACCAAGGTGCCCGGCCTGTTCGCCTGCGGCGAATCCGCCGCCGGTCTGCACGGGGCCAACCGCCTCGGCGGCAACAGCCTCTCCGACCTGCTCGTCTTCGGCAAGCGCGCCGGTGAGCACGCCGCCAAGTACGCCAAGGAAGCCACGGCACCCAAGCTCGACGAAGCCACCATCAAGGCGGCCGTCGAGAAGGCCCTGGCGCCCCTGAACCGCACGGGCGGCCCCGCCCCCGCGGCCGTGTGGGAAGAGCTGCAGAACGTCATGAACGACTGGGTCAACATGATCCGCTTCGGTGACGACCTGGAGCAATCCATCCACGCCATCGGTGACATCGCCAAGAAGGTCGAGACCGTCAGCGCCAGCGGAGACACCCTGTTCAACCCCGGCTGGCACCTGGCCCTTGACCTGGAGAACATGGTCATCTGCGCCGAAGCGGTCGCCCGCTGCGCCCTGCAACGCGAAGAGAGCCGCGGCGGCCACACGCGCGGTGACTTCCCGACCACGGACCAAGGGCACTGGAACACCGTCAACTCGGTCACCAAGCGCCTGCCCGACGGCAGCATGAGCGTCACGGCCGAGCCGCTACGCGAATGGCCCGAAGGCCTCAAGGCGGTCGTCGAGAGCGAAGTCGACGACATCAAGGGCGACGCCGGCTTGCTGGCTGCTGCACCCGGAGGCTCCGAGCGAAGTGGTCCTGCCTCGGGGGGGATCTAGATGGCTGGCGATGTGAACAGCGACCCGGGTGTCGCAGGCGCCATCGGCGGCGGCTCCGGCGGACTGACCTTCGACGAAGACCTGGACACCGGCGAGACGGTCACCATGAAGGTGTACCGTGGCAAAGGCGTCGGCATCTACCAGGATTACACCATCCCCAAGACCCCCGGTCTGGTGGTGCTGGACTGCATCCATGAGATCCAGAAGGAACAGGCGACCGACCTGGCCTGCCGCTGGAACTGCAAGGCCGGCAAGTGCGGCTCCTGCGCCGCCGAGATCGACGGCAAGCCACGCCTGATGTGCATGACGCGCCTTGAGGACCTGGACACCTCCAAACCCATCCGCGTCTCCCCTATCAAGGCGTTCCCTGTCATCAAGGACCTGGTCACCGACGTCTCTTGGAACTACGAGCAGAACAAACGCATCACGCCGTTCACGCCCCGTGACATGACGGACGCGGAGAAGGCCAAGGGCGAGTTCAACATCCAGCAGAAGGACGTCGACCGCGTGCAGGAGTTCCGCAAGTGCATCGAGTGCTTCCTGTGCCAGAACGTCTGCCACGTCCTGCGCAGCCATGACAAGAAGGACGAGTTCGCTGGTCCCCGCTTCATGGTGCGCTACGCCAGCCTCGAGATGCATCCCGCTGACGAAGCGGACCGCCTCGACGACATCTGGAACAAGGGCGGCATCGGCATGTGCAACATCACCAAGTGCTGCACGGAGGTCTGCCCCGAACACATCACCATCACGGACAATGCCATCATCCCGATGAAGGAGCGCGTCGTCACCGAGCGCTTCGACCCCATCGTGTGGCTGGTCCGCAAGATGACCGGCTACAAGCGCGACAAGAAGGCCCGCCGCCGCAAGGAAGCGGGGCTCCCTGTCCTGAAGATGGCCAAGTAGGGCCAAGTACGACGCGCCGCATGATGCAGCCATGGACCACGCCAGCTGGCGCATCGGTCAAGGTGGTGTGAGCGTGCTCGCCGGCCTTGGGGCTTTCACCTTCGTGACGGGCTTCCCGTTCCTGCCTGAATCCCTGCTGCTCGGCGCAGGGCTGGCCCTCGCGGCCGCCATCGTCGGGCCCCGAGGCACACGCGGCAGCGTGGTCGCGACGGCCAGCGTCGTGGCGTTGCTGTACGGCGGCATCGGCGCCGTCCTTGGAGCAGCCACCGGTGGGCTCGGGTTCCCTAGCATCCTCGTCGCTGGCGGAGCGGGCTTGGCTGGCGCCTTGCTCTGGCGTATCCCGACGGTGACGCCGAGCACCTAGGCAAGCGCAGGGGGCTGGCGACCTCGGCGACCGATCGCCGTTTGCGGCCGCCGGGGGGCGATCCACCTTTTTTCGGCAGATGCGGCCAAAAATGTCAAGAGCAAGCACCGTGGGTCCATGACCATGAAGCAATTCCTTCTCGCCCTCCTACTGCTCGTGACGGCCCTGTCCGGCTGCACCGATGACGCCGACGACCACGGGGACGGCTGCGAGGACGCCGCCGACCACGATGCCTGCCACGATGCCATGAACGGTGGCACGGGCGGCACCGGCGGAGGCAACATGGGCAACGGCACCGGCAACGGCACCACGGGCGGCGGCACGACGCCTCGCCAGGTCGTCCAGGTCGAGATCAGCTGGGATGGTGCCTACCGCGTCAACGGTGTCTACAGCAAGGACACCCTCACCGTCCCCGCCAACAGCACCGTCGAACTGACGTTCACCAACGGCGACCCCGTCGGAGGCCATGACTTCGTCATCGAGAACATCGAAGGCGCCGCGACCGCCGTCCTCGGTGCCTGCACCCAGGCGCCCTGCAAGAGCGAGACCATCACCTTCGACGTCGGCGCCCCCATGTCCACGAAGTTCTACTGCTCCGTGCCGGGCCACCGCGCCGGCGGCATGGAAGGCGACTTCATCGTCGAGTAAGGTCCAGCTTCCCCTGCGCCGCGACGAAAGCCTTCCAGGCTTCGACGTCGTCGAACTCGAAGGGGTGCGTCGTCGCCTCGCATGACCGGCACACCATTTCCCTCGCCACGGCGTAAAAGCCTGGGATCTTGCCCTCCATGGCGACGCTCGGGGGCCGTAGGTCCGGCGAGCCGCAGGCTGCGCAGGCTATGATCATTGCAGGGCTTCCTTGAAGGCCAGGTAGGCGGACATGGTCTCGAACTCGATCGGGATGGCCTTCAGGTCACACTTGTTGCAGACGTAATCGCCCAAGGTATCCGTCTCGGGGACGTTGCCATCCTCGAACCTAGGCATGTGCAGCTCGCGGGAACCGCAACGGGGGCATGCCTGGATGTTCATGCCACGCAATGCCCCACTTGGCGCTTGAAGGCGTCGGCTCGGGCAACCTTGAAACCGTCGCCGTGGGTTGCCGATGCATGCGTCGGCTCGTCCTGTGCTTGCTGATCTCCATGACCGCCTTGGCAGGCTGCGCCGACACGGACCCGCCATGTGGGCTTGGTCTCAACGCATGCGACGGGGACGAACCCGTCACCAGCGACACCAGTGGCGCCGTTCCCCAGATGTCGTTCTCGAAGCGCAGCGACGGGGTGGTCGTGATCTCTACCGAGGACGACGTCGACTGGGGCGGTATCGGTGGAGGATTGTCTGGAGAGTGTTTTGGGACTCTGACCACCAACGGCAAGCAATACGCGGTCGGTGACCCGATGGCGCCACCGGAGACCTGGGTCGAAGCGGGAGACACCATCAAGGTGTCCGGCACGGACGGATGCACGCTCGAGCTCCGGCAGCGGTCCACCGGCGCCCTGCTCGCATCGTGGTCCTTTGACTTCTGAGGCGTGCCCGATGACCCGTTCTGCCAAGGAGAAGGCCGATGAGATCACGGCCAAGAAGATCAAAGGCGGCCGTCGGGGCGATCGCGATGCCGGGCGTAGCAAGACGCCGCACGGGCCCAAAGGGGGCCGCAACAGCGGCGGTCGGGGCCGCCGGCATTGAGGGACCCTAGGGCGATGCCTATCAACCAGGAGCGACCAGTGCCTGATTGTGCGAATCCTGGTGACCGGAGCCACCGGCTACGTGGGCGGCCGCCTCGTCCCACGTCTGGTGGCCTCAGGGCACGAGGTCCACGTCCTCGTCCGTGATGCCAAACGTGTCCAGGGACGCCCGTGGTCCACGGATGTGGGGGTCCATGAGGGTGATCTGTTGGACGGCGACAGCCTTGCGGACCTGCCTGCCTTCGACGTCGCCTACTACCTCGTCCACGCCATGGGCGGCGCCGGCGATTTCGAATCGGCCGAGAGCCGCGCGGCGGGGCTCTTCGTGGAGCATGTCCGGACCCAGCACTGCATCTACCTGGGCGGCCTGCAACCGGCCGGCCAGGCGCGCGCCCATCTGCGCAGTCGGGCCGAGACCGGGCGCATCCTGGCCAAGCTTCCCCTGACGGAGTTCCGGGCTGGCCCCATCATCGGCAGCGGCTCTGCCAGTTTCGAGATGGTGCGCTACCTGACCGAGCGTTTGCCGGCCATGGTGACCCCCAAGTGGGTGCACCGCAAGGTCCGTCCGATCGCCATCCGCGACGTCCTGTCTTACCTGGAGGCCGCCATCGAAGAAGGCCCACAGGGCATCATCGACATCGGCTCGGAAGTCCTGACGTTCGCCGAGATGATGCAGGGGTACGCGGAAGTGCGCGGCCTGCGCAAACGGTTGCTCATCCCGACACCCGTCCTGGCACCAGGGCTCGCAGCGCGCTGGGTGCAGCTCATCACGCCTGTCTCCAATCGCCTGGCGATCCCCATCATCAAGGGCATGAGCGACGACCTCGTGGGTGACGTGGGAAAGGTCCATCGCGTCTTTCCCGACATCCACCCCATCGGCTACAAGGAAGCGGTCAGCCTGGCGCTGGGCCGCATCGAGGCGGACGACGTCGAGACACGCTGGTCGAGCGCCCAAGGCGGTGTGGGCTTCGAACTGACGGACTGGGAGAACCTGAAACAAGAATCCCGTAGCATCCACGTGGATGCCAGCCCAGCTGACGTCTTCCGCGTCGTGTCATCCCTTGGGGGCGAGACCGGCTGGTTGGCGTGGTCCTGGGCGTGGCGCCTGCGCGGCGCCGTGGACCGCGTGGTGGGCGGCCCCGGTCTGCGCCGTGGCCGTCGCAGCCGCACCCGCATGGTGCCGGGTGACGCCGTCGATTTCTGGCGCGTGGAGGCCGTGGAACAAGATGCCCTGATCCGGCTCCGCGCCGAGATGCGGTTGCCTGGCAAGGCGTGGCTGCAGTTCGAGATGGTCCCGCACGAAGGTGGGACACTGCTCACCCAGACCGCCCTGTTCGAACCCCGCGGCGTGCCAGGCATCCTGTACTGGATGGCGGTGTACCCGTTCCATCGACCCTTGTTCAAGGCCATGGTGGAGGCCATCGGGGAGGCGGCATGAAGCTCCGGCTCGGGATCTCGGCGTGTCTGTTGGGTCAGCGGGTGCGCTGGAACGGCGGCCACAAACGGGACGACTACCTCGTGGATATCGTAGGTCCTCATGTGGAGTTCATGCCGTTCTGCCCCGAAGATGCGGTGCTAGGGACGCCTCGCCCCACGCTGCGCCTGGAGCGCATCGATGGCGAGGTCCATGCCGTCACCAAGGAAGGGGACGACCACACAGACGCCCTTGCGGCCACGACCCCGAACGACGACGTCCACGGCATCATCTTGATGCGAGGGAGCCCCAGTTGCGGCCTGAACGTGCCGATCTGGAAGGGGGGTAAGCAGAACGGTCGAGGCCCGGGCATCGTCGCGTCGGGCCTCATCGGCCGGGACATCCCCGTGGCGGAGGAGGGTCGCCTACGTGAACCTCGTTGGCGCGAACATTTCTTCGACCAAGCCTTCTGCTGGCTGCGCTGGGAACAGCTCGGCCCCGACCCCTCGGTGACGGCGTTGCAGGCCTGGCATGCTCGGCACAAGCTGACCTTGATGGCCCACCACCCGGGACTCGCAGGCGAGTTGGGTCGTGCTGCGGCAGCGGGCGACACCGTGGGCTACCGCGCCGCGTTGCCCAGCGTCCTCAAGGCGCAGAGCACCTTGGGGAGGCACGCCAATGTCTTGGACCACATCCAGGGCTACGTGAGCGAGCACATCGACGCAGATGACCGTGAGGAACTGGTGGATGCGATCCAGTCCTTCCGCGCCGGCACGGTGCCGCTTCTGGTCCCATTGGTCTTGCTGAAGCACCACGTCCGCTCGCATGCGCCGAGCTGGTTGCGGGAACAGACCTACCTTGATCCGTACCCGGCGGAGTGGATGCTGCGTGCATGAGCGGGTCCGGCCACTGAACGACGTGGTCGTGGGCGAGGGGGCCGTCGTGTACTGGATGACGAGCCAACGTCGTTTGTCCTGGAACCACGCGTTGGATCATGCCGTCGCGCGGGCCCAAGAATCGGGGGGTGGGCTCGTCATCCTGGAACCCTTGCGCGCCGATTATCCCTACGCATCCCGCCGCTTCCACACCTTCGTCCAGCAAGGAATGGTAGAACACGCCGCGATCTGCAAACAGGCCGGCGTGGCGTACCACTCGTTCATGGAGCCGACCGCAGGCGCCGGCAAGGGACTATTGGCCGCTTACGCAGACCATGCCAGCCTGATCGTCGCCGACGACCACCCCGGCTTCTTCTTCCCGCACATGCTCGAAGCCGCTGCCCGTCTGCCGGTCCGCATCGAGGCGGTGGACAGCGTCGGCCTCTTGCCGTTGTCGGCGGCTGGCAAGCCGTTCGTCTCTGCCTACCAGTTCCGACGGTTCCTGCACAAGCACCTCGTCCCTCACCTGCTACAACCCCCGTCCGGGGAGCCCCTGCAGGAGGCACCTGGAGGCAAGGTGCCTGCGGAGATCCTTGATGCTTGGCCGGCCACGGCGGTAGATGAGCCGCTGCACTTCCCCATCGACGACATCCCCCCGGTGCCCGAGACGCCCGGCGGTCACGCCCCCGCGGCGGTCCGCCTTGCTGCGCTGGTCTCCAACATCGACCGTTACCCGCAACGCAATCACCCAGACGCCCACGCCGAAAGCGGCCTCAGCCCCTACCTGCACTTCGGCCACATCGCCGCCGCCGAGGTCGCGTGGGCCGTCCTGGACCAAGAAGACTGGCACCCTGGTAGACTGGGGGATGCCAAGGGCCAACGTGCCGGCTGGTGGGGTCTCAGCGAAGGGGCCGAGGCGTTCTTGGACCAGCTCATCACGTGGCGAGAACTCGGACACGTCGAGGCACGCTACAATCCCCGGTGGCGCGACTTCGAGAGCCTTCCCGGATGGGCCCGAGAAACACTCGCCGCCCACGACCCTGATCGCACCGCACCATACACGCTCGAGGTCCTCGAGGCCGCTGGCACAGACGACGAGATCTGGAATGCTGCGCAACGTCAACTGATGGCGGAGGGCGTCATCCAGAACTATCTTCGTATGCTGTGGGGCAAGAAGATCCTCGAATGGGCGCCCGATGCAGAGACCGCGCTGGCGTGGATGTTGCATCTCAACGACAAATACGCCCTCGACGGCCGCGACCCGAACAGCGTCAGTGGCATCATGTGGTGCCTTGGGCGCTATGATCGGGCCTGGCAGGAGCGCGCCGTGTTCGGAAAGGTCAGGTGCATGACAAGCCAGAGCACGCGGCGCAAGCTGCGGCTCGATGGCTACTTGGCAAGATGGGAAGAAGGGGAAGAGGAACGCGCGGCGTCCTAGTAGACGACGCTGGCGTTGTTGCTGCAATCCGAGGTGCCCGCGTTGCACACCTTGTACGTGTACGTGCCACTGGGGTTCTTGCCCAGATTGTCCGTGTAAGAACCACTGTTGGCGACCGTGGCACCGATGGCGCCATTGACGTAGACATCGACGCTGCCACCACCGCTTGTCCAGGCCAGGTCGACGACGCTGTTCTTGCCCTTGGTCCCCTTGTCGGCGGTCAAGGCGGCAGGGGCCGGGGCCGGTTCGGGGTCAGGACCAGGGTCGCCGCCACCGCCGTTGAGGGTGCTGCCGGGGGCCGGGTGCTCGTGACCCACCGGGATCGGAGCCAACAGGTCCAGCCAATTGGTGCCAGGGTTCAGGCAATCGACGTGACTGTACTGACCGGCGCTCATGTGGACATACGATCCGGCATCTTGTTGCAGTTCGGGGTGGCCCAGCATGTCACCGTAGACGGCCGAGAGTGCCTTGATGTTGAGGTTGCTGACGCAGTGGACCTGAGCCGGGTTGTGTTGGTAGCTCATGATGTCCTGTTCGGGGAAGTTGTTGGCGCTGAAGTCCAACGCGTCGCCGACGTGACCGACGCCCAGGCAGTGGCCCAGTTCGTGCTGGTTCAGGTCGTACATGTTGATCTCGTTCTCTTGGTCGGGAAGCCAGAAGAAGTTCGTGTTGATGACGGTGCATTGGAATCCACCGTCACTGCACTCGGCCTGCGCGACCGCCCAGGGGCTCTGTTCGTGCTGGTGCCACTCGATGGCCGCTTCGCCGAACCCGATGCCGTGGCACCAGGTGACGGGGGACGCCAGGCCGATGCCGAACAGAAGCACCGGATTGTACTCGGCGCTGAAGATGATGATCTCGGGGTCCGCCAAGGCTTCAGGCGTCGGCGTGTCGTAGCCAAGGGTATACGCACGGATGTTGACGCCGTCCGCGAGCCAGGAAGGGCCGATGGCATTGATGCCGTCGTCCCAGGCCTGGACGGACTTCTCGATGTTGACCAGGTCGCGAGCATAGTACGGCGACACGGGGGGCACGATCAACACGTCGATGTTGGGGGTGTCGACGTCGTACAGGATGTACTCGTGGTAGTCGTTGTCGTTGAAGTCGGCGGCCTGCACCATGGTGCCGGCCACGAGCAGCGCGGCAAAGATTGCCAGTGGGCGTCGCATAGCCGGACCATCCCCCTGCAGCCACTGGAAGCTTTCGCTGCGGTTCTCTATTAGCTATACGCGGCGCGACCGGCCATCCCTGTGGTGTCGGCCGGCCAGCACCGACGCATCGGTGCTGCAGGCCAGCCGCCATGGGACCGTGTCAATGGAGCGTCAGATCACGGCGACGGGTTGGTGCACAACAATTGGATGTTGTCCCCATCGAAGGCCCATTCTACGTCCCATTGGGGACCCGGGAACGCGACCTCGGCTGCCGCGACGACTGCCGCCCGCCC
>JBFIDG010000044.1:0-13524 GCA_041581335.1 Thermoplasmatota archaeon
CACGCCCACCACGGGCGCGTCGAGGCCGTTGGCCAGGTGAGACACGGCTGCGACGGCACGGGCACGCAGGGGCGCGCCGCTGAGGCCGCCAGGGATGTCTGTGATGCCGTCCGGGCGAGCCCGGGTCGTGTTGACGGCGATGATGCCGGCCGCACCGGCATCGACGGCGGCGCGGGCGACGGCCAGCAGCTCGTCATCGGCGCCGTCCGGATGGAGTTTCAGAAGCAGGGGCCGGTCCGCGACGCCCTCATCCATCGCTTCGTGCAGGCGGGCGATGAAGGAGCCGATGGCTTTCGGGTCCTGCAGGTCGCGCAGGCCCGGCGTGTTGGGGCTGCTGATGTTCAAAGCGACGTAGTCGCCCGGCGCATCGCGGGCCATGTCGGTGAGGCGTTGCAGGCTCTCCTCGCGGGGCCGGTCCTTGTTGGGGCCGATGTTGATGCCGATGGGGCCGATGGCGGGCACCTCGTCGATGCGGCGCTGGATGGCCTCCCAGCCGGGGCCGGGAAAACCCATGGAGTTGACGAGCGCTTCTTGCTCCGGGAAGCGCGTGATGCGGGGCTTGGGGTTGCCTGGCTGCGGCTCCGGCGTGACGGTGCCGATCTCGACGTGCCCAAAGCCCATGGCGAACAATGCGTTGTACGCTTCGGCCTCTTTGTCAAAGCCCGCGGCCATGCCGAGGGGGTTGGCGAAGTCCAGGCCCCAGACGCGGGTGGCGAGGCGCGGATCCGAAGCCGGTGCCTGGACGAGGCGGCGCGCTGCAGCGTTGCGGTGGGCGACGCGCAGGAAGCGCATCGCGGTGTGATGGGCCTTTTCGGGGTCCATCTTGAACAAGGCTCCCTTGAGCGCGCCGTACACGGTGCTGGCGACACGACGCTGATTCTTAGCGCGTTGGGTCAGCGCCACCTAGTGCCGACGACCGTGCCCGGCGGGAGCGACGCGGAGGCTGCCGGACCGGCCGCATGCGGCTCGGCCGACCATGGCCCGAGGCGGCTTTCGACCGCACCCAGACCGCACTTGGGTCGGAGCCGGTCGAGATTTATGCTCCAATGTCGATTCTCCCGCATGGTCCAATGCGCCGCGCTGAAGGAAGACGGGACGAAGTGCGGGTCCCATTCCCGCGAGAACAGCAAGTACTGCCGCAGCCATGCAGGCTACCGCCCCAAGGGCCGCGCCCGCAAGATCCTTGACAATCTCAAAAAGGCCCGCGAGATGAAGCAGGTCCGCAAGCGCGCCGCAGCCTCCAGTGGCGGCAAGGGGCCGATCAGGAACCGGCCCGCCGCCATCGCGGTCATGGGCGAGAAGGCACAATGCGCGGCGCGGACGCAGGCGGGCAAGCAGTGCAAGCGCCTGCCACGCGCGGGCTCAAAGTATTGTGAGGCGCACAAGGGCTACAGGCCCAAGCGCAAGGCGTAGTCCCCTTCTGGCCCATCCAGCACGTTCAATGCCGTGGGCGACGGAGTGTGTGCCATGGCCATGTATGGCGCGTGCGATTACTGTGAAGCGGTGGTGCGCGTGAGCAACTTCGCCACGCACCGCAATTTCCACGTGCAGGCAGGCACCAAAGACCCAGGCCCGCACGGCTACAGCGAGATCACGCGCGTCGAGAGCATCCAGTACTAGCTCAGCGCCGCCGCGGGTTCGCCTAACTTGTCCAGGCGACCAATGTGCGCAACGGTGATGGCGGCCGCGGCTTCGAAGCCTGCGTCCATGAAGACGGCACCCACGACAGCCTCCAAGGCCTCGGCCCAAACGCGCTCGCTCGGGTCGGGGATCGCGTGGGTCGTGCTGCGCTCTAGGACCTCGGCCAGACCCATCTCGATGGCCCGTTGTCCAAGCACCGCCTTGCTGACGAGATGCTGCTTGGACGCCGTCATGGCCCCTGTCGGGCCCCCGGGAAACTCGAGGACTTGTTTGCGGCGCAAGGCAAGCTCGATGACCGCATCCCCAAGGTATGCCAGCGATGGATTTGAGGGCCGGCCACCCAGGCGCTCCCGACCCAACGACGGATGCCTCAAGGCCTGTTCCGCCCAGGCCTGGTCCTGGAATGTGTGCCCAATTAACGCCTCCAGCCGAACAACATCCGTCATGCCACTCGATGGCACTCGGGGTTGAAAGATGCACTCATACGGTCTACCACGGTGCAGGGGCCGCGGCCGCCAGAGGAGGAGCGCGTTGCTCAACGCGCCTTGACGACGATGCGCTTCGCCTTGCGTCCACTGGCGAGTTCGCTGAGCCATTCCTCCGCTTCGCGCCACTGCGGGAATCTACGCTCCGCTTCCGTGAACTCCTTCGGGTGGATGATGCGCTTGCCGCCGCTGCCCATGCGGGGCGGCATGACGATGTGCAACAACTCGTGGTAGACGACGTAATCGAGCACGAACTCCGGCACGTCCGGATCGTCGAGCACTTGGCTGATGACGATGGCGTTGTGGTCGCTGTCATGGTGCCCGAAGCGGCGGCGACTCTCGGTCTTGGTCCAGCTCAACGTCGGCGCACTAGGAAGCCGGATGTCGTGGTCCAAGACGACGCGCATGAAAGACTCCAGCAGGCTGCGGTGGGTGCCGATGGGGTCGATGTGCTTGCGGCCTCGACTGCGTTTGCTCTCTGCCCGCCGCGCGGCCACTTTGTCTGCCTCGATGTGGCGGTGGTAATCAGCGACATCCCCGGTGTCGAGCTTGGATTCGGCGACGTTGAGGAGACGACACATCAAGATGCCCACGACGCCGCGCAGGACGCCATCCGGCGCGTCGCGCAGGTGGTGGCTGAGCCTGAAGAATAAACGACCATCGCGTTTGCGGATGGTCGATTTTGTGGAGACGTAGGGATAGAACGCCACGTGGGGCGATGGGCGGGCTGGAAGACCGAGCAGTCGCTCATGCACGCTCTGCACCAGAGGCACCAATCCCGGCGCCGACTGCTCCCCCATCCAGATCACGCACGGCGCCGCGACATATAACCCGGAAAGTCTGGGGCCGGCGACCCATCGCCGAGGCAGGCGTCGCTTCCTCGGAGGCCGACGATGGGGGCAGCTGGGGACTGGTGCGCAGGCCCCTTCCGGGATAATCATCCGCCCAACTGAAAGGAACCCTTATCCCCGACGACACCCCATCTAGGGATACGGGATTTCAATGGCTGTCGGCTTCGTTCTCATCAGTGCCGCCCCCCAGAAGGAGCATGACGTGTACAACACGCTCCTGAAGGTGTCCGAGATCGTGGAGCTGCACCCGCTCTTCGGCGAGTATGACCTCATCGCGAAGCTGGAGGCGGCTGACTTCGACACGCTCGGCCACGTCATAGTGAACAAGATCCGCTCCATCGAAGGGGTCGTCGACACGAAGACCCTCACGGGCACCAAGTTCTGACATGGCGCTCGATACGGTCTTCGCAGCCACGGCGCTGCTGAGCTTTGCGTTCACGCTGTTCGTCGCAGGCATCTTCGGTGCGAAGTTCGGCCAGGGCCGCAGCCGCGGCATCGGCATCCTGATCGCCCTCGTCGCGGTCCTGTTCGCCGGCGTCTTCATGGCCTTGACGTGGCAGATCGTGCCCGGCATCGAGCCGATCTTCGATCAGCGCCTGGTCAGTCAGAGCATCATCGCGGTGCTGGCCGCGACGCTCGGAGCCATCGTGGCGATCGTCACCTTCGTGGCGAGCGTGATGAAGGCTTAGACGAGGCCGACGACGAAGCGGTCCACTTCGCCGCTGACGAGCAGTCCGCCGTGCTGCATGGCGCGCAGTTCGTCCATGAGGCGCTGGCGATCCAGTGCCTCGGGGTAGAGGTAGCGCGTGAGCGTGACGCTGACGCCGCCGTCCGTGTCTTCGATGTCGTAGTCGGCGTTGCGGCGCTGGAAGACGCCGCGGAGGTGGAGTTTGAGTTTTCCGCGCGCGGTCTCGTCCAGTTTGTGGTCTCCGTATTGGACCTCGAAGCGGGTCTCCAGGCGCCAGGACGGTGCGCCGCCCTTGCCGGCCAGCAGCATGCTCACGCCGCCGATGGTGATGCGGTCCACGAAGGCGTAGCCTGCCGGAGCGTCGACCGGTTCGACGGCGATGCCGTCTTCTTCGAGCCAGGCACGAACGACGCCGTGGTCCATCAGGCCACCGCCTTCTCGAGTGCGACGATGCCGGGTAGTGCTTTGCCTTCGAGGAACTCGAGGCTGGCGCCGCCACCGGTGCTGACGTGGGTGACGTGCCCGGTGATGCCGAACTTCATGGCCGCCGCTGCGGAGTCCCCGCCGCCGACGATGGTCGTGCCGGGGCAGTCCAGGAGCGCCTGGGCAACGGCACGGGTGCCGAACTGGAAGGCGTCCCACTCGAAGACGCCCATGGGGCCGTTCCAGAGCACGGTCTTGCTGCTGGCGATGGCGCGGGCGAAGGAGTGGATGGTGTCGGGGCCGATGTCGAGGCCCATCCAGTCGGGGTGCTGATAGCCGACGCGGACGGCGCGGTGCTCGGCTTTGGCGCTGAAGGAATCGGCTTCTTCGACGTCCGTCGGAAGCAGCACCTCAACGCCTTTGTCGGCGGCCTTGGCCAGCATC
Source organism: Thermoplasmatota archaeon (assembly GCA_041581335.1). Classification (GTDB taxonomy): domain Archaea; phylum Thermoplasmatota; class E2; order JACPAO01; family JAHFTW01; genus JBFGSX01. The sequence goes on from JBFIDG010000044.1 coordinate 4,533, forward strand.
TCACGGGCGTAGTCGACGCGGTCCTCTTCGACGAGGCTCTTGCCCACATCGTGGCCTTGTGCCTTGAGGAACGTGAAGGCCATGCCGCCGCCGATGATGAGGCGGTCGGCCTTCTCCAGGAGCGCTTCGATGACGGCGATCTTGTCGCTGATCTTGGCGCCGCCGAGGATGGCGGTGAACGGACGCTCGGGTGCATCGAGGGCGTCACCGAGTGCCTTGAGTTCTTGGGCGATGAGGGTGCCGGCGTAGGCGGGCAACAGTTCCGCCACGCCCGTCGTGGAGGCGTGGGCGCGGTGCGCCGTGCCGAAGGCGTCGTTGACGTAGGCGTCGGCCAGCGCGGCCAGTTGCTTGACGAAGCCTGGGTCGTTGCCGGTCTCTCCCGCGTGGAAGCGCAGGTTCTCCAGGAGCAGGACCTGGCCGTCTGCGAGCTTCGCGACGGCGGCTTCGGCGACGGGGCCGATGCAGTCATCAGCGAAGGCGACGGGCCCGTCCAGCAAGGTGGCCAGGTGGCGGGAGACCGGCAGCAGGCTGGCGTCTGCGGAGCGGGCGCCCTTGGGCCGGCCCAGGTGGCTGCATAGGATGACCTTCGCGCCGGCGGCCTGGAGGGCCGTGATGGTCGGCAGGGCGGCGCGGATGCGCAGGTCGTCGCCGACGGCGCCGGCCTGGAGGGGGACGTTGAAGTCGACGCGGACGAGCACGCGTTTGCCGGCGAACGCTCCCTTGGCGATGCCGTCTTCGAGGGTCTGGACCTTCACGACGCGGCGAGCCCACGCACCTTCATAGAGGGCGCGGCGGCCCCAGGCCGGTTCATTCGACGTCTTCGTCCTCTTCGGCCTGTTCTTCGAGCTCTTCAGGTTCCGTGACGGGGTCACAGCGGATCAGGAACTCGGGCACCGCTTCGTCGGGACCCATGGCGATGACCAGGTCGCCTCCTTTCAGGCGGAAGCTGCCGCGGACCTTGCTGTGCCAGCGGCTGCCGCGGCGCACCGCGAGGATACGCATGCCGGTCTCTGTCTCCAGTTCGACCTCGCGCAAGCGGGGACCGACGAACGGGCTCTGTTCGTGGACGACGACCTTGGTGATGCTGCTGTCGGAGTCGCGGATGCTCTCGGCAAGCACGGGGTGCAGGTCGACGTCTCGGAGGACGACGTCGGCGATCTCGAGGGCGCTGTTGGCGATGACCTCGGCGGCTTGGGCGACGCGCAGCGCGATGATGGCGCTGTCGATGTCCAATTGGTCGGAGCGGACCCGTTCCAGGACCATGCGTTGTAGCTTGATGAGATGGTCACCCATCTCGGATTCCAGTTCGGCGACCGCTTCGGCGAGCTTGTTGCTGTCGTAGAAGACGCTGCTGTAGGCGAGATCCACCATCAGCTCGCTGGTGTCTTTCATCTCGAGCAACAACTCTTCGGGGGAGTCCGCCGTCATAGTTCATCCTCCTGGCCGGCCATGTATCGCTTGAAGTGTTCTGCGCCTTCCCGTTGCCCGCGCACGACGAGGTTGTCGCCCGCTTGGAGTTCGACGTTCTGGTTCGGGTCATAGATCCAGCGCTTGCCGCGGCGCAGTGCGATGACACGGACGCCGGTCTGGGTCTCCAACGCGAGCGAGCCTAGGGTCTGGCCTAGAACAGGGCTGTCGGCGGGGACGCTGAGGGTGCCGACGCGGTCGTCGGCTTGATCGAGGACCTTGCCGATGAAGGCCTTGGCCTTGACGTCGGCGTCGAGGATCTCGACCATCTGTGCGGCAGCATTGGCGATGTGCTCGCTGGCGTCCGCGATCTGCAGGATTCCGGCCACTTGCTGGGCCTCGTCCTTGTTGCGGACGCTCATTGCGGCCATCAACCGGAGTTGGTACTTCAGCCAGTCCATGCGCTGCTCGAGAAGAGCCACTTCTTCGCTGATCGGGTCGGATGCCAGCACGAGGGCACTGTAGGCGAGGCTCGTCATGAGCTCGCTCAGGTCCTTCATCTCGGTGAGGATCTCGAGGACCGTGACCGGCTCGTATTCGACCTCTTCGTAAGCATCCATGCGGCGTTTTTTCCAGAATTTCATAAGGCGAGCCCCTCCGCGGCGAGCAGAAGGAAAACGATGCCCACGGCGTCACCAGCAGAGGTGAGCACCGGGACCACGACGTTGTCGGGGTCCCAGCCGTAGCGGTGGCTGAGCATACCGACGAAGATCACCAGCACGATCATGACGATCATGATGGCGATGCCTGCGACGAGCGTGGTCAAGACCAGGTCCAGGAACCGCACGGGCGAAGCGGCTCCCAGCAACGGGGCCGCGACGTACGCGACGACCCCGAGGAAAGTGAATGCGATGATGGTGAGGATGACGCTGGCGATGACGTCGCGCCGGAACCCTTTGGCGCGGTTGCTCCACAGTCCGCCGAAGTGGAGGCCGCTGGCGACGCGACTGCCTAGGATGCTGCCGACGTTGCCGCCGATGCCGTTGACCGCCGGAATGAGGGCGAGCAGGATGGGGAGTTCTAGCAGGCGGTCCTGGAAACGGACCAGGACCTGCCCCGCAAGGATGCCGATGAAGAGCGCGCCGGTCAGGACGGGCAGGCTCTGCTTGGTGATGGTGCGCCAGTCGGCCCGTAGTGGCACGCCCCGCGTCTTCATGCGAGGCCTCCGAAGAGCTTGGCGGCGACGAACAGGCTGAGCAGGGTGAACAGGTCGCTCATGGTCATGAGGACCGGGCCGGCGACATTGTCAAGGTCAAGGCCGCGGCGGAAGGCGATGCGCATCGTCACCACAGCGACGCCGGCCATGATGATGCCGCTGAGGATGCCGGCCGTGATGGCGATGGCCGCCAGCAAGGGGATGCCGGCCGACGGCAGGCCAAGGCTGAGGGTCACGAGATGCGCCACGACGGCGGCTCCGGCGCTCAGGATGAGCCCGAGGACCATGCTGGCGCCGAGGCTGTGCCAGACCACGGGCGAGAACCACCGGTCAGGGGGCAGGATACCGAAGCGTGCCTGGGTGCCGAGGCGGCTGCCCATGCTGGTGCTGATGTTGCCCCGCATGGCCAGGACGGCAGGGACGAGCGCCAGCAGACCGGGCAGTCGCTCGAGGTTCTCTTCCATGCGGCCGAAGAACGATCCGGCGATGACCTCGATGATCACCATGGCGAGCAGGAGCGGCAAGGATTCCCGTAGGATGTCCTTGACCCCCGTCTCCGCCATGGACGGCGACCGTCAGCCCCGGCTTAGGAGCTTCTGGTCAGGCGCGGCCCTTGTGGATGTTGCAGAACGCCTGCCCTTCCAGGGGGGCGTTCTTGCAGGGGGTGCCGCTCTTGGTGGTGGCGCCACAGTGGTCGTGCACGGGAGCGCTGGGCTTCACGTCGTCTTCGTCCGCGACATCTGTGCTGGCTTCCCGGCGCAGGAACGGCAGACCGGTGCGGAGGTTCTCCTCGACGATGTAGCCGTCGGGCATGGCACTGGGGCGGCCGCTGCGCGGCTCACTCTTGGCGAAGAAGTAGATGCGTTGCTGACGACCGGTGCTCAGGTCGACCATGCGCGTGTAGAGTCGGTAGTCGCCGTAGGTGAAGGGTTGGATGTCGTCGACGGCATCCTCGGCGTGCTGCACGTCGTCTGCGGCAGGAGACCAGTCCTGGGACGGTTCCCAGGCCCCGGCGGGGGCGTCTTTGACCTGGTAGTCCTGCGAGACATCTGCCCAGGCGTCGGGCTGGCTGACAGCGGGTCCCGGTCCGTCTTCGGGAGCATCCACCCAAGCGTCGTCGGACGTATCATCGACCCAAGCCTCAGCGGATGCATCGTCGACCCACGCGTCGGACGCCGGCTCTTCCGGAGCGTCAAGGGGCGTCGGCCAGGCGGTGTCCGCCTCGTCGCCGTCCACCCATGCCGCGTCGTCACTGGCTTCGGGCCAGGCGTCGTCCGCGTCCGGCTGCTCGGGCCATGCGGTGGCGTCGACCTGGCGCTCGGTGAACTCGACCGGTGCAGATCCGTTGGCATCCTGGTCCTCGACGACCCAGTCGTCGTGCGGCTCCCAGGGGTTGTCCGTGTCAGGGCCGCGCACGACACCATCGCCGTCCAAGGCGATCCAGCCATGGCCGACGGCGGGGTCGCGGGACGTGATGGCCACGCGGCCGGGCGTGACGGAGAAGCCGACGGTCTCGACATCCTCTTCTTCGACGACGCTGAAGGCACCGGGGCCTGGGCGGCCCTTGCGGTACTCGATCTCGATGATCCTGCCGTCCCCTCCACTCGGGGCGCTCACGACGTCACGGATCTGCTGCTCGGTGTAGCCGAGCCTGCGCAGCATCGAGACCAGATACTTGCGGTCATCTTTGGCACGGGGATCCAAGGCGAGATGGTCCAGTGTGCTTCGGAGGGTGTCTGCCCGGGTGTTCATCAGCGGGGGGCCTACGGGAGGGTGATTCAATATGTTTGGGTTGTCCGGCCAGCGGGCCGGCGGCCACATCAGCGTCGCGCGGCCGAGAAGCCGACGTCGCCCGGGTCTTCCGCGATCCAACCGAAACGCTCCGCCTCTGCCACGTCATCGAAGGCCCGTTCGTCTGCCAGATCGATGAACTCGACCGGGGCACGGCCGGGCACGGTGCGAGGCTCCGCCGCGAGCACGCTGAAGGCTCCGGCCTGGGCGTTCCGACCTTTTTGGTATTCGATCTCGATGACCCGCGATCCAGATCCGGCCGCCTGCGGCGCGGCGGCGACCGCCTTGTCCGAGCCACCGATGCGGCGCAGCATGGAGAGGCGGTAGGCTTGGTCTTCTTCGCCGTCACCTGCGAGGGCGAGGTTGTCCAACGTGTGGCGCAGCGCGTCTTGGGCAGCCATGAGCATGGGCCGATCAGCGTGGGGCTTCAAGAGGGTTCGGTCGGCATGTTCTCGGAGCCAGGAGGTTCTGCTTATAAGGCGGGCCTTCATCGGCGGCTTGCTTCGGGGCTATCATGATCCAGTTTGGGCCAGCGGGAATCCCGCTCTCTTGTAAGGGCCGTACCGTGCGTGACGGCATCATCTACACGCGCAACCTCGAGTTGGACGCTATGGAGGTCCAGTTCGTGCGTGGTATCCGTATGACGGAAGACGAGGCCCGCACCGTGCGCCAGACCGCCGAGGAATCGGGCGTCGAGCTGCACGTCAAGGCCCCGTACTACATCAATCTCGCCGGCGACGAACGCAACGTCGCCATGAGCGTCCAGAAGATCCTCGCCACCGGCAAGCTCGGTCACGAGATGGGCGCCCAGACCGTCGTCTTCCACCCCGGCTTCTACGGGGAGCTCTCCAAGGAAGAGACCGTCAAGCGCGTCGTCGAGAACCTGCGCGCCATCCGCAACGTCTTCGTCCGCGAAGGCTGGACGCCCCGCCTCGGCATCGAGATCATGGGTAAGCGCAACGTCTTTGGTAGCCTCGACGAGGTCATGGAAGTCTGCGCCCGCGTCAAGGGTGTCGTCCCCGTCGTCGATTTCGCTCACCTGCACGCCCGTGGCAACGGTATCCTGCAGAACCCGGAGGACTTCCAGGCCGTCTTCGACCGTCTGGCCAGCCTCAACCTGGACCACTACCTGATCCACTTCACGGGCATCCATTACGAGAACGGCAACGCCCGTTACCGGCTGCCCATCAAGAAAGGCGACCTGAAGTTCGAGCCCCTCTGTGAGGTGCTGCTCGAGAACAACATCAGCGCCACCATCATCTCCACCAGCCCCATCATGGAGCACGATGCGATGTACATGAACATCGTCTTCGACCGTGTCAAGGAGCGCCGCGATGCCCGCATCGCCCGCGAGCTGCGCGAAGCCCAAGAGAAGGAGGTCAAGGACAAAGAGGCCGAGATCAAGCGCATCAAGGATGCGGAAGAGAAGGCCATCAAGGACGCCGCCGACGCCAAGCAGAAGGCCGAAGACGACGCCCGCAAGAAGAAGGAGGACGCGGAGAAGGCCAAGCAGAAGGCGAAGGAGCTCGAAGAGGCTCGGCTCGCCGCCGCCGCCGACTTCATGGCCAAGGTCGAGATCGTCCAGAGCGACGATTCTGGCCGCCGCCAGGTCCAGTTCGGCGAGTACAAGCTGTACAAGAAGGGCAACCGCTTCCAGTTCATGAAGGCCAAGAAGGAGGGCTACAGCACCGTCTTCAAGGTCCCAGAAGGGAAGGTCGTGGAACCCAACGCCCAAGGCGTGCCGATGCTCCGCGACCCGCCCCAGTTCCGCACCCCGAAGGTCACGCAGACCGACGAGACCGGCCGTCGCCAGGTCGTCGTGGACGACTACAAGTTGTACAAGAAAGAGGGCCGCTTCTACTTCATGAAGGAGAAGAAAGAGGGCTTCAGCCTGGTCTTCAAGGTCCCCGAGGACAAAGCGGTGGCCTACAACAAGAACGGCGTGCCGCTCTTGCGGGCCAAGGAGGACTGAGCCCCCGCGGGGCCGCCTGCCATGAAGCTGCGCGACCCCCTTCAGTACATCCAGGATGCCACGGCGGCAGCCCTCGACATCCCGGACGAGACCATCCAGCGTCTGCTCGATGTCCTGCAACCGGCGCAGCGCATCTTCACCTATGGCCGCGGCCGCAGTGGCAACGTCGCCAAGGCGTTCGCCGTCCGGCTGATGCATCTGGGCTATTCGACGTACGTCATCGGCGAGACCATCACGGCCCCCGTGCAGAAGGACGACGTCGTCATCTGCATCTCCGGCAGTGGGACCACGTATCCTGTCGTCATGACCGCTGAACTGGGTCGCCGACAAGGCGCCCGGGTCGTCGCGGTCACCGCGCACGAGGAGTCGGAAGTGGCCCGCTTGGCGCACGTCGTGATCCCCATCCGCCACCCGAAAGGCAACGGCGAGCGGGGGCGCTACGCGCCGCTCGGAACATTGTTCGAGACGGCGGCATGGCTGCTTTGTGACGCCGTCGTCGCCTTGTTGATGGACCGCCTCGGGGAATCCGAAGCGAAGATGCGGGAACGGCACGCGACGCTCGAGTAGCCCCGCTTTGGCCGTTCGACTGCATTCTCATCGCTGAAAAATATCGGCGCAGCTTATGCTGACCCGGCGGCTATTGGATCGCATGACCAACGCTGGCCCCGCCATCGGTGTCTGCATCTTCGTCACGCTGCTGGGCGTCGCCGTCTCCGCGACCCTGTGGTCAGGGCAGCCCGAGGCGGCACCTGCGGGCGCCGTGACCGAGCCTATCACGGTGACCATCGACATGGTCAGCGTCACCTATGCCCCGGCGAGCATCACCATCCCCGTCGGCTCAACGGTGATCTGGAAGAACCTCGACCCCTTCGGCCACACGGTCAGCCCCACAGATACCAGCAGATGGGGCACCCAAGGCAGCGGCGATGCCCCCGCGGACTGGCTGCAAGAAGGCGAATCCTGGAGCCACACCTTCACCAAGGCCGGCACCTACGACTACTACTGCTTGCCCCACGCGGTCTTCACGAACGGCGCCTGGCAAGGCATGATCGGCACCATCATCGTCGCCGAGCAGGCCCCCGCGGACGGCGGGGCCCCCAAGCCCGGTGCCGCGATGCCCGTCAACGTCCAAGAGATCGGCCGTGACCCCGCCGACGTCCCCGCGCCGCTGCAGCGCGCCGCCGGCAAGGTCACCATCGACCTGAGCGCCGAGGAGGTCATCGCCGAGATGGCCGACGGCACCACCTTCCCGTACTGGACCTTCAACGGCACCGTGCCGGGCCCCATGCTGCGCGTCGTGCAAGGCGACGAGGTCACGCTGCGCCTGCACAACCTCCCCAGCAGCAGCACCGGCCACAACATCGATCTGCACGCCGTCACCGGCCCCGGCGGCGGTGCTGCGTTGACCGACGCAGACCCAGGCGAGACGGCGTCTTTCACCTTCAAGGCCCTCAACGCCGGCCTCTACATCTATCACTGCGCCTTCCAGGACCCGGCCCTGCACGTGGGCCACGGCATGTACGGACTCATCCTCGTCGAACCCCCCGGCGGCCTGCCACCCGTTGACAAAGAGTTCTACGTGGTCCAAGGGGACTTCTACACCCCGTTTGGCGCCAAGGACACCGGCCACCACCCCCACGATCCGGTCAGCGCCGACGCCGAGGACCCGACCTTCGTCGTCTTCAACGGCCGCGTCGGCAGCCTCAGCCAACGCATGCTGCACGCCGACGTCAACGACACCGTCCGCATCTTCTTTGGAAACGGCGGCCCCAACCTGGTCTCCTCATTCCACGTCATCGGTGAGATCTTCGACCGCGTCTACTCCGAGGCCTCCACGGACAGTCCGCCCCTCGAAAGCGTCCAGACCACCCTCGTCCCCGCGGGCGGGGCCACCATGGTGGAGTTCAAAGTGGAGGTCCCGGGGCAGTTCTTCCTCGTGGACCACAGCCTGAACCGCTTGCACAAGGGGGCATTCGGCATCCTCGAGGTCGCGGGGCCGCCAGACCCCAGCATCTACCGCGAAGGCCCATAGGCCGACGGCGACAGGCACTTAGCCCAGCCCTGGCAGAAATGGCCCCATGGACCATGCCCTGAGCCTGGTCGACGCCTACCTGCAAGTGAACGGGTTCTTCACCGTCAAGGAGTACCCGATCCTGGAACGGGTCCAAGGCGGTGTGCGGGAAGCCACGGACATCGACGTCCTCGCCGTGCGCCTACCCCACGCAGGACGCGTGCTGCCCCGCCGCGACATGCCTGTGGGGCCCAAGATGGATGTCGATCCGCTCCTGGACTTCAAGGTCGGCCGCGGCGAGTTCATCATCGGCGAGGTCAAGACCGGCACAGGCGACATGAATCCAGCCATGTGGCGCCATTCGGTCCTCTTCGAGGCCATGCGGCGCTTCGGCGTCTGCGACAGGCCTGGCCTCGATTCGGCCGCCAAGAAGCTGCGAGAGACCGGCGAGGCGATGACGGCGGCAGGACGCATCCGGCTCGTGGCGTTCTCCAGTCGCCCCAGTGACCGCGGCGTGCCGCACTTGGACATCACTCTCGACCACGTCGTGCGGTTCCTGGAGCAGTACATTGACAACCACTGGGCCATCCACCGC
>JBFIDG010000045.1:0-13324 GCA_041581335.1 Thermoplasmatota archaeon
CAGAAAAGTTACCACGGGGATAACTGAGTTGTCTCCAGCAAGAGCCCACATCGACCTGGAGGCTTGCTACTTCGATGTCGTCTCTCCCCAACCTGGTGGTGCAGCAGCTGCCAAGGGTGGGGTTGTTCGCCCATTAAAGGGGATCGTGAGATGGGTTTAGACCGTCGTGAGACAGGTTTGTTGCTAACTTCTAGATTCGTTGTTGCCTGAGACGAACAAGCCCTTAGTACGAGAGGAACAGGGCTTGGGAGCCACTAGTTTATCAGTTGTCCGACAGGGCACCGCTGAGCAGCCACGCTCTACAGGATAAACGCTGAAAGCATCTAAGCGTGAAGCCTACGTCAAGACGAGGCAACGTAGGACCCCCGTAGAAGACGGGTTTGATCGGAGGGGGGTGTACGCACCGAGGCAACGAGGTGTTTAGCCCGCCCTTACGAATAGTCCATACTGACCTTACTGAATGCGTTCCATTGTAGAATCAATTTTCTGCTTCCAAAAGACTGCGTATGCACGTGTCAACCGACACGGGACAAACCTTGGGTTTGTTCGGTGTCTCATCACTGTCGTGGTGGGACGGCCATAGTGACCTGGATCACCCGTTCTCTTTTCGAACACGGAAGTTAAGCAGGTCCACGTGGAGCCTTGTACTGTTGTGCGCGAGCCAACGGGAAACCTCTTCGCTGTCCACCACTTCCCTTTCCCCCTGTTTTTCTCCAGTTTTGTGCCGGTACTTTGTGTGCCGAGTGACGTTTTTGAGGTGCTCTAGCGGAGCCCATCGAGCCGACGGCAGGCCTCCACCGAGCCTGAGCGATCCAGACTGCGACCCTCGCGCCATCTGGCGCGGAACAAGCCTTATCTCCCCCACCTGTCTCGAAGAAATTGGTGGGGCGGCCACAGTGGCCTGGATCACCCGTTCTCTTCCCGAACACGGAAGTTAAGCAGGTCCACGTGGAGCCTTGTACTGTTGTGCGCGAGCCAACGGGAAACCTCTTCGCTGCCCACCATTCCCTCTCTTAGATCGCCCAGCTGGGCCTCTCTTCACCAGCCACCCTTCGCAAGGCAGTGCCACGGCAAGTTTGAAACGCCGGCGCGCCCCCTGCGACGCATGCGCAGCGCTTTGGTCGCTTTCCTGTTCCTGCTACCTCTCGTCGGCGCGCAAGCCCACGAGCATGGTGCCGCGGGCCCCGTGGTCATCACGACCGACCTTGGGCCCTCGATGATCGCCCACGTCGGCTCGCCCGTGCACTTTGCCATCTTGGCCCTCGGGGACGACGTCGATCCTGACTTCCACGTGGACATCCCTGTCCGGGTGACGCTCAACAACGTCATCCTATGGGAGACGACCATGCTCTCAGGGCACGACTACGACGGCATCAACACGCTGGACGTCGTCTTCCCCGCCGCCGGAGCGTGGGAAGTGGCCGCGATGACTGACGGGAAGGTCCAGACTGCGATCCATGGCACGGTCATCGATGTGCCATTGCGTCAAGCGGAGCTGCTCCTGACGGCCCCCCGGTCGGCCACGACCGGCGCCCCGGTGACGTTCACGTACGAGATCGTCGACGGGGGTCGCGTCAACCACACGGATGCCTTGATCGAGGTGTTCAAGGCGGGCCAGTTGTGGTTCCGCACCCACACCCATACCCACACGGAGGCCCAGAGCATCAGCTACGCCTTCACCGAAGCCGGCACGTACACGGTGCGCGTCACCGGCTACACGGCCTTCCCGGGAAGTGCAGCCAGCGTCGCCCCCGTTGTGGCGGAGTCGACGCTCGTGGTGGTGGCCTCGCCATCCAGAATGCCGACCGTGCCTTCCATGCAGCAACCGGCTGCCAAGAACGTCGTCGTGCACGGCACCGCGGATGCGCCGTTCGAGCTGCTTGGTACCTTCGACCCGTTCACGATCGTCGGACAGCAGACAGTGCAACACCTGAATGCCGTCGTCATCGACCCCGAGACACGCATGCCGGTGCAGCACGTGGACTTCGAAGCCACGCTCAATGGTCCTCGTGGTGTCTTGTTCTCATCCCAGACCTTGCACGAATACGACGGCATCTTCGAACTGGCCCTGCGCAGCGCCGACCTTGGCGAACACACCCTCACGCTCACCGCGACGCGTGGCGACTGGAAGGGGGCGATGTCCATGACCTATCTGGTCGCGCCTCCCGCCATGGCCACCGTCTTTGGACCGCAGACGGTCGCCTTCACGCACGGTGACGCCCAGGCAGGCATCCCCACGGATGGCGTCCTTCGGGTCGCCGGCCTAGGAGACCGTCCCTTTGCCCACGGGGAGATCGAGTTCGAACTCCGATCCCCTGAGGGCCTGACGTTGGTCCGCAACAAACTGCACACCCACGCCGACGGTACGTTCCCGTTCACCGCGACGGCCGCTGGCGAAGGCCGGCACACCTTGGTGCTGACGCCATTCCCCCTCGACCCACAACCGGTCACAGGCTATGGCTCGCTGGCGTTCGCCCTTGACGTTGGTGCCGGCCCGGGTATCCAGAGCATCGCAGCACCCCTTGAGCCGGTGACCGAGGCCGTCGAAGTGCCTGCGGCGCCCGTCGCGTTGCTGTTCTTGGGTCTCGTCGCCCTGGCGCGCCGCCGCTAGAGCGTACGTCGTCGCGACCAAAGATTTGAAGTGCCCTCGGACCGGCATCCGGTTGTGCGGTCGCAGTGGTTGTGGCTTCTTGCCGCCTCGACCATCTTGGTCAGCATGTTCGTCCCATGGGGCGAGAAGCATGTCGACGACCACCAGTGCACAACCACCTGGGACCAGGAATCCCTGCAAGGAGGGCGGCGCTGCACTTCTGACGAATGGCATGTCGGTTACCGGCCGTTCAGCCTAGAGACCCGGCACACCGCGCACAGCTATCTCAACAGCAATGCCACCGGCGCCGACTGGGCCTACCGGTATTCGGACGCCGCCGCACCGCATCAGCCCGGCATCAGCCCACTGCTCGAGAACGGCGGTGCTGTGCTCATCCTCGGCGTCGCCGCAATGATCCTCAGTGGCATCGTGCACCAACTCCACCCGTCGCCTCGGACGCGCCTGTTGGCTAGGCTCGGCTGGGGCGCGTACTTTGGCTCCGTCCTTTCTTTCATCCTGGGCATGGCATACCATGCCGGAACCTGGAGCGCCGAGGAGATCGACCATCTTTCGCCTGGCATCGGGCTTCTCTATGCGGCCATCCCCCTGTTGGCCGGCGTCCCGCTGCTGCCTGAGCGCCAACCGGACCTGGGTCTCCCGGCGTTGCCGAGACTGGATTGAGCCGCCTCAACCCTTATCTAAGGCCCCCAAGTCGGCGGACCAGACAAGCGGAGCATGGGCTCCGGCCGTCGAGGAAAAATGACCCTCTGCCTTGAGCGGGGGGGATGGAGACATACTATGGCAATGTTCGTGCGTTTTGAAACGCCCAAAGAGCTCAGCACGGCCGCTTACGAAGCGGTTGAAAAGGCCCGCACCACCGGCAAGGTGGCCAAGGGTGCCAACGAAGTGACCAAGCAGGTCGAACGCGGCGTCGCCAAGTTCGTCGTGATGGCCGAAGATGTGACCCCCGAGGAGATCCTCGCTCACATCCCGCTTCTCTGCGAAGAGAAGGGCATCCCCTACGGCTACGTGCCCAGCAAGGCAGAACTCGGCGCCAGCGCCGGCCTGCCCGTTGGCACCGCTGCCGTCGCCGTCATGGACGCCGGTACCGCCGGCGAGAATGTCCAGGACGTCGTGGCCAAGTTCGCCGCCCTCAAGGCGTAAGGTGATTCACAATGGCTGACGACGAGACCACCACCACCCTCGATGCCTTCCCTAGCGAAGTCGTCGAGATCATGGGCCGTGGCGGAATGACGGGAGAAGTGACCATGGTCAAGGTCCGCGTGCTCGCGGGCCGCGACCAAGGCCGCATCATCTCGCGCAACGTCATGGGCCCCGTACAGGTCGGCGACACGCTGATGCTGCGCGAGACCGAACGTGAGGCCCGCAAGATCGGAGGCCGCCGCTGATGGAGCGCATCTGCGCTTACTCGGGCGAGCCGATCGAACAAGGCAAGGGCCTGATGTACGTCAAGAAGAGCGGCGAAGTGCTCCACTACAAGACGCGCAAGTGTCTCCGTGAGCACCAAGGCTTGAAGCGCGCCCCCCGCTACGTCCGCTGGACGCAAGCGAGCCGGGAAGCCCGCGGCAAGACCGACTAAGCCGGTCGACCTTCCTTTTCCTTTCTTTCCAACCCTTCCTCTGATTTTGGGCCCCTTTGGGCCATTCTCGCTAATTGGGTAACGTCGCGGACGGTTGATTTGCGTCGACGCATGCTCGGCCCCGATGCGAACCAAAGTGTGGCTCGTCTGCTTGTCCCTGCTCCTGGCAGGAATCGCTCTCGCCCCCGGTGTCTCCGCACGCGATCTTGGCGGCGGCGCCGAAGATGACTGCGCGAAACCCACGCAGACAGGCTTCCACAAGGCCTGCGGCCAGTTCTTCGTGGTCGTCAATCTCGTGAGCTGCATCTGGAACGGCCACTGGGAAGAGACCAGCGCCGGCCCGGTCACCTACCGCGAATACCGCTGCGACGGCCGCCCCCCGAGCTGATCTCATGCGCGCGTACATCATCGCCGCCGCGCTCTTTGCGGCCATGATCGCCGTGCCGGCCCAGGCGGACCCAGGCCCCAGCGTCTGTGACACTGCCGCCCGCGACGCCATCGAGACCGCCACCGGTTCTTGCGGCGGCACCATCGATCCGTTCATGTGCCTAGGCGGCGGCGGTAGCAGCCGCACCATCTCGGCCGGCGGCTACTCGGTCGTCATCCTGGTCTGCAGCCCACCCCCGGGCACAATCCCTCCGGTGGGCTGATGCGCGTCATCATCATCCTGGGCATCCTGTTGTTCGCGGCCGTCGCCATGCCCATAGCCAGCGCCAAGAACGACGATCCGTGCCGCGGCTTCTGGTTCTACGACGAAGACTTCGGTCACGCCTACGTGTACACCAACGGCTCTGCTGGCTGCACCGGCGCCCACGTCATGTTGCCCACACTGCGCGGCTGCAACACGGGCGGCGACTACGTCGAGGTCGAACGCGTCGGCAACGTCTCGTTCTGGGAATACAGGTGTGGCGCATGAAGGCTATCCTCGTGGTCGGACTGCTGCTCGTCGGCTTGATGCTCGTCCCCATCGCGAGCGCGGGACCGTCTCCGCCGCCGCCGTGTCATGACCGCGGCCCCGTGGTCGACGCCGGCGTCGTCCAGGTATGGCTGACGCGCTCATGCCAGCCTCGGGTCGTGTTCCACGAACCGAGCTGCTACGTGGGCGATCTGTACATCTGCCCGTGATCGGGCCGCTGTTGCTTTTCCTCTCTACCTTTTGCGCAACCAGAGTGCGACGCCGACGGCGATGAGTGCCAGTGCTCCTACGCCGGGGCTGTCTTCACCACTGGGCGCTGGCGGCGTTGCAGGCGGGGCCGGCGGTGTCGCGGCCGGCGGCGTGGCCACCGGGTCGGTGCGCTTCAGTGGCACGACGACGGGTTCCTCCGATGGTTCTGGCTCGGGGTCGTCCGGCGTCGGAGGCGGTGGGATGGCGGGCAAGGTGACCTCGACTTTGGCGACGCCGCCGATGCTGCTGCGGACATCCCATTGCAGCGTGTACGCGGACTGTTTCTGCGGCACCGCGAACTGCAGTTGCAGGGATCCGTTCGGTTGCACCCAGCCGTTGGTCGCCGCGTAAGGCGTCGCCTCTTGTGGGTATGCCAGCGCGATGAACTGCGCGGTCTCCTGGTATGGGTTGACGATGGTCATGGTGGCCACCCCGTCTTCCCATTCACCGAAGATGTCGATGTGCTGGCCGGCGCCCCGCAGGAACAGGGCTGGAGGTTCGGTGGCGGACGAAGCCAGGCTTTCATTGTCGATCTCGCCGGCCGCATTGGGTTCGGGGAATTCGACCTGTCCGGCAAGGTAGTAGCCGCCCGGTGCGACATCCGTTCGTCGCACGGTCTCGCCGGAGTCGGCGTACGCTGTGAAACGCCAGTCGCTGACCGTCTGTCCAATGGTCGCGTTGAGGCGCTCGTAGCTGACGAGCAGGTGGATCACATGGTGGCGGGGCGAGCCCAACGTACCCGGCACTAGGTCGGCCTCGGCCGTGTATTCCTGCTGCATGATGCGGTGGTCCGAGGCCCACTTCTCGCCGTCCGTGGTCCAGAGCAGGATCGATGGCGTGGCGTTGGATTCCTCGATCAGGAACTTGCCTTCGATGACGTATTGTTCGACGCCGAGAAGCGCGCTTCCAGAGACCTCGAGGCGCAGCAACAGACCGGCGCCGTGGTCGTAGTTGTCGATCTCCCAGGCGCGCAGGTCGATGAGGTCGTAGCCATCGCGGGGCACATCCCGCACGTGTTCGCCGTCGCGCCAGATGGCATGCTGGTATTCCAAGAGCGGCGCGGCGGGCTGCGACGAGCCATTGGGTAGTCGGAAGGCCGGCAATGCCGGGTCTGGAATGCTTGGAGGCGAGACCGGTGGGTCGTTGGGATCCGGCGCCGGGGGCAAGGCAGGGGGCTCGCCAGGAATCGGCGGGGCGGGCGGTGTCGATGGCACGGAGCCGGGCCCGGGCAGCGGGGGGATCTCGGGTACTTGTGCGGCGACGGTGCCAAGCAACAGCAATGCTAGCAGGCCGGCGATCAGCTTCATGACGTTGCCTCCGCCCCCGCCCCGCATAGGCATGTCGCGGGGGCCCTGAACGGCGTCTGCCCTTGGCGGCCAAGTCCCAAGTAGCCCCTGGCATTCGCACCTGCATGGTCCTCACGCCGTCAGCCATGATCCCACTCGGGACCCGCGCTCCCGACTTCGCGCTCCCCGACACCGACGGCAACACGGTGTCCCGCTCGGATTTCGAGGGCCAACCCCTGGCGGTGCTGTTCATCTGCAACCACTGTCCTTACGTCAAGCACATCGCCGACGGGCTCGGCCCCGTGGCGGACCAGATGATGGGCATCGGCGTGGCGGTCGTGGGCATCAGCAGCAACGATGTCCAGAACTACCCGGATGACAGCCCTGCGCTGATGGCCGAGGAGAAGAGGCGACGCGGCTGGCCGTTCCCGTACCTGTTCGACGAATCGCAGGACGTGGCGCGGGCCTACGACGCCAAGTGCACGCCGGACCTCTACCTGTTCGACGCCAAGCATGAATTGGTGTATCGGGGCCAGTTCGACGACAGCCGGCCCGGAAACGGCAAGCCTGTCACGGGGGCCAGCCTGTTGGCTGCGGCCCGGGCGGTCGTCGGCGGCGGTAACATGCCGCCACAAGTGCCAAGCATCGGGTGCAACATCAAGTGGAAGCCATGAGCCAAGGCGCATCCTTGCTCAACCCGAGCCGCATCTTCCGCGGCATGTCCCCCAAGGCCTTCCGGCGCGCCATGCGCTTCTTCCCAGCCATCCGCAACACCGGCGTCATCGTCGACCACATCAGCGATGACTGGTACCACTGGGAGTTGCGCCTGCCCATGAGCATGAAGACCCGCAACTACGTCGGCACGCATTTCGGCGGCACGCTCTACTCGTCCATGGACCCGCACATCATGCTCGCCTGGATGCACATCCTTGGCCCCGACTTCATCGTCTGGGACAAGGCCGGCAGCGTGCGTTTCCGCAAACCGGGCAAGGGCACGCTGCGCAGCGCGTTCACGCTGAGCGCCGAGGACGAAGCAGAGGTGCGCGCCTTGGCGCGGGGCGCCAAGCTCGACAAGACGTACAAGCTCGCATGGACCGACGCGCAAGGCGATGTGGTGGCCGAAGTGGAGAAGGTCGTGCACTTCCAGGCCCGACCGAACGCCTGAAGGCCCCCCGCGGTGTTGACCCCCTTGTGCCGTCGTTGTTCCTCCTGCACTGGGACGTTGAAGAGGCCGAGGCCTGGGCCGAGGAATTGCGAGAACTCGGCTGGGTCGTCGAGATCGGCGCCGACGAGGCCAGCAAGGCATACCGGGACATCCGCAGCGACATCCCGGACGTCGTCGTCGTGGACCTAGAGACCAAGACCGACTGGGGTTTCCAGGCGGCCGAAGCGGTGCGCCGCGCGCGGTGGGGACACGAGGTGCCCTTCATCTTCATCGGCGGCCAGGACGACGACGCCCTGCTGAGTCTACGCGAATTCTTCGCCGATGCGAGCTTCATCGAACGCGATGAATTGGCGGCGGCCTTGGCAGCGCATTGGAGCGCGGATGAACGTCGTTGAGACACATGGCCTGAGCAAGGACTACGGGAACGGGCGAGGTGTGCTTGAGCTCGACCTTGAGATCCCTGCCGGCGAGATCTTCGGCTTCATCGGGCCCAATGGTGCCGGCAAGTCCACCACCATCCGCACCCTGCTCGACCTGATCCGCCCGACCGCCGGAGCGGCGCGCATCTTCGGCAAGGATCCCCGCATCCATGGTCCTGAGATCCGCAAGCACATCGGGTACCTTCCAGGTGACCCAGAACTCCCAGGCGCCTGGTCGGCCCGGGTCTACCTGAAGGACCTCGTGGAGATCCGAGGGGACGTCGACCCCCGATACATGGGCCACCTCATCAAGCGCCTCGGCGCGAACCTCGACGACCCCATCCGCCGATTGTCCAAGGGCAACAAGCAGAAGATCGGCCTCATCCAGGCCTTCATGCACCGACCCGACCTCCTCATCCTTGACGAACCCACCGACGGACTTGATCCGTTGCTGCGACGAGAGGTCCACAAACTGCTCGCCGAGGCTCGCGCCGCAGGCCGCACGGTCTTCTTGAGCAGCCACGTCATCCACGAGGTCGAACAGATCTGCGATCGCATCGGGCTGATCAATGACAGCCGCCTGGTGCTCGTGGACCACGTCAAGGCCATGCGCGAACGGCTGGAGCAACACGTGTCCCTGCGCCTCACGCAGCCCATCGACCTTGCACGACTGCGCGCCGTCCCCGGCGTGGGTGGCCTCCAGCACCGGGGCGATCGGGTACGTTTCCGATGGCAAGGCCCCACTGCCTCGTTGGTCCGCCTCATCGCCACGCTCCCTACCGCCCGGGTCGACATCCAGCAGCAGAAGCTGGAAGATGCCATCCTCTACCTCTACGAGGCCTGATGGGACTCTTCCAGCACCTGCTGCGAGAGGCCAAGGGCGGCATCATCGGCTGGAGCATCGGCCTTGGCGTGCTCATCCTCCTCATCGCTGCCAGTTACCCCGCCGTCCGCGGCCAGACCGACCTGGACGACCTGTTGGCGGAGTACGCAGACAGCCTGGGTGGTCTGTTGGGGGACTGCACCACGCTCACCGATTATGCCTGTTACATGGACACGCAGATCCTGGCGTTCCTGCCTGTGATGCTGGGGATCTTTGGGGTCGCCCACGCGGCTCGTATCCTTGCCGGAGCGGAAGAGAGTGGGCGGCTCGATATCCTGCTCAGCACGCCGGTCTCACGACGAAGGCTCGTCGCCAACCACCTCTTGGTCCTGGTGACCGCGCAGGCCATCGTCGCGGCCGTCGTCGGCGTCCTGATGATGCTGGCCGCGTTGGCCCTCGGGGAGACCGACCAAGTGGCGGCCAGCGTGCTCGTGGGCCTCAACGCGCTGCCGGCATCCCTGGTGGCCACGATGCTTGCGTACCTCCTGGCGGCGTTCGTGCACCGGCGCTCGATCGCGCTGGCCGGCGGGACCGCGTTCGTGCTCGGGTCGTACTTCATCGGCGGCCTGGCGCCACTGTCCGAGACGCTGGAGCCCATGAAATGGCTCAGCGTGACACACTACTACCAACAGAGCCAACCCATGCGGGCCGGTCTGGACCTGGCCTACTACGTCATCATGCTACCGTTGGCCGGCCTGCTCGGCGTGCTGGCCATGTGGCGCTTCGAGGGCAAGGACATCACTGGCTAGCTACATCGCGCCGCCTGAGGCCGTCATCAGCTCACATGAGCGGCGGGATGTCGCCCGGCATGCCCTTCGGGCTGCCTGACTTGCCCAGGTTGCCACGCAGGTCCATGGGGTTGCTGCTGCGCTTGCGGAAGCGCGCATCGATGCGCAGCATCTGCACGGCGACATCCAATCCGGTACGGATGGCGGCGTCGACGCAGACGTAGGCGTCGTCGACGCCTTCTACGTGGCGCTGTCGTGATGGGTCGAGTCCAAGGTTGCGAAGCAATGCCACCACCGTGTCATCCAGCACCTTGGCGACGACATTCATCCCGAGCGATGCCTTGCCTGGCGCATGCGGGGCCGCTTGCCGGAGCGCCTCGGCCACGCTGCGTTGCCATGCACCGCCGCCGGGCAGGATGCGGGGGTCGTGCCAGATCGCACCGACGGTACGGAGCCACGCCTCGGCACGCTGCTCGGCCAATGGTCCGGTCGGGCCGATGCCGGGTACCTCGAGCGTCGCCGTCGGCCCGGCGCCAGACAGCAAGAAATCGCCGCGGCGGATGCGGCGTCGTAGCGTGCCTACGCCAAGGTCCTCAGGCTCTGCCGTCCAAAGGGAGGCGGTCTCACGGGCGCCCGTCGCCAGTTCGATGCGGGCGACCAATGCTTGGCCGGCATCCGTAGAGGTGGCGACGCGGTCGAAGGCCAAGCGGGCCCGCAGGTCCTCTGGCATGCCCTTCTTGCAGACCAGCAGGGTCACGCCGAGGCTACGGACGCGTGCACGCAGTGCTTCGATGGCCGCATCCTCCCAGGTACCGGCGTCGCCAGCGGCCCCAAGGCGTATGGCGGCGGCCGTGCGTGGCCGGGTCAACGTGATGTCCTCGACGACGAGGATCCGCACGTCGCCCTCGTCGCCTTCCAGTGTGATGGGGATGCCGGCGCTCCACGCCGCGGTTTCTAGATCAGCGCCGTGGACGGCGATGCGGTCCAGGTTGGCGCTGCCGGCCAACACCAGGTCTGGCAGGCCGTCCAACAGTCCGGAGGGCAGCAACGGGTCCACGAAGGCCAGCGCCTCGGCCCGCGAACCGGACTTGGCATGGGCGGTGAGCCACGCAGATGCCTGGCGTCGGGCCAGACGGACGCCTTCGATGATAGGGATGACGTGGCGTTCGTCTTCGAGGGCCCGTCGGACGACGCCGGAGGCGATCATCACCGCGAGTGCAGCATGGTGGCCGTGACGCCGCGACGCGGCCGCGAGCTCCTGATACGGGGTCAGGCCGGGGTCTCCAGGCACGGCGCGCAGCGCTTCGGCCGCCTGGGAGAGCTCTCCGTCGACCATTTTCCAGCCGCCGCCCGGCCCGAACCCGGATGATGCGAAGTCCCATACCCACTGGGCCACGCGCTGCGCGATGACGTGCTCTCCCTCGTCGACGGAGGCCCCTTCGCGCAGCATGTCCATGCGCCAGCGAGGCAGGGTCCCCTCCTGAAGGCGTCGGAGCCCTTTAGAACGGCCCAAGTCTCGCGCGCCCCATGCGAGGCCGGGCCCTGGTGCAGGGTATCCAAGCGATGATCGTCTTCCTTGTGCGTGCCGTCATTTTCCCGTTGGCCTGGGTCTGGGCCATGGGCATTGCCAAGCGCCACGAGGACACCGACCCTGCGGCCCGCAAGAAGGTCGCCGCTGGTATCGTCATCGGCCTCGTCGCCGCGGCCGGCGTCGGGTACCTGCTGTACGATTTCCAGGAAGACGCCCGCACCGGCATGTACGAGACCATGGAGAGCCGCCTGGCCCAGGTCTACGGTGAGAACGCCTACAATGACCAATCGGTCAACATCCAGGCCAAGACCACCCAGGTCGAAGCCATCGGCAAGAACCTGGTCATCGCCCAGGACAACCTCGCGGTCGCCCTGGCGGCCGACAACATGACCGCCTACGAAGGTGAGATGACGAAGGTCATCGACCTCAGCGCAGCGCTCGACCTCGCCGAACGCGACCTCGCCGCGGCCACGGTCTACCACGCCCGCCTGGGCGAAGAACACCGCTTCTTCGAAGCCATCCACACGTTCATCATCAACAAGGACGACGCCGGACTCCGTGAGGCCGTCGCCCAGCGCTTCTCCATCAGCCAGCCGGACGCCGTCTTCTCCCCCGCCTTGCTGGACGCCGAGAAAGCCCGCGACGCCGCCCACAAAGCCCTCGATGAGGCCACCAACGCCGTCCTGGCTCTCGACCTGATGGCCCAGGCCGGCATGCCCGTCGACGCCGCTGACCGCGATGCCGCTGATGCGGCCCTTGCCAAGGCCCAACAGGACTACCAGCCCGCCGTCGACGCCGCCCAGAACGCGTTGAACGCCGCCGTCGCCGCTGGTTACGAACTGCCGGTCCCCAAGGACGTCTACAACAGCGAAAGCCTGCCGGGCCGCACCGACTTCTGGCTCGACGTCAAGGACAACGCAGAGGCCGACATGGCGCAGGTCATGGTCCTGTTGTTGTTCCCCGGCGTCATCGGTGTCTTCTACGCGCCCCTGTTCGTCAGCCTCGGCAGCGTCATGGCCAATGCCTGGGAGCCCAGCTCCTCGGTGGGCTACAAGAAATACCCTGGCCTGAGCCTGGCGTTGTTCTTGTTCCTCGGCGCCTTTGGGTGGCCCGCTCTGCTGTTCAGCGCCTGGGGCTTCTGGGACATCGACGTCCGCAGCAAAGAAGGCCAGATCGCACTCTGAGCCGGCAATCCATTGGATGCGGGAGCACAAGCTCCGTCGGGAGCCTCAGGGTCTTGTTGACCCTGGAGGCTTCATGACCTCTCGGCCGCCGAATCTGCCATTGCCGTAGGGCCGCCTTCTTTGGAAGCCTCGTCATCGCCATCTGGAAGCTCGTGGCCGGCCTGACCTCCGGTTGGGCTTTGATGCGGGTGGCAGCATCCTGATTGGGTGCGGTTCATGGGCTTCGCTCTGTGCCTAGGCAGCAACGTCCGTAGCATGCTCATCGGACGCGGTCTGGGACGTGGCGACCTGCAACGCATCAGTGGCCTCATGGAAGCCGACGATGACCTCCTGGCGTGGCGCACGATCCGCAGCATGCACCTGGAGCCGCGCTCCGCCTTGCTGGGTGTGGGGGTGAAGTTGCGCCGCGGGCTGAATGCGGCAGAGCAGGCCGCGGTGCTCAACCGTTTGGAGCGTGCCATCAACGAAGCCGTACCCGAGCGGCGGTACGTGCATCTCGAAGACCATTTGTGACGCTACCAAAGCAGCATCGCCAGTGGCACGGCCAGCAAGGCCGAGGCCGCCAGCCAGAATGCCGCGGTGCTGTGGGTGATCCGTTCCATGAGCCACTCGATGGCACGCGTGAACAGGGGCAACCCGGCCATGATGCTGAGGCTCACGAGTGCCGCGCAAGCCCCCAGGATCACGAGCGCTACAAAAGAATCCCACGAGCCTAGGGCCGCGGCGATCAGCAACGTGTCCGAGAGCGTGCCGACACTCGCGCCAAGGATGTA
>JBFIDG010000046.1:0-12851 GCA_041581335.1 Thermoplasmatota archaeon
GACGAATGATGCCTTCGTGGGACTGCAGTGGGTGCTGGCCGCGGATCTGCTACCGGCGGAGCGCCGGCACGACGGGCCCCCGGCGGACACCGAGCACGCCGCCCGCTACCGCGCCAAATGGGACGGCCACCCGGATGCCCCGGGCGGCGTCGTCGAAGAGGACGGCCGCCTCCATGTCATCGTCGTGGAACGCCACCGCACCCCCCATGCCTGGCTCAACGTGCACCTGCCCCGGATGCCGCTTGGGAAACACGTGGAAGCCGCCCGCAAGCGGACGCGTCTCCTGGACGATCCGTCCGCCGTGGCTCCACTCTGGTCCCCTGCCGTCACTGACTTCGTCTTGGACCGCCGACCATGGCATCGTTGATGCACATCATCGGCACCACCTGGGACGGCAGCACCCCCGCCCTCACCTGTGCCATCGCCGGAGAACTCGAGACACGCGTCGTTGCCGGGAGGTTCAAGTGGCACGTCGGCGAGCGCACCTGCACCGGCTATTGGGCTGACGGTTGGCACCCCTGCCCGGACCGCGAGCCCACAGGCCACGACTGGCAATGTGTCCAGTGCTTCCGCGGCCGCGGCGACCCCGCCCGGCGCGATGATCAGCCCCAGTGCATCTTCGAACCCATCTGCCAAGGTGCCCCCGAACGCTGCGTCTGCAGCTTCGGCGGCGTCAAGCGGCCAGAGCCCCACGTCGTCTACTGCGCCTTCTACGGCGGCCTACCCAAGGTGGGCATGACCACCACGCGCCGTGTCCACACGCGGCTGGTGGAGCAGGGTGCAGATGCCTACTTCATCATCCAGGAGCGCCCCGATCGGCAGGAGGCCAGACGCACCGAGGTCACGGTCTCCAAGCTCTACGGGCTTCCTGAATGGCGGCGCCACGCAGAGGTCTTCCCGCAGCTGACCCGCCCGGTCGATGAGGCGCGTATCGAGGCGGTCGCACAGCAATGGCGGGCGGACCTAGCGGCACGCTTCGAGGTCCAGGGACTGCACCACATCCGCCATGCCTTGGGCCCGCTGCCGGCGCTGCCCCAGCGCGTCCAGGTCGAAGGGGACCACGCTGGCACCTGGCTAGGCGCCAAGGGAGGTCACTTGTTCTATCAACCGCCGGCGGGGGTCTTCGGGGCGCCGGTGCTCGCGCTGAAACGGGGCGATCTGATCGGACGATGGGTCACTGCCGCTGACGGCGCGCCAACATGACGCACAGACCGAGGAGGGCCATCCAGCCTATGCCGGGGACATCCTGGTCGGTGGGGCCATCGTCGCGGGTCTTGGTCTCCAGCGGGCAAGGGCCGACCTGATCGGCGATCGCCGGGTCGGTGCAGGTGTTGAAGCGGAACTCCTCGATGCCGAAGCCCTCCTTGAAGCGCGGCCCGGACTCGGTACTGCGCGCCTTGATGAAGAACGCCAAGACACCTTGCCGGGTCTCGATGGTGTCGATGGACGCCGGACCGGGATCGCCGGTGCGCGTGAAGGTGATCTCGATGTCGCGCTCGAACCAGAACCACAAGGATTCCTGGCCCTGGGCGTTCGTGCGGGTGCGCATGTTGTCCGGGTGGAACAGCGCCACGTCGTCGATGATGTACTCGCCATCCACCATGCCCTCACCCTGGACGTCAAGGCTGAGCCACGGGGCGTTGTTGGCGGTGCCACTGAACGAGATGACGATGTCCTGGCCCGCCTCCTTGGGGTACGTCCCTTCTTCGCTGACCTCCCACTTGAGGATGAGCTGTGCGGGGTAGGTGCGGGACTCGCCGGGCATCAGGATGTCGAAGCAGTCGTCGGGGGGGCCGATGGCGTAGATGATCTGGCCGCCGCCGCAGGGCAGCTTGTCGTCCACCACGATGTCGAGGGTGGGCAGGATCCAGCCGCACGGCGGGGCTGCGCACGCGGTGAGTGCTTCGTCGTTCTGCTCGGCGCCGGCGAGCGGGGCCAGGATGGCCAAGGCCAGGAAGATGGCCATGCGGGAGCCCATGTCGTCTCATCCTGGTCGACGATAGAAAAGGGTTGTGCCAGGAGGGGGGAGGGGTATCCTCGGCCCCGAGGGCAGGTGGTCGGCGCGCGGTCCCTGCAGAGGGGCTAGCCAAGGGTCCGCAGGTCCAGGGCGTCGACAACGGGGTAGCCGCCCTCGCCTTTCTTGAGCGTCCCCTTGACGCGGATGCGTTTGTCCTGCAGGGGCGAAGGGTCCTTGGTGACCAACACACCGATGATGTGCCCCTGGTCTTCCAGACGGATCATGAAGCGTCCTTTCCAGGGCAGCGTGTCCTGCACGACGCCCTCGGTCTCGATGGTGACGCCGGTGCGGCCGCTCAGGTCCTGGATGCGGACGCGCTCGATGTACTCGCCGCCGCGGTCGGCGACGCGCTTGTACTCTGTCTCCAGCCGGGAGACCAGCGCCTCGTCGGAGGTCAACAGCGCCAAGCCGTCCTTGTGGACGCCCGCCAAGAAGAGGATCGCCCGGCGCTGCCCGAGGTCCAAAGCGAACTCTGCGTTCACGGGGGGTACCTGGAACACCTGGCACTCCTGTTGGACCGCGGGGTCGACCAGGCCGCTGGCGTAGACCCGTGTCTTGGCGGGCACGTCCACGTCGACGACGTCCCGGGCGATCAGCACAGGCTGTTGGAGCTCGCTGAGGCGCCAGGCGCTCGTCAGTTTCTCCCGCTGGACTGGCGTCTCTTGGCGCCTGCCCAGGGTCGTCAGGGCCAGTGTCGCGCCGGCGCCGCCGACGACGAGGCCGATGACGATGGACAACAGATCGACTGCCACACCGGCCCCACGGAGGCCTCAGGCTTAAGCAACGCGAACCCCGACGGCGAGGCGGAGCCCTTTTCATCACCCCTCGGAGTCGTTAGCGTTGTGAACTCGAGTGACCGAACTGACCTTCCTGGGGACCGGCGGAGGCCGGTTCACGACGATCAGCCAGCTCCGCCAGACCGGCGGCCTCTATCTGCGCGACCGGGGCCTACGCTGCAACATTGACCCCGGACCCGGGGCCCTGGTGCATATGCACCGCTACGGCCTCGACCCCACGAAGACCGATGCCATCCTCGTCAGCCACGCCCATCTTGACCATTGCACCGATGCCCCGGTGCTGCTGGAGGGCATCACCCGCGCCGGTCTGGACAAGAAAGGCACTCTCGTGGCGCCTCCGAGCGTGCTGCGCGGCGCCCGGCAGCGGGACGGCAAACAGGTCGGCCCCATCGTCCGCAAGCACCACCAGAAGATGCTGCAGAACGTGCACGAGGTCGGACCCGGATCCGAGTTCCTCCTCAACGGCGTCTACGAAGGGATGGCCACGAAGCAGCACCACAGCGACCCGGACACGGTCGGCTACAAACTCAAACTGACCCACGGCCAGTTCAGCTACATCATCGACACCCAGTACTATGATGGCCTGGCGGACTGGCACAAAGGCAGCCGCGTAGTGGTCTGCCAGATGACCCGCGGCGGCAGCGACCGGATCCCGTGGCACATGTGCACAGACGATGTCATGCAGCTGGCTGAACAGATCCAACCCAAGCTGATGCTGCTCACCCACTTCGGCTACAAGACGCTCCGGGACAACGACCCGGGCGTCTGGGCGCAGAAGGTCACCGACGCCACCGGCGTGCCGACGGTCGCAGCCCGTGACGGGCTGCGTGTGACGCTCGGCAGCAGCTTCGAGATGGAGTTCCTCGACAAGCCGTTCCATCGGGCGGACCCCAAGGCTTAACCCGCCGCAGGCGGCTCGTCAAGCAGTGAATCTCCGGGCCTTGTTGGTAGCGGCCATGGCGGTCGTCGCACTGACAGGTATCGCCCTCGCCGCAGAGGCACAATTGGAGACCTTCCTCAAGCCCGAGGAGGTCACGCTCGGCTTCGACGAGCGCGCCGCGGTGCAGGGCAACCTCGTCGCCCTGACCGGACTGCTGGTGGCTGCCGCCCTCACGGCCGCGGCCGGCATCATGGCCCGCGCCCCTGTGCGCCAGCGTATCTTGCCCCTGGCCACCATCTTCGTCAGCGCCTATCTGCTGGTGCTGCTCCTGCAGACGGCGATGTTCAACTACCAAGCGATAGACGTCGCCCGGCAAGCGGTGTTCGGCGTCAGCCCCGTGCTGTTCAACGGTGACGCCGTGCCGTCGGTCTACATCGGTCCACTGGCGCTCATCTTGGCCGCCAGCATGGGGATCTTGGTCTCGGCGGCGCGGCTGCTGGGGGCGCCATCGGCGCCCATGCTCCCCGCCCAGGCCCTGCGCGGCCACATGGCCGCCCTGGCCCTCTCCGTGCCGTTCCTGGCCGTCCTGGTCTGGGGGAGCCTGCAGGTCATGCTGGCCCTGCCGGAGGACGATCCTCAAGCGCTGCCCTACATGCTCGCCTTGCCATTGAGCGCCTTGGCAGGCCTCGCCCTGCTCGTCATGGGCGGCATCAAGGTCTGGCAGCTTGGGCACGTCGTCCGGGACGGGCCTCGCGGCCTCGCGGCCCACGACGCCTGGATCGCCATCCGCCGCGCCGAATGGGCCGCCATGGGCGTGCTGGCGGCGGTGGCCTTAGGGGCGGGCGCGCTGGCGCCACTGCCCAACGAAGCCTTGGAAGCGGGGCGGGTCTTCGGCCTCACGGCGCGGAGCCACAGCCAGGCTTCGCTGCTCATCCTCATCACACTGCTGCCTGCCTTCGCCATGCAGACCCCGGTCCTGCGGCTCCTGCGGGCCGACGACGTGCTGGAAGGCCGCCATCAGGAGCGGAGCCTCGGGCTGGTCATCACGTACCTGGCGATGGTGGCGCTCGGGCTTGCCGGGGCCGGTCTGGCCAGCTGGTTCGTCGCCGGCGTCCTTTGGGCCTGGGTCTTCGCCTTGCTGCCCGTCACGATCTTCGGCCTGGTGGCCCTGCGGCCGGCCGATGGCCTGATGCCCGCCATGCTGGCGGCATGCCTGTTGTGGGCCATCGGGAACACGGTCACCGGGTCGTTCCAGCTCGTCTCGGACAGCGGCGTCGACTACGACACGGCTCCGGGCCTGTTGGCCCTCTGGCGTGCCTCTGCGGTGCTGCTCGTCGCCTGGGCGGTGGCCCGCGCCGCTCGTGACCGCATCGGCTCCATGGGTCGTGCGCTGGCGTGGCCGGTCACTGCCGGGATCGGCGCCGCCGTGGCCCTCATCGTCTTCCTGGAACTGCCGTTCTCCGCTTGGATCGTCTACGAACACGGCGCGGAGTACGTGGGCATCGGCACCGTCGTCGCCAGCCAGGACGCCCCCGTGCGGGCCGTCATCCATGGCCTCACTGGCCTGGCGGCCTTCTTGGCCGGGCTGGGCGTGGCTCGGCTGCACCGCCCAGAGTGGTTCGTGCGCCGGACCAGCGCCTTGCCGGCTGTGCGGCCCGCGCCGGACGGACAGGCCTAAGGCGCCGCCCCCGGTCCCAACGCTGTGACCGTCTCGGTCCGCGACCCCATCCACGGCAGCATCGTGCTCGACGACTGGGTCGTACCCATCATCGATCACGCTGAATTCCAGCGTCTGCGCCGCGTCGGTCAGCTCGGCACCGCCCACCTGGTCTACCCAGGCGCGCACCATCGGCGCTTCGAGCACAGCCTCGGCGCGTACCACCTCGCCGGCGAACTCGCCGATGCATTGGGCCTGAACCAAGATGAACAGAAGACGGTGCGCGCCGGTGCGCTGCTGCACGACGTGGGCCACGGCCCGTTCAGCCACGCCTTCGAGGAGCTTTTGGTGGCCGAAGGCCATCGCCACGAGGACATCAGCGTCGACCTGGTCCGCTGGGGCCCTCTTGGTGACCTGCTGAGGCAGGGTGGCCTGGACCCCATCGCGGTCTCGGAACTTGTGCTCGGTCGGGGTGACCTGGCCAAGCTGGTGAGTGGCCCCATCGACGCGGACCGCATGGACTACTTGCTACGCGACGCCCACTACACGGGCGTGCGCACGAGCGTCGACCCGGACCGCCTGATGCGGGTGCTGACGCGGGACGACGAACACGGCGTCGTCTTGCGGGAGTCTGGCATCCTGAGCGCGGAAAGCCTGCTCGCCATGCGGTTCCTGATGTACCCTGCGGTCTACCTGCACCACACGGTCCGGGCCTCCGAATCCATGCTCCAGGCGGCGATCCTCGCCGCCGTCGACCAAGGGGCGTTCACCCTGCAGGAAGTCGGGCGCGAGACCGACGACGGCCTGCTCACGCGTCTCCGGGCCGCCGGAGGTGTCGCGGCGTCCCTGACGCAGCGCCTGGACCGTCGCCGCCTCTACAAGCGGGCCTACGAAGGCCGTGAAGAGGACCGCAACCCCGCCATCGAAGCCCTCTCCAGGGACCCCCGGGCCAGACGTGCCCTCGGCGATGAGATCGCTGATGCAGCAGGCGTGCCGCACCATCACGTCATCTTGGATGTCCCGCACCCCCCGAAGTTCAAGGAGCTGGGCCTGCGGGTGCTGCGCCGGGACGGCAGCATCACGCCGCTGGCGGAAGCCAGCCAGCTGGTCCGCGTCATGGAGGCCGCCCGGATGGACCACTGGCGCTTCTGGGTCTTCTCGCCCAAGGAATCCCGTGAAGCGGTCGCCAAGGTCACCCCGGGTATCCTGCCGCGATGAGGCTCTTCAAGTACCAGCCGCCCCTGGCATGATCCTCGATGGTGGACGACCCCTTCCGGAGCATTGTGGAGCAGCATTTCCGCATCTACGAGGCGCGGGAAGACCGTATGCCGGGTGGCACCGCCCGGATGTACTTCTTGATGTTCCCGGAGGCGGAGCTCGAAAGCCGCTTCGACGCGGCCCGCAAGGCGTTGCTCGAGAAGGACCGTGACCTCATCGTCTTCCTGCGCCGGGACGGCGGGGAGGACATCCTGGTGATCGCGCCGCGGGCCCCCGTGCTGGACAAGAGCACCCGCGTCAACTGGATTCTCCTGGCCGCCACGCTGGTCACGACCGTGATGAGTGGTGCCATCTACTGGCAGGGCTATCGGCACGCCGACGAAGCGTGGCGCTGGAGTGTCCTGTGGAGTCCAGAGCACCTGCTGTGGGGCTTCCTGACCCTTGCGCTACCTCTGATGCTGATCCTGGGCATCCATGAGATGGCCCACTACATGGCGGCCCGCAAGCATGGGCTGCGCGCGTCGCTACCGTACTTCATCCCGTTCCCGCCGTTTTTTATGCCCATCGGCACGCTGGGCGCGTTCATCCGCCTCAAGGACCCCTTGCCTGACCGCAAGGCGCTCTTCGATGTGGGTGCCAGCGGCCCCATCGCCGGTCTGATCATCGCCGTCCCGATCCTGCTGCTGGGCATGGTGCTCACGGACGCAGAAGGCATCGCGATCCCCGACCGTGACCGCCCGATCATCGACCTGGACGCCAGCTATGACCTGGACGAATCGGCCACTGGCGAGACCATCCTCCGGCTCACCAACGCCACCGCAGGGACCTATGTCCTCACGCTCCAGGCGCCGCCCGGGGACACTTGGTCTTACACGGTGACGGCGAAAGTGCAGGCCGCGGACCCGGTCGAGGAGACCTTCGACGGGACCCTGCCCGGTGGCAACGTGACGCTGCGGACGATCACGTTCCCTGAGAACACGACGGCGGCGGACATCCGCGTCGACTGGGACGACGGGCTGGTGCGCTTCGGCGACCCGCTGCTGGTCACGGGCCTGCAGAAGCTGGGCCTCGGCAGCGGCGACTACCTCACCCATCCGGTCTACTTCGCCGGCTGGATCGGCATCTTCGTCACGGGTCTCAACCTGATCCCCGCAAGCCAGCTCGATGGTGGTCACGTGGCCCGCGCGATCCTGGGCGACAACATGCGTTTCGCCGCCTACGGCGCCGTGGGCGTGCTGTTCTACTTGGCGTTCCAGTTCCAGACCTGGCTGCTGCTCGCCATCTTGATCCTCTTCATGGGCGTCAGCCATCCGCCGCCCCTCAACGACCGCGTGAGATTGGACCTGAAGCGTCGCATCGCGGCCGGCATCACCATCGCGGTGCTCATCGTGACGTTCATCCCGGTCCCCTTCGTCTTCTAGACGATCAGGCGAGGCGGGCGCCGTCGGAAGGGCGCAGACCCAGCAGGACTGCGGTGACGGCCAGGGCCAGCCCGGCCACGAGCAGCAAGTAGTTCTCCGTCACGACCGAGGCACGGAGCACACCGACACTGCCGGCGAAGACCATCAGGGCCGAAACGAAGACTTTCAGGAGCATAGGTAGAAACGGGTCGTATCTCCTACTAAAGGAGCTTGGTGACCTTGTCGAATGTATCGACGTTCAGGCGGTCATTGGGGCCGCTTGTTTGCACCAAGCGCCTGCCAGTGGCGCCGGACCGCACTCCAGACCTGCACACTGTGTGCGAACACCAGGACGGCGAACAGGACGCTGGGCCAGACGTGCCAGAACTTGCTGGCGTACTTCAGGCCCGCCGCATCGAGCCACGCATCGAAGAAGACCAGCGGCAGGCCTGACAGCGTCGCCAACGCCGAAGCCGGCACGAGCCCAAGATCGATGGCGCGGCGCCAGCCCCAACTCATGGGCCTGCTGCGCAGCGCGCGGACCATCCAGAGGATGTATGCGGGCACAGCGCAGGTCAGCCACGCCGCGAAGCTGAGTGCGATGTAGTTGCCGCCATCGAACCATCCCTTGCCGAATGTCCACGTGATCGCGAACGCCGCAAGGAGGAGGGCATAGGCGCCGAGGTGGAGGGTCGCAGGGCCGACCGCTTGGAAGGTGCGACGCCAGAAATGCACGAACTGGACCCGGTTGATCCAGGTATGCTGGAAGAAGAACACCGCTGCGGCCCAGGACCACGCGACGTGCCACCAGACGGCCCAGTCCTGATAGCCATCGATCCGGATGCCTTCCTTCCAGTACAGAAGGTAAAATCCCGAGACGATGGCCAGAACGCTCGCAGCGAGTGCGCCGATGGCCAGGATGCGTCGGGACCGCGTCAAGGGCCGCCACGCGAGGCCCGATAGCAACAGCACCAGGCCCAGGCTGGCCAGGTGCGACCACGTGGGGACGCCGAAGCCTGGCGCGAAGAACGTCGCCGTCAGTGCGACGATCTGCGCCGCCGCGAGTCCCATGGTCCAAGCCAGGCGCACGGCTCCCGCTTGTCTCCCGCTGGCTTCAAGGTTGCGACCGGTAGCGATTTGATGCACGACGGCCAGTCAGAGCCTATGCAGCGGCTCGTCGTGGGCAGCGTCGGGGCAGTCGTCCTCGTCCTCGCGGCCGTCGGGCTGGCCGTCGACCTAGATCGGGGTGGCGTGCACGAAGTGGAGCTACAGCCCGTTCCCACGGCCAGCGTCTTGAACATGCAGCTGGAGGTCACGCCCGGAGGTACCGGTCCGCTGGGCGGCCCTTGCCTGCCAAGCCCGTGCGCAGGCGCATCCTCAAGCCTTACCATGGTCGTGTCCCAGCTCCCGGCCTTCCCAGGTCTTGCCTACGTGGTGGATGTGGGCGCAGACCTGGGCCTGGGCCCGATGACGCAGCAAGGCGACTGGCGGTTCTTCGGGGACTTCGACCGAGACATCTCCGGCGAGACGGTCCGCCTGCGCATCGTGGACCCTGCGGGTGGCTCCCGCACCTTGGCCGTCACCGACGCCAGAGATCGGCAGGCCGAGCCCATACCCATCGTCCTCGTCGAAGGTCGTGTGGTGGCGCAGACGGAGCAGATCGGTGCCGTCGAGGTCTCCGCGCTCCTCCGCATCGACGCCGATGTCACGCTCCTGGCCGGATTGGAGTTGGCCGTCTGGATCGACGACAGCCCGGTCGGCATCATCGCTGACGGCGCCCTCGACGAACGCATCGAGCGACTGGACCTGGGCAAGGCGAAGCAGATGGATGTCGTCCTCCAGCCCAGCGGCACCGGCTTCCCTTCGGGCGGCGCCCCGCGCATGCTCCACGGCCCCATCGTCTTCACTGCGGCGCTCTGAGCCATCGCTGCGCTTATGGCAAGGCCATCATTGGGCCACCGCATGCAAGAGTACCCCGTGAAGCCCGGCCACGCTGGTAAGATCGACTTCAAGATGATCTTCGAGGCTGCGTTCGGCTCCTACACCGAGGAAGACGGATGGCTCAAGGGTTCCTATGGCTCCATGCCGCGCATCTGGGCCAAGCAGGACGGCAAGAAGACCATCACCGTCGACACCGAGACCGACAAGAACGTCGCCAAGCGCATCGCGGCTGGCGGCGCGGACGGCGACGAAGCGCTCGCCCTTGCCCAAGACACGCACCGCAACTGGAACGACTTCCTGGAAGGCGTCACCGGGTACGACTCCAAGACCCGCTCCAAGAAGATCCAGGAAGCCGCCAAGAAGGAAGCCAAGGCCAAGGCCGAGGCGGAACTCAAGGCGAAGAAGGCGTAGCCCCCTGACATGGCGAGCCTAGGCATCGACGGCACTCAGCGCAGCGCTCTGCGGTCGCGAGGTGACGCGTGGCGATCCTAGGCATCGAAGGCTCTCAGCGAAGCGCCCTGTGGCCGCGAGGTGACCGGTGGCGATCCTAGGCATCGAGGGCACCGCCCACACCCTCGGCGTCGGCATCGTCGAGGAGGCCGAGCCCGGGCGCTGCCGCATCCTGGCGAACCAGCGCAACATGCTGCAACCCGAAGAAGGCGGCATCCATCCTCGAGAGGCCGCATACCACCACGCCGAGATCGGCCCGGGCGTGCTGCGTGCGGCCCTTGACGAAGCAGGGCTCACGCCGCAGGAGCTCGACGGCGTCAGCTTCAGCCAAGGCCCCGGCCTCGGCCCCTGCCTTCGCGTCGCCGCGACCATGGCGCGCGCCTTTGCGATGCGCCACGACCTGCCGCTCACCGGCGTCAACCACTGCGTCGCTCACCTGGAGATCGGCACAGGTCTCACGGACGCTGTCGACCCACTGCTGATGTACGCTAGTGGTGCCAACACCCAGGTCATTGCCCACGTCCGCGGCAAGTACCGGGTCTTCGGTGAGACCCTGGACGTCGGCATCGGCAACGGCCTCGACAAATTCGGCCGAGACAACGGCATGCCGTTCCCGGGCGGCCCCAAGATCGAGCAGGAGGCGGCCAAGTGCGGCCCCGAACACCTGCACCCACTCCCGTACACCGTCAAGGGCATGGACATGAGCTTCAGTGGTCTCGCCATCGCGGCGCAGCGCCTCATCGACAGCGGGGTGCCCTTGCCCGAGGTGTGCTACAGCATCCAAGAGACCGCGTTCGCCGAACTCGTCGAGGTCACCGAGCGCGCCATGGCGCACACACAGAAGGACGAACTGGTCCTTGGCGGCGGCGTCGCCTGCAATGCCCGCCTGCAAGCGATGGCGCGCACGATGGCCGAGGAACGGGGAGCATCCTTCCATTGTCCGCCGCGCCCGGTGCTCGTGGACAACGGCGCCATGATCGCCTGGATGGGCCTGCTGCGGCTGCGCTCCGAGGGGGCGGTCTCCATCGCAGACACCAGCGTCCAACCCTACCAACGGACAGATCACGTGGAGGTGACGTGGCGGTGACGCGGAGCGGCACCGGCGTTGACGCCGGCACGCAAGGGCCGGCCGACGTGGCGGTGGCCTCGGCGACTTTGCAGCGCGGCGCTGAGGCCAACGTCTCCATCGCGACGTGGTCCGGCCGCGCCGTCGTCCTCAAGGACCGCGTCCCCAAATCGTACCGCCACGCCGTCTTGGACGAACGCCTGCGCATGGAGCGTACCCGCGACGAAGCGAACCTGCTCATCCAAGCCCGCCAAGCAGGCGTCCCGGTCCCCATCGTCTACGAGGTCCACCGCGCCGAGGCGCGCATGGTGCTGCAGTTGATCCGTGGCCGCAGCCTGCGCGATGCGTTGCCCGGGGACCCTGACGACGTGGCCGCCGCCCGCCTCCGCCTGTTGGGCGGACTCACGGGCCGTCTCCACGATGCAGGCCTCACCCATGGTGATCTGACGACGAGCAACGTGCTCGTTCCCGACGCAGCACCCGACAGCCTGGTGCTCATCGATTTCGGTCTCGGCCAGTTCTCGCAAGAGGCCGAGCCCCGCGGCGTCGACCTGCACTTGGTCGAAGAGGCGCTGGAAGCCACCGACCCACGCGCCGAAGCGCTCATGGATGCGTTCCTTGACGGCTACGCTGGATGCGCATCGGCAACGGCGGCGATGCGCCGCCTTGACGACATCAGGCAGCGCGGACGGTACCGGGAAGCGGTTTGAGCCACGCGTGCCCGTGCGGGACGCCACGTTCAAACCCAGGGGCCCTGTCGTGCCGATATGGCCCGCCCTGACAGCATCACGTTCGTGACCGGAAACCCCGGCAAGGTCGAAGAGATGCGCGCAGTCCTCGATCCCCTCGGCATCGCCGTCATCCAGGACAGCCGCGGTTACCCGGAGATCCAACACGACGAACTGCGCGGCGTCGCCGAAGCGGGCGCCGGTTACCTCCTCGCCACGGGGCTCGAGGCACCGTTCATCCTGGAGGATGCGGGACTGTTCGTGTCTGCATTGGAGGGCTTCCCTGGCGTCTACAGCAGCTACGTGTTCAAGACGATCGGCAACCAGGGCATCCTCCGGCTTCTGCAAGATGTCGAGAAGGAGGTCCGGACGGCGACGTTCCGCGCCAACCTGCTCTACATCGACGAGCAGGGCGTCCCGCACCACTTCGAGGGCAGCGTCAAGGGCACCATCGCGGACAAGGCGGCGGGCAAGGGCGGCTTCGGTTACGACCCCATCTTCATCCCCGACGGCGAGGCCCGTACTTTCGCCGAACTGGGCGCCGACGAGAAGAACGAGATCAGCCATCGCGGACAGGCCGCGCGGGCATTTGCCGAATGGGTAGCCAATCAGTAAAGAGATAAACGACGCTCGACATCGATGAGACTGATTGTGATGGCTGGGTCTGCCAAGCGCGTCGTAGGCACGTTGCTCTTCC
>JBFIDG010000047.1:0-12814 GCA_041581335.1 Thermoplasmatota archaeon
AAACTGTCCGGCGTAGACTCGAAATCATCGACGGCGGACAGGTCGGTCACCTGCATGCTCACGGAGATCGATGACGGGGTCTCATTGTGGAACCAGCTGGCTAGGATATCGAAGGAATCGGCGTGCTCGGTCGGGAAGGGCACGGGCTCGGGCGACACCGGGATGTAGGACCAGCGGACGTCGCCCGCGTTGTCCTTGATCTCGGGGTCTTCTTGGCTGCCGGCCACAGCCAGCGGGACAAGTAGCAAGAAGACCAATAGTATACGCATCGCCGTTAGAGTACTGGCCGCGTATTTGGCGGGTGCGGCCCGTTCATCGCAATCCTTGCTGATTGCCGGGAACGCGGGGGCTCTACTTCGAAGGCAGCCCCGCCGTGAACGCGAACGCCCGCTCCACCCAGTGGCGCAGTTGGTCATCGTCGGCGATGCCTTCGGGCAGGACGTACATCATGCTGGGCATGGGGCGTCCAGTGAAGTCCATGTCCGCCGTATCGGGTTCCTTGCGGTACTCTGCGACCAAGTCCTTGCTCAGGCGCAGCATGAGTTTGTCGTCGACGATGCCACACGCCATGTTGCCCCGGTCCAAGTAGCAGATGCCGCCGAACATCTTCTTCGACGTCGCATGCCGGGGGATGCAGTCCGCGATGCGTTCAGCCAGCCCGTCGTCGTATGCCATGTCCAGCCTTCGGCAGTCGCGCCGTGAAATCGATGGCCCGCACCAACCATTCCAGGAGTGCGTCGTCTTTCGCCACGTCTTCGGCGTCGACGACGGCGTAGTGGGCCATAGGTCGCCCTTGGCCCACGGGGTCGAACGGCCGTGCTCGCCCTTCTGCGATGACCGCGTCGACGGCCGGTGCCCCTAGGCGGACCAATAGGTCGTCGTCGTGGACGCCGAAGGCCATGTTGCCGTCCAGCATCCAGCAGCGCGCGCCGAACACGTTCTTCTCGGCCATACCCAGGGCCGCGTCGGGGGCAAGTCCGCGGATCCGTTCGGCCATGACTGCATCGAAGGCCACAATGCCTGCAGGGAGATCTCCTGGGATAGAGTCTGCGCCGGGCGGTGGGTGCACCAGGCCCAGCGTTGTGTCGGTCCATGGACAGACCTTGGGGTGATGGGGGAGTGCGCCACGGGCCGCGGCCTCCCCGACGCCGCCCCGCCAGGGCGGGCTTGAGGGCCCGCTTGACGTGTGCTGCCGCTAGGACAACGCTTAGCTGTCGGGACCGACCCTGTCAGATTCATGAAGATCACACTCGGAGGCGGTTGCTTCTGGTGCATCGAGGCCGTCATGAAGGAACTCAAGGGGGTCGAGACGGCCGTCAGCGGATATGCCGGCGGTCGCAAGGCGAACCCTACCTACGAGCAGGTGTGCTCCGGCAAGACCGGCCACGCCGAGGTCGTCCAGGTCAGCTTCAACCCCAACGTGCTGCCGCTGCCTGACCTGCTGGAGATCTTCTTCAGCCTGCACGACCCGACGACCATGAACCGCCAAGGTGCCGACGTCGGCACCCAGTACCGTTCCTGTGTCTTCACCTCTGTCACCGACCAGCAGGATGTCGTCTGGGCCGCGATCGACAAGATGCAGGAGCACTTCGACCAGCCCATCGTCACCGAGGTCGCCATGCTG
This sequence comes from Thermoplasmatota archaeon, assembly GCA_041581335.1. Lineage (GTDB taxonomy): Archaea > Thermoplasmatota > E2 > JACPAO01 > JAHFTW01 > JBFGSX01. Next base: position 1,625 of record JBFIDG010000047.1, read on the forward strand.
GACAAGTTCTGGCCCGCCGAGCCCTACCACCAGAACTACTACGCCCGCAACACGACCGCGGGCTACTGCAAGGCCGTCATTTCGCCGAAAATGGGCAAGCTGCGCAGCCAGTGGGCCCACCGCCTCAAGTCGACGACAGCCTGAAGTCGCCGGGCCCATGGCGGACGCATGACGTGGCGCCTCCCTGCTGAGTGGGAACCCCAACAATCGGTCTGGCTCGTGTGGCCCCGAGACCCGCTCACTTGGCCCGACAGGGTGGAGAAAGCGCGCGCTGTCTTCGTGCAGGCGATGGAGGCCATTGCGCCCCAGCGGGTCGATCTTCTCGTCCACCCGGAGCTGAAGGCAGACGCCGCCAAGGCGGTCGCGCACCTGGACAACGTCCACGTCGTGGCCGTCGAGCACCAGGACAGTTGGATCCGCGACTACGGGCCCCTGACACTCGTCAGCGGCCGCGGCAGCACCAAGCCCCTCAAGTTCCGCTTCGACGCCTGGGGCCGCAAATATGACAGTCTCATGGCGGACAACGCCGTCATGGACCGCCTCGAGGCGGCCGGCGTCCAGGACACGATGGAGCGGGTCGACTTCGTGCTGGAAGGTGGCGCGGTCGAGACCGATGGGCAAGGCACGTTCCTGGCGACGGAATCCGTGTGCCGCGGCCGCGACCAGATGCCCGAGGAGTTCGAAGACGTCCTCAAGGAGCACCTCAAGGCGAAGAAGGTCATCTGGCTGGACGAAGGCATCGAGGGCGATGACACCGACGGCCACATCGACACCATCGCCCGTTTCGTGGCGCCCGGCGTCGTCGTGGCCGCAAGCGCTCCGTCAGACCACCCGGACCACGATGCTCTGGCCGAAGGTATCCGTCGCCTCCGCGCGGCCAAGGACGCCAAGGGGCGCCCGCTGCGCGTCATCGAGCTCCCGATGCCCGAACCGCAGATCACCGACGATGGCATGCCGCTTCCGGCGGGCTATGCCAACTTCCTCATCACCGAACACGCTGTCCTGGCACCGACGTTCGGTGGGCCGGAGGACGAAGAGGTCCTCGCGGTCCTGACAGGGCTGTTCCCTACCCGGCGCGTGGTCCCTCTGGACCACCGTGACCTGATCTGGGGCATGGGAGGCATCCACTGCCTCTCCATGCAGGTCCCGTCGCCGTAAGCTGGCCGAACGCCTATACGCCTGCTATCCGGATTCCTGTGGATGGCGGACGTCGTCACAGGCGCGAGCAGGAGCCACTTCCAACGCGACCCTCAGCTCGGCCGCCAACGCTACGTCGCGTCCATCGCCATCGGTTACCTCCTCTTGTGCCAGGCTGGGGCGCCGCTGATCCATTACGCGGTCAGTCCGGCCATCCCGTACTGGGAGGACTCCCTGGCGATCATCTCACACGCGCTGGGGGTCATCGCCCTGCTGGCATTCTTCGTGGCCAAGCGGTCGACCACCTTGGCCGCCCACGTGCTCATCTGGTCCACGTGGGCCGCTGTATGGGGGGCCCTGCTCAGCAACATGGGCACGCAGTACGCCAACCACGCCGCGATCTACCTTGCTCTGGCCCCCCTCGTGGCAGGGCTGCTGCTGTCTGCCAGCCACGTGGTCACGGTCGGTGGCCTCAACGTCTTCGGTGCTGCTGTGCTAGGCGCCACAGGCGCCGTCGCCCCGTCGACGGCCATGAACGCCTCCTTACTGACCATCGCCGCCACGTTGGTGCTGGGGATCAGTGCCTACATGCGCCGCGTCGACCAGATCGTCATCGGTGGCCAAGCCCGGCAACTGCTCGTCCGGACGGCCGAGCTGGAGGCGATCATGCACGCGGCGTCCGAGGGTATGATCGCCGTGGATCCGGCCGGGCGCATCGTCGACGCCAATGCGGCCGCGGCCCGCCTGACGGGCGACCTGGACCTCTCCCGGGGCGCCCTGATCGCGGACGTGTTGCCCGGGCCCCTCGTCGAGCTCGTCGAATCCTTGGCCGAGAGCGCTGGGAACGAACCGGTGCACGCGGAGCTTCATGGGGCACCTGTGTTGCGCGTCACGTTGCGACGACTGGCCGGGCCGCGAGAAGGCCATCTGGTGACGCTCCAGGACGTGACAGAGGAGCGGGCGGCAGAAGAGCAGCGTCGTTTGGCCGACCTGCACAGTGCCGAGGTCGAAAAACTGCAGGAGCTCAATCGCTTCAAGTCGAACCTCCTGAACGCTGCATCCCATGAACTCAATACGCCGTTGACCCCGGTACGGCTCCAAGTAGAACTGCTGCGCAGCCCTGAACGCGGCCCCCTCAACGACCGACAGATCCACAGCCTGGACATCCTGGACCGCAACATCCGTCGCCTCTCGACGCTGATCGGGGACATCCTGGACGTCGCCAAACTGGATGGTTCGCGGTTGCCGCTGCGTTGCGTGCCGGTCTCGCTCGATGCCTTGGTGCGCGAGGAGGTGGCCAACTTCGCAGACAGCGCCCGGCAAGCCGGCCTCGAACTGGAGGTGGACATCAAGGACCGGGCGTGGGTGTGGGGGGACCCGGCCAGACTGGCACAGGTGTTGGCCAACCTCGTCAGCAACGCCATCAAGTTCACGCGCGAAGGGCGGGTGCGCGTCGAGCTCGTCGTCGAGGCGGGCTGGGCTGCCATCACGGTCGACGACACCGGCGTGGGCGTCCCCGCCGGGGCTGAGGCCAACCTGTTCGAGCCCTTCGGGCAACTGCACAAACTTGCCCACGAGGCGGATGGTGCCGGCATGGGCCTGTACATGAGCAAAGGCATCGCCGAGGCGCACGGGGGCCAGCTCGGCTATGAGCGTCACAACGGTGGCAGTCGGTTCTGGTTCCGCATACCCACGGACGCGATCGAGGTGCCCGAGGCCGGACAGGTCATGGCCAACTGAGGACTCGTGGGGGCGATTCTATCAACCTCGCCGCAATGGCAACGGACAATGCCTCACCTGTCCGCCGCCTACTCCGTCACGGTGCGCCTAGAAATCCAGAACAAGCCGGGAATGCTCGGCAAGATCGCGACGCGGATCGGCGAACTGGGCGGCAGCATCGGCGCCATCGACACGGTGCGGACCGAGCAGAACGGCATGGTCCTGATCCGTGATATCAGCATCGAGACGGAGAACGAAGCGCACGAGCGAAAGGTCCGCGATGGCCTGCAAGGCATGGATGGCGTCAACGTCGTGGCCGTCTCCGACCTGACCTTCCTGGCCCACTTGGGTGGCAAGATCGAGGTCACGAGCAAACTCCCCCTCAAGACCCGCGCCGAGCTGAGCATCGCTTACACGCCCGGTGTCGCCCGCATCTGCCGCGCCATCGCTGAAGACCGCGTCGCCAGCCACAACCTGACGATCCGCAAGAACACGGTCGCCGTCATCAGTGATGGCAGCGCCATCTTGGGTCTTGGCAACCTGGGACCTGAAGCCGCCATGCCGGTCATGGAAGGCAAGGCCCAGCTCTTCAAGGAGTTCGGCGGCGTCAACGCGTTCCCCCTCTGCATCGACCTACACACCGCCGATGAGATCGTCGCTTTCGTCAAGGCGGTCGCTCCCACGTTCGGCGGCATCAACCTCGAAGACATCGCGGCTCCCATCTGCTTCGAGGTCGAAGAGCGCCTCAAGAAGGAACTGGACATCCCGGTCTTCCACGATGACCAGCACGGCACCGCCATCGTCCTGATGGCCGGCCTGATCAACGCGCTGAAGGTCGTGGGCAAGAAGATCGAGGACTGCAAGATCGTCGTCAGCGGCGTCGGTGCCAGTGGCACCGCCTGCAGCAAGATCATGGTCCGCTACGGCGCCAAGAACGTCATCGGCTGCGACTCCAAGGGCGCTGTCCACAAGGGGCGCTCCGACCTCAACGCGGCCAAGAAGGCCTATGCTGAGATGACCAATCCCGAAGGCTTCTCGGGCAGCCTCAAGGAAGCGCTGGTGGGTGCCGACATCTTCGTCGGCCTGAGCAGCGCCAACCTGTTGGTGCGGGCCGATGTGGAGAAGATGGCGGCCAAGCCTATCATCTTCGCCATGGCCAACCCGGATCCTGAGATCACGCCCGAAGAGGCCGGTCCCGGCATCGCTGTCATGGCCACGGGCCGTAGCGACTACCCCAACCAGATCAACAACGTCCTGGCGTTCCCGGGCATCTTTGCGGGCGCCTTGTCGGCGGGTGCCACAGACATCAACACGGCGATGAACATCGCGGCCGCCGAGGCCATCGCCAGCCTCGTCACCCCCGAGGAGCTCGGGCCCGAGTACATCATCCCCAGCGTCTTCCACCCCCGCGTCGGCAAGGTCGTCGCCCGGGCGGTGCGCAAGGCCGCCCGTGAGAGCGGCGTCTGCCGCGGCAAATCCCGCCAATACGAGGCACTCGTAGACCCCGTCAAGGCATAGGCTGGCGGCCGCTGGGGCTGAGTCCCTGTGGGTATGTCTGGGGCGTAGGCCCTGGACCATTCGAACAACGCCCGAAGCGCCTTATATACTCTCGGCAGGCGATGTAGGTCTAACCCTGGAGGACCTGGAATGAAGACCCTAGCATTACTGACCATCGGCCTGTTCGTCGTCGGCGCCATCGCCGCTCCTGCACTGGCCGACCCTGATCACGAAGACGACCACTCTGACGCCGCCAAAGAGAAGGCGTCTAGCAAGTCTGACAAGGCGGCCGACAAGGCTGCCGAGCGCGATGAACGCCGCGCAGCACACGAAGCCAAGCACGAGGAGCGCCGCAACGCGACGATCGCCAAGGCGCAGGCCCGTTGCGACGCTTACGAGAACGAGACGGGTCGCGACCTGCCTGCCTGTGACCGCCTTGACGACATTTACGAACACGGCAAGCAGGCCCGCCGGGCCGCCCACGCGTTGATCAAAGCCATCGACGCGCTGGAACACCGCATCGTCACCCTTGAGAAGCTCGAGGTCAAGTTCATGGAGAAGCTGGAAGGCGACAACCTGACCGCGAACCAGACTGCGGCCTACGAGGCCAAGATCGTCCGCATCCAGGCCGCCCAGAACAAGACGCTCGACAAGATCGAGAAGATGGAAGAGCGCCTCGACAGACTGAGCGCCAAGTGGGACAAGGTCCGCGACCACGTGGATGACAAGGCCAAGGTCGTCGTCTGCCACCAAGGTGAGGATGGCAACAAGACCATCGTCGTCGGTCGCAGTGCCTGGGCCGCCCACGAACGCCACAACGACACCCGTGGCCCGTGCGCTGACCACGACGACCCCGAGGCCGAGGACGCGTTCGAAGCCGAGGAAGAAGAGGGCATCAAGGACGAAGACGCGTCCGATGAGCCCGAAGGCGACCCCGCCCCGGCCTAAGACCACCAGGCCGGGCTCTTCCCCCTTTTTCTACCCTTACACTCACTGCCCACCATGTTCCGTACGTTGATCCTCGCGCTTGCTGTATTGGCCCCCTTCGCGTCAGCTCAGGCGGACGACCAGGCCTGCACCGAGACCGCTCCTTGCGAGTGGGTCGTCGAGGTCGACGCCGACGGGTTCACGTGGAACACGGTCGACGGCCCGATCTACAATGGCACTGTCGGCGACTGGTACGTCTTCAGTATCCTGAACGCCGACGACGTCGAACACACGTTGACCCTCGAAGGATTCGGGCTGAGCTGGGCCGTCGCCGGCCCGGATCTGTATGACACGGCGCCGTTCCCACTCGACAGGGAAGGCCAGTTCCTCCTGAACGACGCCCAGACCGGGGACCACGCGGTCATCAACGTCTTCCTCGGCGATGTCGTGGATCAGGAGCAGGGGGCCGCCGGCGACGCCGGCACACCTGGCGTCAACCAGCCATCCCTGGGCGTGGCCTTCGTGGCCATCGGCCTTGTGGCCTTCGTGGCCATCGCCCGACGCTGAATCTCCATTTGCTCCAGTGGTTCCACCCACCCAGACCCCCAGGCTCTATACCTGGGGGCAGGATAGGTAAAACCGGACAGGCCTGGGCGTGAACGCAGCCACTTGTGCTGCCCCCGTGCTTGTCCAGCCTGCGGCCCCGCTACCACACAACTGGCCGCCACGGTGAGACCATGCAACAACACGACATCAGCGCCGCCTTGGCGCAGATCAAAGCAGCCCTGAGCGACAAGCTCGGCACGGAGATCGACGAAGCCGACATCACGGCCGAGCTCCAGAAATACCTCGACTACGGCGTGCCTGCCGACCAGGCGGTCCGGACCATCCTGCGCCACCACGGTGCCGCCGGCGGCGCACCCCCGGCGGCCGCCGTCGCCCCAACCACGGAACGCACCAAGCTGGCAGACCTGCCTGGCAACGTGCCCTCCGTGAACCTCCTGGCCCGCGTCATCAGCATCAACACGAAGACCGTCCACGCCCGTGGCGAGGACAAGGAGATCGTGTGGGGGATGCTCGGCGACGAGACCGCCACCCGCGCCTACACTTCCTGGCGCCCGCTCGAAGGCATCGAGAAGGGCGACGTCCTGGAGATCCAGGGCGCCTACACGAAGGAATGGCGCAACGAGGTCCAACTCAACTTCGGCGACCGCACCCGCCTTGAGAAGCGCGACGCCGACGCCCTCCCGAAGACCCCCGAAGTGTTCCGCGAAGTCAAGATCGGCGACCTACAGGCCGGCGACCGCGGCCTCAGCATCACCGGACGCATCCTAGACATCAGCAGCCGCCAGATCACGGTGCAGGACGCCCCCAAGACCATCTTCGGGGGCACCATCGCCGACGAATCCGGCAAGGTCGAGTTCACAGCCTGGAGCGACCCCGGCCTCAAGGAAGACCAGGTCGTCACCATCGCCGGCGGCTACGTGCGCGCCTACCGCGGCGTGCCCCAGTTCAACTTCGACAGCGACGCCACCATCACGCCGGCCGACATCCAGTTGCCCGATGCCGATACCCTCTCCGACACGCCCCCCATCGCCCTGTGTGACCTCATGGAGCGCGGCGGTAACGACGTCGTCGTCATCGCCACCATGCTGGAGGTCCGCGACGGCAGCGGCCTGGTGTTCCGCGACCCGGAGACCAACCGGGTCGTCCACGGCAGCCAGATCCGCGACAACAGCGTCCCGGATCTGCGCATCAAGGGCGTCCTCGACGACGGCACCGGTGCCATGAGCGTCATCTGCAACCGCGAACTCACAGAGGCACTTCTAGGAAAGACCCTCGAAGAATGCCAGGCCATGGCCAAGGACGCGTTCCGCTCCGAGGTCATCCAAGAACGCCTGCAAGAGAAGCTCAGCGGGCGCGTCTACAAGGTCCAGGGCAACGTCCTCATCGACGAGTTCGGCGCCATGTTCATCGCCCGCACCGTCAAGCCCGCCGACCTGAAGGTCGAAGAGCAGGCACAAGCCCTCCTTGACGCCCTGGAGGCGGCTTAGATGGCGTTCGTTAGGGAGATCGCGCACCGCGTCTTCAGCCAGGAGTTCAACGCAGCCCGCGCCCACATCCAAGGCGAAGGCGAGAAGGACCCGAGTTTCCTCGTCACGCCCCTGGGCGCCAAGGTCAACCGACTGCACGTCGTGGGCGTCTGCACCGAGGTGGAGCCCGTGGGCGAAGCCGGCGACGTCTACCGCTGCCGCATCAGCGACCCCAGCGGCGTCTTCACGGTCTACGCCGGCCAGTACCAGGCCGAAGCGGCGCAGGTCATCTCCGAGCTGCAGCCGCCGTGCTTCATCGCCGTCACCGGGAAGGCCCGCACCTACGAGCCCGAGCCCGGTAGCGTCTTCGTCAGCATCCGCCCCGAGACCGTCAGCGTCGTCGACGAAGCGACCCGCGACCACTGGGTCATGACGACCGCGGCCCAGACCGTCGAGCGCATCCAGGCCCTGGGCAAGGTCCGCGAGGACCCGCACACAGACAAAGCCAAGCTCATGGCCGCTGGCGTGCGCGAGAAGGTCGCCGAAGGCGCCCTCCTGGCCCAGGAACACTACGGTCTGCTCGACGTCAGCGGCCACTACGAGGTCGTCAAAGGCGCCCTCAAGGGCCTGCTACCGGGTGGCAGTTTCGAGACGCACGAGGTCGAAGCCCCTGCCGCCGTCGAGAAACCCACCTGGACCCCGGAAGCCGCCGCCCCGAAGGCCGAAGAGGCCGACACAGAGCAGGATGCTTTCGACGAGACCATCCTGGCCATCGTCCAGAAGCTCGAAGGCGAGGACGGCGCCCGCTGGGATGACATCCTGGCCGACGCGCAGGCCTCCGCCGAAGGCGCCGATGACGAGGCCATCGAAGAGTCCCTCAACCGCTTGATGGACAAGGGCCTCGTCTACGAGCCGACGCTGGGCGTCCTGCGCTCGACGTAAGCCGGCCCGAGCCCCGGTCAACACGGGCCGCGGCCCGTCCTTCTCCTATTCTTCCTCGTTCAGGTTGTGGACGAACATGCCCACTTTGAGCTTCGAGGCTTCCTCCGGCGGGATGACCTCGATGGTGGTCTTGTCGTGCAGGATCGCCGAGTTGCCGAACGGATCCTCGATGATGACCGTCGCCGGAGGCGCCTCGCCATCGCGCATGGCCATCATGCGGGCCTGGAGCGCCTCGATCTTCGCACGCATCTCATCCGAGTCGGCATCGTTGAGCAACTGGCCCAGGATGCGCTCAACGCGGACCAGGATGCCTTCGATGTTGGAGATGAAGGCGTCGCTGGCCACGCCCGGCTCCACCAAGATGCCCAGTTCTGGGATGCGGATGGTGCCGCTGCTGCTGCGCACAACGCGGACCATCATGTCGTCGCCTTCTTCGACGACGAATGAATGGCGGGTCGGCTCCTTGCTGGCCGTGAGGATGAAGTCCGTGTGGCGGTAGCCGCATTCGGTGCACCGCAGCATCGTCTCCAGGCTCTCGCCAAGGTAGGGAAGGTCGACGGTCTCCGAATTGTACTCGAGGGTCTCTGCCGGGCAGACCGGGCAGTGCGACTCGATGGTGGTGCGTGCCACGAGGAGCTCCGAGACGGCCACTGTCAAAAGGGTTGGGCTGGGTGCCTGGGATGCACTTTCGAAGGCCCAGCCTGGCCTCGGGCTACCGCTGGAGGTGCTCGTCTATGAATACGCCTCTGGCTCAGAAGCCGCTACGCATCGGCCAGGCGACTTCGTCACCTGGCGTCAACGTAACGCCCTCTTCGTTCCTCAGAAGCCGCTACGCATCTTGCGGCGGTCGATCTTGACGCCGGTGGGCGCCACGATCATCATCGTCTTGCCGAGGCCAGCGATGTCGCCGTTGATGTCGCCCACGAGCTTCTTGAGGTCGCTCGTGACGCGGCGCAGCACGATGTCGTCGTTGGCGATCGCGCTGAAGTCCAACAGGAGCAGATTGCCCTGGTAGACGTAGTTGGCGCATTCGCGGAGGTCGTCGTACTTCTGGACCTCCGCGACGCGGACCATCATACTGGCGGTCTGATCAAAAAGCTCCGTGTCCTGGGTGTATTCTTCCAGGTCGATGTAGTCGGCGCGAGCGGTCGGCGCGCGCTGCGTTGCCGTTGCCGGCTTCGGCGCAAAGAGTTCCTTTAGGCCCATGTGTGCATCCCAATTCCAGGAGTAGGCCGCGTCAAATAAGCATATCCGCAGCCGGTTTTCCTTATGGCTGTGCCGTGATCAGCCCCAGAGCTGGATGCGCACCGGCCCCACGGCATCGCTGAAATCCGCCACGAGGCGCCAGCGCCCCGGCTCGTCATCGACCTTGATGGTCTGCTCGCCTGGGCCCATCGTGCGCGCCACCAGTTTCTCGCCGGCTTCGTTGCGTACATACACGGTCACGGAACCACGGCCGGTGAAGTCCACGTGGGCGTGGGCATGCCCGTCGGTGCGGATCTCACAATAGATCGACTGGCTACGGGTCACGCCGTCGCCGAGCCACGCCGTGCAGACCTCGTTGTTCGGGGCAGCGCGTTCAGTGAAGCATCGCCCCTCGAAAGGATGCTCGACCTGGTCGCCGCAGTCAAGCTCCGCCGGCGGCGAACCGTTTGCGCAGCCGGCAAGCAGGACGATGGCAGCCACGAGGGCGACGCGATGCATGGGCTGAAGCCAGGTGGGGCCTCCTTAACGGTGCCGCTCAGCTCTCGCCAAGCGCCCAGAGCTTGTCGCCGATGTGGTGCGCCATCGCCACCGCCTTGCCCTTGCTGGACGCCGCCATCTCAGGTCCAGGCATCAAGCAGCGGCCGATCGCCAACGGCTGCCCGTTCTTCTCGTCCCGGATCCAGCACCAGTCCCCCGGTTGCAGCGCAGGGTCTGCCTCCGTGATGCCAGGCGCCATGATGTCCGCGCCGTTCATGACGAAGCGGATGGCACCCATGTCGACCGTCACAAAGCGCGTCTTCGGCCGGTACGCGAGGCAGCCCCGGACCGACAAGAAGGGCCCAGCCTCTCCCGTCAGGCCCAAGATGACGTTGTCCACGATGAACACGCCCTGCTCGCCGAAGTCCGCGGTCTCCACGGCCGCACTGTCCTCCCAGAACTCGCCGCCGCCATAGAGCGCCTCCAGTTCCGCACGCAGCCCCTTGGATTCCTTGCCCTTCAGGCGCGCACGGCGGCGCAACTTGAGGTCCGTCACAGAAACCGGAACGCTGCTGCCCCTTATGGGCAACGCCTTTGCCCGCAGCGCATTGGCCACCTTGGCCCGGCATCTAGTCCAGGCCACTTTGGCCCCCAGGACCCGGCGGGGGCGGCAACGCTGAAATACAGGCCCCAAGTCGCGCGCACTTATGGGAACAGGAACCCCGTCCATGAGCGGTGGTAACCGGACGCACATCCGCTGCAGGCGCTGCGGACGCCACAGCTACCACATGCAGAAGAAAGCGTGCGCTAGCTGCGGTTTCGGCCGCATGGCCAAGCTCCGCTCCTACAACTGGGCCAAGCACCACTAATCCGGACCCGGGTCCGCCCGCTTCCTGATCCTCCTTCCACTCTTTCCTTTGCTCCCCCACGGGGACCCCCGAACGACTCCTGCCGAGCCGCACGGCACGCCAGGGCGCGGCGCACGCCACGGTCACCGCGCCCGTCAACTTATGAACAGGATGCTAGTCGGCCGCTTTGCGCCAGGCCCCAAGCCTGGTGCCTCCGTCGCCTTCAGCGCAAGACGACGGCACCAGACGCGGGGATAGTCAAGTGGCCAACGACGAAGGATTTAGGATCCTTTCCTTAGTGGTTCGCAGGTTCGAATCCTGCTCCCCGCACTGCCCCGTCTCCGACGGGGCCTACGGCAAGCAGGAACCTAGCCTGCGGACCAGTGGTCCCCAGGCCCGAATCC
>JBFIDG010000048.1:0-12800 GCA_041581335.1 Thermoplasmatota archaeon
GGACTGCTCAGTACCGCATCGATGCCGGCTTCGTTGAGGAAGGCGTCGATGGCGGCGGCCTGGTGATGGCCGACGTCCGAGAGCGGCACGTCAAGACGTCCGACGAAGGAGCCGACGTATTCCTGGGCGACCTCCCCGTGGCGGGCGAACCAGAGCGTTGTGGGCACAGGCGGGCAGCACCGGGACGGGTGCATGGCCTTTTTGGCGGCCAAGCGTTACTGCTTCACGTGACGGCAGGGCCGGCCGAATGGCTTGGGTACATGGAGACGGAGCTGGATCCAGCCATCCAGGCCGAGGTCTTGGTGGAATCCGCCCGCGCCGAAGCCCGCATCGCCATCCTCGAGATCCTGCTCGCCGCAGGCTTTGGGGTCTACTACGGGTGGGACACCCCCGTGTTCCGCGGCGTCGCCTGGTTCGCGCTGTTCACGATCATTCCGCTCTTGCTGGATGCGATGGTGCGGCGCAGCGCCGCCAAGCGCCTCGAAGGCCTGGGACCGCGACCTCCCGCGGGCATCCGTTAGCGCAGCGCCAGGCGTCGACCGCGCACGGAGACGACGGGCACACCGTGCTTGGCGGCTTCGTCACAGAGTCGCTTGTCGTTGCTGCAGATCGCGGCCGACAGGCGGCGCACAACATCCAGCACGCCATCGTCGCCCGGAAGCTCCGTCGCCTCGACACGCCAGCGGGCCGTCAAGCGCAGCGCGCCTTTGGCGGCACGGGAGCGGGCATCGTTGCCTTCCGCATGGTGGTGCAGTTCCTCGTGCACGCTGGCGGGCAGCACGGGTTCGTAAGCACCCAGGACCTCTTCCAGGCCCCCGATGAGATCGAGGCCGTCGGTGAAAGGCAGGAGCAGCGCGCTGGTGTCCAGCACGACGAGCATCATGGTGCCACCGCGCAGGCGGCGGTCAGGGGCATCAGCTCAGGACGCCGTGGCCGATGAGGCGCCAGCGGCCACCGACGCGGCGGCTGATGGCGACACGGCTGCCGGGCTCGGCTGCGACCGGGAGCTTCAGGACGACCTCGGCTTCCTTGCCGGCGACGCCGAGCACCAGGCCGACCGTGGTCGCGGTGCCGACGTTGAGCATGAGGGGTTCCTTGACCTTGATCGGGTCGACGGTGGTGTCCTCACTGGCACCGACGACGCGGTCCAGCAGGTGCACTTCCATCTTGAGACGGTCGAGGATGGCCGGGAGTTGGCCGGGCTTGCCGACGACGCGGCCGACGAGGTTGTCGGCCTTGGTGACCGCGGGGTCGAGTTCCGTGCCGATGGCGATGAGGCCGCCGGGGGTCGCCTCGTCGATGGCCAGCGCGCCGCAGAACAGCGCCGTGATCTTCGTGGTCACGGGGATGTACTTCGTCTTGCCGTCCTTCTCGATCTTGACGCCGGGGCCGACCTCGATCTTGTCGCCGATCTTCAGGACGCCGCGGGTCAGGCTGCCACCGATGACGCCGCCACGGATCTTCTTCGGGGCGGTGCCGGGCTTGTTGATGTCGAAGCTGCGGGCGACCAGGAGGTGCGGGGGCGCCTCGGGGTCGTGGGGCTTGCTCGGGATGTGCTCTTCGATGGCCTGGATGAGGGCACCGAGGTTGACATCGTGGTGAGCGGAGATGGGGATGATGGGCGCGTTCTCGGCGACGGTGCCCTTGACAAACGCCTTGATCTCCTTGAAGTTCTCAAGGGCGCGCTTCTCGCTGACCAGGTCGATCTTGTTCTGGACGATGACGATGTTCTTGGCGCCGACGACGTCCAAGGCCATCAGGTGTTCGCGGGTCTGCGGCTGCGGGCACTTCTCGTTGGCGGCGACCATCAACAGGGCGCCGTCCATGAGGGCGGCACCGGACAGCATCGTGGCCATCAGGGTCTCGTGACCAGGGGCGTCGACGAAGCTGACGCGGCGCAGCAGTTCAGGCTCACCGACGAGGCGTTCGTCCTTGGGGTGGACAGTGTAGACGTCTTCGCCGTCGGCGTCCTTGCCCTTGTAGAACGTGGAGTCCGCATAGCCCAGTTTGATGCTGATGCCACGCTTGATCTCTTCCGAGTGTTCGTCCGTCCACTTGCCACTAAGGGCCTTCGTCAACGTGGTCTTGCCGTGGTCGACGTGGCCGATGAGGCCGATGTTGACATCGGGTTGCGACGTTGCGCTCTTCTGGACGGTCACACTGGGCACAAAAGCGGCCGAGGCGGGCCGGTGATAAAAGGGTGGGGACGGGAAACCATCCCCATTCCGAGCCCCCGGCTTGGTTCCAGCCCTGGTATCTGAGCCTCCAAGGCGCCGTGCCAAGCGTGGTCGTCAGCTGGCAGGCGCCGGCAGCCGCGGCATCGTCCAATGGAACGTGGCGCCATCCCCAGGCGCCGACTCAGCCCAGATCTTGCCTCCGTGGACCTTGACGATGCGCGCCACCGTGGCCAGACCGATGCCCATCCCAGGCACCGAAGCGTCTGCACCGGCGCGCACGAAGGGCTCGAAGATCCTGAAGCCGAATCCTGCCGCGTCGAAGCCTGGCCCGTTGTCTTTGACGAAGAACGCGTCGCCGTCGCCGCCGATCTGGATGACGGGGTCCGGAGAGGACTGACTGAACTTCCAGGCGTTGCCGATCAGGTTGTCCAGGACGATGCGCAGGAGCTGCGGGTCGGCGTTCGCCGTGAGTCCTGGTGCCACCTCGATGCGGCAACGCGGCCCTTCGCCACGGGCCAACACCTCCTTGATCCCCTGCACGAGCGGGCCGATGGGCGTATCGACCCGTTGCTCTGGCTTCGAGGCCCTGCTGAACTGCAGCATGGCGGCGATGAAGGCCTCCATGCGTTCGATCTGGCGCCGCATGGAGCCCAGGTCGGCCTCCAGACCCTTCTCGAGCTTCAGCGCCGCCACCTTGGTGTCCATCTTCATGGCCGTGAGTGGCTTCTGCAGGTCGTGGGTGACGGAGGATGCGAAGGCGTCGAGGTGACGATTGGCCCGTTCCAGTTCGGCGGTGCGCTCGGCGACGCGGACCTCTAGGACCTCGTTGAGGCCACGTAGCTCGGCGGTGCGCGCGTGGACGGTGCGCCGCAACGAGACGATCCACACGAGGCCGATGAGCAGGGAACCACCAAGGCCCCACGCAAGCGGCCGCAGCCAGGCCGGCGCCCCGCCCAGGTCGCGCTGGACGCCGAGGTCGTAGCCGCTCCAGTACTCGAAGATGGCCGTCTGTTCGCCCGGCGGGATGCTCTTCATGCCCTTGGTCATGATGGAGAGCATGATCGCGTTGCCCTCGGGCACACCCCAATTGGCGTCGGAGTAGTACAGGGGCTCGTCGAGGAAGCGGATATTGGTGAATCCCTCCTGGCGGATGACGTAGCCAGCGACGGGGATGTTCTCGAAGAAGCCGTCGACCTGGCCGGTCGAGACCGCCTCCAGGCCGGATCTCATGTCGGCCACAGGGACCTGGATGATGCCTGGGCGGTTGTCGGCGAGCCACGCCCCGGCGGCGTAGTCTTGGATCACGGCGACGCGCTTGCCTTCCATCTGGGCGTTGCTGGTGAGGGGGCTGTCGGTGCGCACGTAGAACACTTCGCCGACGCGCATGTAGGGCCCCAGGAAATCCATGTAGGTGTCACGATCGTCACTGCGGGCCAAGCTTCCCAGGAGGTCGACCTCGCCGGCCCGCATGGCCTGCAATACGGCCGTCCAATTAGCGTACACGACGGTCTCGAACTCGATGTCCAGGTTGCGGCTGATACGGTTCAGGAGGTCGATGTTGATGCCTTCGACGGTTCCGTCGGCCAGCACCTGCTCGAACGGCGGATAGCCGGGATCAGGGGCGAACCGGATCGGGCCGTGGTTGTCGATCCAGGCACGCTCAGAAGGACTCAAAGGGTCGGCCTGGGCGCCTGCGAGCGGGATGGCCACTAGAGCCACGAAACAGAGCACGGACCAACGCATCAGGAAAGCTACCCCTCAGCACGGCGAAAAGGCTTGCGCGCCGGCTGCAAGCCCAAGAAGGGCGTCGCGTGGGCCGACGCCAACGCATCGGAACAAAAGGGAGGGGAGGGGGAAGAAGGACCGGCCGAGGCGGCCGATCAGCCGGGCGATGGGCCTAGGCCTGCTCGGCCAGGCCACCGAAGTGGTCAGCGACCGGCTTGCTGCCGGCCTTGACGACCTTCATGTTGACCTGCACGATGTCGGTGGTGACGACGTTGCCGCGGATCGACTTGCGCATGCGCTTGCCGGGGGCGTTGACGGGGTGGAAGCCGGAGCCTTCCGCCAGCAGGAGGCGGCGGCGTTCGGTGCCGGGGAAGTCCTTGCGCATCGGGAAGCCGCTGCCGTCGGTGCCGCCAGTGATCTGGAGCTTGTAACCGGGCAGGTTGACGTTGATGCCGTCGATGGTGTCGCCGATCTTCTTGCCCTGGACGTTCTGGGCGTGGTGACCGGTGACTTCGAAGTTGTAGGACTTGCCGTCGTTGTCGTTGATGACGATCTTGAAAGTGGCCATGTGTGGTTCTCCATTGGGTTGTCACCCGCCGGAGCCGTGAGGCTACGACGTGGCACAACTGCGGCGCAGGGTATGCCGAGACAGTCTCACGAGGAGAGAGCTCAGGGCAGCCACGGGCTTCCTGCGCAGGTGGGCCGACGACGCCCCACATTTAACGTGTGCGGCGGGCCAACGCGACCGCCACGGGCCGTGGCACGAGAGGTAGGACACCCGGCGTCTGGTACTGCCAGCGCCGACCACGTGCGGCGACGCCCGGACCGTCGACCCAGGCCCGAACAAGGCGCATACCCCTGCCAGACGCGGCCATGCCCTCAGGTTTCGTCGGGGGTCGGGCGCCACCCTAGAGCCGCGCCAGCAAGGACCACGAACAGGAGCGCTGCCGGGTACGGCGTGGCCTGGGCAGGCGACGTGGCGGGTACCGGGTGCGAGACCCTGCCATGCCCTGCCGAGCGAAGCTCCACCAAGGCCGCATCGCCGTTGATTCGCAGGCGCCACTCACCTTCCGCTTCGACGTCCTTCCAAGGTCCGCCGGCCACGCGGTAGCCAAGATGGGTCGCGTTGCCGTCCGCGTGGTACCCGATGATCCGCACGCCATCGCCGACCCGTTCCAAGCGCTCGACGACCGGTGCGGCAAGAGGCAATGCCTCCCAGGCCGCGACGACCTCTGGGGCCGGCGTGACGACCCACTGCAGGGTGGCCACAGCGTCGCCTTGTTCCCCGCCGTCGGTCGTGTTCGTGGCGATGACGTGGTTGCCGTTGGCAGACATCACCGCCAACCAGAAGGTCACTGTGGTGGGGGGTTGGTGGGCGTCGGGGGCGGTCCATGCGATGCTCCAGTCGCGACGCAACGTACCCTGGGGTTCGTAGGTGGCGACCGTCGGCGTCGGGAACCTGAGCAGACCCGCCATCCCCGTACCGGGGCCGACCGTGCCGGCCTCGACCTCCAGTTCGAAGCCCCCCTGCGGTTGCGGAGCGGGCATGGCCAAGGGGCCGCCAGTGACGGCCAGGCGCAGCGCATAGGTCTCACCCGGGCGCCATGTCTCGGGCGCCCCGTCCAGGTGGGCCGTGGCGGCGGCCGCCGCGGGCGCGTGACAGACGGTGCAGTCAGCGTTCCGACCGGAGAAGCCGGTGCTCGACGCGAACGTGGCTTCCACCTGGACGGCGACGGCGACGAGCACCAGCGCGACCACCAACCACTTGCCCATGCCCGATGACCTGCCTACCGGCTCAAACCCGTTGCGGCGGTGGGTTCTTGGGGGGCCGGGTGACTGCCACGGCGATGCGTGTTGTCCTACTCGTGGCCCTGACCGTCCTTGCCGGCTGCTTGACGCCTGAGGCGACGCAGCCTTCGTCAGAGGAACGCAGCACCCCCGCGGTCGACAATACGGTCCGCGCCCCGGATGCGACATTGAGTCGCATGGGGCGCTGGTTGGCCCCCTTCGACGCAGAGGTGCCCGCCGTCAACCTTGTCCTGTTGCAGGATGGCCGCCTGCTGTACTGGTCTGGTGTGGAGGCGAACCACGATGATGGCCCCGCGCAACAGACGTTCTTCACGACGTACCCGATGAGCGGGGAATCGCGCATCCTGGAGTTCACGCCGGACGGCCCCGTCGTCACGACGCCCCACAACGCCATGGGTGACGGCGACGACCTGTTCTGTTCCGGCCAGACCATGCTCCCTGACGGCCGCATCTTGACCTCCGGCGGCACCCATTGGCACGACGCGACCGCCGACGCGGCGCTGTTCCTGGACGGCATCAAGGACGCTCGCATCTTCGACCCCAGCACGGACACATGGACCCGCGTCGCGGACATGGTGATGACGCGCTGGTACCCGAGCCTGTTCACGGCGCCTGACGGCACGCCCATGGCCGCCAGCGGCATCGGCAACCTCGCCAACTTCCAGGAACACTGGGCCAATTGGGAATCCTACGACCTGAGCGAGGACACCTGGGGCATCCTGGCAGGCACGGACGGCCACCTGCTGCCCCTCTACCCGCGCTTGCATGTCCTGCCCGGCGGCGCCCTGGAAGGTCAAGCATTCTACTCCACCGCCGGCACGCTGTGGGGCCCCGCCGGCGAGCACCCCATGCAGGCAGAATGGAGCTACCTCAAAGGCTACGACATCGCCACCGACCGCTGGCATGAATACGACCTCAGCACGTTCGGCGCACGCCAGTACGCCAGCAGCGTCCTGCTCCCCGCCGACCCCGCAGACGGCCACAGGCCGACCATCGTCTCGTTCGGAGGCACACTGCAACAGGGCTTCGCGGCGACCAGGCTGACCGAGATCATCGACGCGTCCACCGATCCGCCCACCAGCATGGCCGGGCCGGACATGATCCATGCCCGCTGGCACCACAACTCCGTCTTGTTGCCGACGGGCGAGGTGGTCACCATCGGCGGCGGCATGTACGACAACGTCGTGGCGCACGGCCAGGAGAACCAACCTGTCCTTCCCGCCGAGATGTACGCCCCAGACACCGGGACCTGGACCGAACTCGCGGCCATGACCGTGCCCCGCATGTACCACTCGACGGCCATCCTGCTCCCCGATGCCCGCATCCTGGCGGCCGGCCACGTCCCTTTGCCCAACCCCGATCAGTCCCTGCGTGACAGCGTCAACCCCCAGGTCGCGGAGACGCGGATGGAGATCTACGAGCCAGGCTACTTGTTCCGCGGTGAGCGCCCGATCATCCTGTCGGCGCCCGTGCGCGCCGACTACGGCCAGCTCCTCGAGCTCGAGGTCGACCATGCTGGCGCCATCGACTCGGTGATGCTCATGCGACCCGGCACGACGACCCATGCGTTCGATTCAGGCCAGAAGGCCACGTTCCTGGAGATCGTCTCCTATGAGGCCGGCACCCTCACGGTACGCGCGCCGCCCAACGCGAACGTGAGCCAACCCGGCCCCCACATGGTCTTCGTCAATGGGGCCCATCCCGATGGCGCCGTGCCGAGCGTGGCCGCATGGGTGTCGCTGGGCCTGTCCGCCGTGGCGTCATAGGGTTCTTGGCCGGGGCCCGCGATGACGTCGCGTGCTGATCTCGCTCGTCGGCGGCATCGGGCTCTTCCTACTGGGCATCCACCTGCTCACGGAAGGGATCCGTAGCGTCTCCGCCGACAGCCTTCGCATGGCATTGGGCCGGTTCGCGTCGACGAAGCTGCGCGCCGTGCTGTCGGGATTCAGCATCACGGCAGTGATCCAGAGCGCCAACGCCACGATCATCATGACGATGGCCTTCGTCGGCGCTGGCCTGCTGGCCTTGCCCCTCGCCATTGCGGTCATCATCGGAGCCAACATCGGCACCACGAGCACCGCTTGGTTGGTCGCGGTGCTGGGCCTGCGGTTCTCGCTGATCCCCGCGGCCATGGTCGCCATCCTGGCCGGGGCGGTGCTGCGCTTCTTGGCATTGGGACGCAGCGCAGCGTTCGGTACGGCATTGGCGGGCTTCGGGCTGTTGCTGCTCGGTATCGACTTCATGCGCGACGGCATGCTGGGCGCCGCCCCGGCGCTGCAAGCCATCGTCCCCGGCGACGGTGTGTTCGGAGTGCTGGCGCTCATCATCATCGGGATCGTCGCCACCGCGGCCGCCCAGTCTTCGAGCGTCGCCATCACAGCGACGATGACGGCACTGGCTGTGGGCGGCGTCGACCTTGAGCAAGCAGCGCTGTTGACGATCGGACACAACCTTGGCACCCTGGCGACGAGTTTCCTGGCGGCACTCGGGGCCGGCGCCGGGGGGCGTCGCGCCGCCATCGCGCACGCGGTGTTCAACGGCTCGGCAGCGGTGGCCTCTCTGCTCTTGCTGGGACCGTTGCTGATCGCGTCCCGCATCGTCGCTGCATGGCTGAACGGCGGCGACGCATTCGCCCTGGCGGCGTTCCACACCATGTTCAACATCGCCGGCAGCGTCATCCTCCTGCCGGCCACCGATCTCCTGGCAAGGCGCGTGAGTGCATGGGTGCCGGAGAAGGGGGCGCAATTGGCGCGGCACCTCGAACCCCTATCGTCGCAGCTGCCTGCGGCGGCTCTGGAGGCGACGCGGCTGGCGTTGGTCGATGTGACGATCGAGGCCATCGGCGTCCTGAACAGTCGCATCCAGCACGGCGCGTTGACCCGAGGGACCCGGCGTCGCCTGGAAGGAGCGGAGGTCGCGACGGGCCGTATCGGCGAATTCCTGAGCACCTTGGACGCGTCCCGGGGACGGGGCAGTCCAGAATACCAGAAGGCGGTCAGGGCGCTCGATCACCTGGAAGGGCTCCTGGAGGATTGCCGCACCGCGGCGCTGCATGCCCGTCCGTTCGAGGAGGCCCGATTGATGCCTCCCACGACGCGCTTGCGAGAAGGCCTTGAAGCGGCGCTGGCCTGGCTGCGCGGCGGCAAGCCGGAGGACGTGGAGACCGCTCAGACGTCGCTGGCGGCCGTCCCGGACCTGGCTGCGTCCCTGCGCCGGGAAGTACTGACCCTGACGACCATGGGGGACCTGGACCTGTTGAAGGGGATGGAGCAACTGGATGCCCTGCATTGGCTCGCGCAGACGACGACCCACGTGGACCGGATCTTGCACCACCTGCAGGCCGGATCGGAATGACGCGTCAGGGCGACGAACGCTGGAAGGCCTTCATGTCGGCAAGATCGTCGGCGTCGAACCGCCACACGGGCTCGATGCCAGCTTCGCGCAAGGCAATGAGCGCGTTCTCTTCCAAAGGCACCCCCGCAGTGTGCATGACGGACTCGGGGTTGGTGCTGTGGCCGGGGTACTTGGGGTCCATGCGGCCCGTCACTTCGGGGATGGTGCCCACGAGTCCGAGTGCGTGGCCGGCTTCATGGATCAACACGGCGCGCTCGAACCTGGATTCGAACTCCCGCGGGTTTCCAGGCAGGATCTGTTCCAGGTAGAACGGCACCCGATCGACCCAGTACGCGGGCAGCAACGCGATGGCGGCGGTGTGGCCGTCACTCACGTAGATCCCTTGGAAGGTGTCGTTGTGGCTCTCCCCGTCCAAGTACAGGACGTGCAGCGTCGCCTGTCCTTCGTGGCCAAAGTCGGGCCCGGCGTGGTCGAACGTGTCCCGGTGGATACGCAGGATGTCGTTGCCGGTGTAACCGCCGAGCTGCAGGGGGATCTCCGTCGGACCATGGATGCTGACCGGTTTGCCGGTGACGTCGAACAGGGTCTTGGCGAGGGCGTCCAACGCGGCCTTCGTCGGCTCGAAGCCAGGTGCGTGGTCGACCTCCACGAGGATGCTTTTGTACGGCGCAGCCCACAGCAAAGCCTCCGGGTGCGTGACCAGGTCCTCCGAAGAGGGCCCGGGCCCGAGGCCGAGCTCGCGGAGGCAGCCGCTACCTACGATGAGCAGGATCAGTAGGAGACTCAGTCTTGCGCGAGCGGCCATAGGGTGTCCCTCCAACGGGCCTTGGGGCTTTCTTCCAGTTCAATGTAACGACGGCGCACCAAGTAACTGACGGCGTCGATGATGGCGACCGTGACGAACAAGGCGATGACGTACGCCATGACCCGGTCGAAGGCGTGGAAGTCGATGGCTTGCACGATGTGCACACCGATCCCGCCGGCGGCCACGATGCCCAGCACGGACGAGTTGCGCACGTTGTACTCGAACATGAAGAGCACCTGACTGCGCAGCGCGTTCGCGGCCTCCGGCAGCGCCACGTGCCAGGCCTGTTGCCAACGTGGGGCCCCCATGGCCCGTACCGCGTCGAGGGCATCCCGGGGGATGCCTTCGATGGCTTCGCTCTGCAGCTTGGTGAGGTACCCGATGGTGTAGAACGTGAGGGCGACGACGCCTGCAAGGGGGCCTTGTCCGACGACGATGACCGCGAAGATGGCCCACAGGATCGCGGGCAGGACGCGCACCGCGGTCGCGGCCATGCGCACCGGCGTCGCGATGGCCGGGGGGAACAGGTTCCGGGCGGCGATGAGGCCCACGGGGACGCTGAGCACGGTGCCGAACACGGTGGCCAGCAGCGCGATCTGGATGGTCTCGATGAGCGCACCCCAGATGACAGAGAACGGGGAGAAGTCGGCTGGCCAGAACTCGTCGGCCAGGTTGACGGCGGCGTCCGCCGCACGGTTCAGGCGCGCCACTTCCATGTCGAGGCCGTGCCAGGCCCAGACCGCGCCGACCAGGACGATGGCGGGCAGCAACCACCTACGCGCCACGCAACACCTCCGGGTGTAGGTGTCCGTCTTCGAGCCGGTAGACGCGGTCGGCGACCCGTTGCGCCTGTTCGAGCTGGTGTTCCACGAACAGCACGGCTGTGCCGTCCTTGCGCAACTGGCCGACGGCCCGCGCCACGTTGTCCGCCGTGCGCGGATCCAGTTCACCGAGGAACTCGTCGGCCAGGAGCAGGCGAGGCCGCTGCACGAGGGCGCGGGCGACGGCCACACGGCGCTGCTGGCCGCCACTGAGTTGGTAGATGGGTTGGTCTGCCTTCTCCGTCAGGCCGACGGCGGCGAGGGCGCTGTGGGCCCGTTCGACGACCTCTTCGGGGACGCGGTGCAGGAAGCTCTGCCAGAGGCTGGCTTCGTGCAGGCCTCCATGTTCGACGTTGTCCATGACGGACGTGTGCCGGACCAGGCCGAGCCGTTGCGGGATGTAGCCGACGGAGCCGCGTGGCGGCCGCTGCGGCAGCCGGTGCCCCAGCACGTCGATGCTACCCCCATGGATGGGGGCCAGGGACGCGACCGCCTTCAGCAGTGTCGACTTTCCGCCGCCGCTCGGGCCGAGGATGGCGACCGCATCTCCTGGTTCGAGGCTCAGGCTCACGCCCTTGACGATGTCCTGGCCGCGGTAACCGGCCCGGAGGTCCTGGACCGTGAGCGCCTGCATGACCTAGGCTGCCTGGGCGTACCCTTCGATGCCGGGCAGGACGCCGAGCAGGCTGCCATAGCTGCCCAGGTGGCCTTCGGTGGTGACGGCCGCGATGCCGCCGGTGCCGAACGTGGCCTTGAGGATGTCGTGGCCAGCGTCGCTATCATTGAGGGCAAGGAGTGCGGCCAGCAGGTCGGCGCGGAGGCCGGCGTCGAGGTGGTCGCCGACCATGAAGGCATGTTCGGGCACCTGGCCGAAGTCGAGGATCTTGCGGTAGTCGGCGAGATCCAGGCACCAGGCGGCGTTGTCGGCCTGGCGGGAGGTGCCGGGGGTGCATTCGTCGGCGGGGGTGGTGTCGCGGATGAACGCGATGTCCCCGGTGCCGTCGCTGAGGCAGCGCAGGGCGCCGTTGTAGCCTTCGTAGGCACCGCCGATGACGGGGTCGGCGAAGAAGTCCTTGGCCATCTCTTGGACCTGGGAGATGTCGTCGGCGTAGCCGGAGGCGTCGATGTAGCCTTCCTTGACGAGGTACCCCATGGGCATGAACATGCCCGCGCTCTTCGTGGCGCCGGTGTGGCAGCTGGTGCGGCCCTGGAAGTCTTCGACGCCCATGATGTCGCTGTCGGTGCGGACCCAGGCGGCGGCGTTGTAGTAGGTGCGGCCGTCGCCGCGGACTTCGGCGGCGATGGCGTCGAGGCCGAGTTTCTGCCAGGCGAGCCAGGCGGCGGCGCCGTCGACGGAGGCGACGTCCGCTTGGCCTGCGGCGACGGCCTGGAGGGCGGCGGTTCCGCTCGTGAAGAAGGAGACGACGACAGGCCGGCCGGTCTGCTCGGCGAGGAAATCAGCGAGCCGGTCCAGGTCTTCGTGAGGTGCGGTCGCGGTGTCTTTGGCGACGAAGGCGACGCGGAGGGTGTCGTCTTCGCCGAAGCAACCGGCGAAGAGGGGCAGGGCGAGAACAGCTACGAGCAAGAAGACGCGCATTTTAGGGGCCTCGAAATCTGTTGAGTGGGGGGCGCAAGATAAGGTTTCGGCCGGACGAAACCTCAGGGAGTGGCCGTGGCGCCGATCTGGTCCTTGACCTTGCGGTCCCGGTCGAACGGATGCCCCATCTCGCGCTCCAAGTAGGCGGCCATCCAGGCATCCAGCTCCTTGGGGATGGAGTGCTCCATGTTGCACGCCGCGTCGTGGGCCGCCCGGTGGTCCATCCCACACGCCTCCTGCAGGAACGCCTGCATGATGCGGTGGCGGCCCAGGACACGCTTGCCAATGGCACGGCCCTCGGGGGTCAGGTGGACGCCTTTGTACGGCTCGTAGGTCACGAAGCCGGCCTTCTCCAGCTTCTGCAACATGTCCGTCACGGAAGGTGGCGCCACACCGAGCTCCTTGGCGACCTCACCAGTGCGCGCTGCGCGCTCGTCGGTCTCCAGTCGATAGATGGTCTCGATGTACTCCTCCATCTGTTCGCTGAGGTCGTCCACAGCCCTTCAATGACC
>JBFIDG010000049.1:0-12666 GCA_041581335.1 Thermoplasmatota archaeon
GCCAACGCGGCCTCAGCGAGCAGGACGCCGTGAACCTCATCGTGAACGGCTTCTGCAAGGAAGTCTTCCGCGAGCTCCCCATGGAGTTCGCGGTGGAGGCCCAGAACCTGCTGAACGTGAAGTTGGAAGGCGCAGTCGGCTGAACCGGAGAACCCATGCTCATCATCAAGGACCTGCACGCAGAAGTGGACGGAAAGGCCATCCTGAAGGGTGTCAACCTCACCATCAACGACGGTGAGGTCCACGCCATCATGGGCCCCAACGGCTCCGGCAAGTCCACCCTCGCCAACGTCATCGCCGGCCGCGACGGCTACACCGTCACGCAAGGCTCGATCACATACCTCGGCAAGGACCTCCTGGAGATGGAGGTCGAGGATCGCGCCCGCGAAGGTGTGTTCCTGGCCTTCCAGTACCCGGTCGAAGTGCCGGGCGTCAACAACACCTACTTCCTGCGCGAAGCGGTCAACGCGGTCCGCAAGCACCGCGGCGAAGAGGAGATCGACGCCATGGATTTCCTCGAACTCGTCGAGAAGAAGGCGGACCTGGTCGGCCTCAAGGACAAGCTCCTGGAGCGCTCCGTCAACGCCGGCTTCAGTGGCGGCGAGAAGAAGCGCAACGAGATCTTCCAGATGGCGATGCTCGAGCCCAAGTTCGCGGTGCTCGACGAGACCGACTCCGGCCTCGACATCGACGCTCTGCGCACGGTCGCCGAAGGTGTCAACGCGCTGCGCCGTGACGACAACGCGTTCCTGCTCATCACCCACTACCAGCGCCTGTTGGACTACATCGTCCCCGACGTGGTCCACGTCCTGTACGATGGCGCCATCATCAAGACCGGCGACAAGAGCCTCGCGCTCGAGTTGGAGAAGGAAGGCTACGCGGACATCATCGCATGAGCCAAGAGACCATGGACCTGTGGGACGCCGCCACCGAGCTGCCGGATGCGCCAGCCTGGCTGACGGAGCTTCGTGCCACAGCCCTGGCCAAGTTCCGCACCGTCGGCTGGCCCTCCAAGAAGCACCCGGCCTACCACTACAGCGACCTGTCCGGCCTCGAGGCCGGCGCGCCGCTCGCCGAGCCGGGCAGCGTGACCGAGGAGCAGCTCAAGCCGTTCCTGACGGGTGACGAGCTGGCCCGCATCGTCTTCGTCGATGGCTGCTTCGACGCTGGCCTCAGCCACCTCCCCGCGGTGGACGGCCTTGTCATGGGCCCCATGTCGGCCGGCTTCGAGTTCGAGCAGACCAAGCATCACTTCACCAGCCTCGCCGCCAGCGAGGACCCCATCGAACTGCTGCACGGAGCGACCTGGCAGGACGGCGCGTTCATCCTTGCAAAGAAGCCCATCGATGGCACGTTGCACATCATGTGCGTCAACACGGGCGCACCCGGCATGCGCAGCCTGCACCACGCGCTCATCGCGGACCAGAACGCTTCGATGCGCGTCGTCGAGAGCCACGTGCACGTTGCCGACAACGAGGCCACGACCCTCAGTTTCGCCGTGCTGGTGGGCGGCATCAACGCCCAGATCGAGCACGTCAAGGTGCAGAAGGAGGACCGCCGCGCCCGCCACGTGGCGAGCCAGCGCAACCTCATCCTCCGCGATGGCCGCATCAAGTCGGCCATCATCGACATCGGGGGCACCCAGGCCCGCCAGGCCACCACGGCGCAGCTTCTGCAAGAGGGCGCTGAGGTCGACCTGCAAGGCGTTTTCTTCGGCCAACGCGACCAGCGCACCGATGTCTGGACCCGCGTCGACCACCTGGTGCCCCACTGCCGCAGCAACGAGCTGTTCAAGGGCATCATGGACGACAAGGCCCGTGGCGCGTTCACCGGTCTCGTCAAGGTCCACGCCGGCGCCCACCACACCGAATCCGAGCAGGAGAACCGCAACCTCCTGCTGAGCCGGGAGGCGCACATCGACACCTCGCCGCAGCTCGAGATCGACAACGACGACGTGAAGTGCAGCCACGGCAGCACCATCGGCCAACTCGAAGAAGAGCAGCTGTTCTTCCTGCGCGCCCGCGGCATCAGCGCAGACCGCGCCCGCATGATGCTGACCCGCGCCTTCGCCTCCGAGGTGCTGGAGTCCATGGAGAATGTCCCCATCCGGCAACTCCTTGACCGCTACCTGCACGTCTGGTTCATCAAGCATCAGGAGCACCTGGCATGACCGGCTACGACGTCGCCTCCATCCGCGCCGATTTCCCGACACTCCATCAGGACATCCACGGCAAGCCCCTGGTGTACCTGGACAATGCGGCGACGACGCAGAAACCCCAGCAAGTGCTGGACGTCCTGCGCCACTACTACGAGATGGACAACGCCAACATCCACCGCGGCGTCCACGAACTCTCCATGCGGGCCACAGCCTCTTACGAGGCTGCTCGCGACACCATGCGCGACTTCTTGGGCGCCAAGCACAGCAAGGAGTGCATCTTCGTGCGTGGCACCACGGAGGCCATCAATCTGGTCGCCCATTCCTTCGTCCGCCCGCGCCTCAAGGCCGGCGACGAGATCCTCGTGACGACGATGGAGCACCACAGCAACATCGTGCCGTGGCAGCTCATCGCCGAAGAGGTCGGCGCCCATGTGCGCGCCGTGCCGATCAACGACGCGGGTGAGCTGGACATGACCGCGTTCGAGGCCATGATCGGCCCCCAGACGAAGTTCATCAGCGTCGTCCATGTCAGCAACGCGCTGGGCACCGTCAATCCGGTCAAGGACATCGTCGCCTTGGCGCACAAGCACGGCGTGCCGGTCCTGCTCGACGGTGCACAAGCTGCCCCGCACATCCCCATCGATGTGCAGGAATTGGGCTGCGACTTCTACGCCATCAGCGGCCACAAGATGTACGGCCCCACCGGCATCGGCGTGCTGTGGGGCAAGGAGGAGCACCTCAACGCCATGGTCCCGTACCAGGGTGGTGGCGAGATGATCGCCAGCGTCTCGTTCGACAAGACCACGTACAACGAGCTGCCCCACAAGTTCGAGGCCGGCACCCCTAACATCGCCGGCACCATCGGCCTCGGCGCCGCGGCCAAGTACCTCATGGCCCTCGGCCTCGACAAGGTCGCGGCGCACGAGCACGCGCTGCTCGAGTATGCGACGCAGCAGGTCAAGGACCTGCCCGGCATCCGCATCGTCGGCACCGCCGCGGACAAGGCCAGCGTCCTCAGTTTCACCATCGACGGCATCCACCCTCACGACGTCGGCAGCCTGCTCGACCACGAAGGGGTCGCCATCCGCACGGGCCACCACTGCGCGCAGCCCGTCATGGAGCGCTTCCAGGTGCCTGCCACGAACCGCGCCAGCTTCGGCCTCTACAACACCATGGAAGAGGTCGATGCCTTGGTCGCGGCGATCAAGACCACCATCGAGGTGTTTGCCGCATGAACCCGTTGATGAGGGAGCTCTACCAAGAGACCATCATGGGGCACAACAAGTCGCCCCACAACTTCCGCATCGTCGACGACGCCGACCTGCACGCCGCCGGCCACAACCCCCTGTGCGGCGACAAGCTCGACGTCTACGTCAACCTTGAAGGCGAGACGATCCAAGAGGTCGCGTTCCACGGCGAAGGCTGCGCCATCAGCAAAGCCAGCGCCAGCATGATGACGGACGCCGTCAAGGGCATCTCCAAGGATGAAGCCCACACGATGTACGAGGAGTTCCACAAACTCGTCACCCGCGAAGGCGACGCGGACCTCGCCCGCCTGGGCAAACTGAAGGTCTTTGCAGGCGTCGGCGAGTTCCCGGCCCGCGTCAAGTGTGCGGCCCTGGCGTGGCGCACGCTCGTGGCGGCCCTCGAGCAGCAAGAGACCGCCTCCACGGAGTGACCATGGCCAAACAAGTCCTCCTGAGCCGTGACGTCGCTGCGACCCTCATCCCTGAGGGCGAGCTCATCACGTTGCCTGCCGGCATGGATGTGGTCATCCACCAGACCCTGGGCGGCAACTACACCGTGCAGGCCGGTGACGGGCGCAAGTACCGTATCGACGGCCACGACGCGGACGCCTTGGGTGAGGAACCCACGGTGCACGCCGAGGAAGAGGCAGACGAGCAGCCCCTGGAGCCCGCGGCCGCCGAGAAGAAAGCGTGGGAACTCCTGAAGAAGGTCCACGACCCCGAGATCCCCGTCAACGTCGTCGACCTTGGGCTCGTCTACACGGTCAAGATGCACAAGCGCGGCGACGGCCTGCTCCTCGCGGAGGTCCGCATGAGCCTGACCGCCCCCGGCTGCGGCATGGGCGACGTGCTGCTGCGCGACGTGGAGCGCGAACTGCGCCGCATCCCCGGCGTCGACACGGTCGATGCCCAGATCACCTTCAACCCTGTCTGGAACCCGGCAATGATGTCGATGGCGGCCAAGTTGAAGCTTGGCTTGCTGTAAGCAAGGCAAGCGAAACGGACGCCAGCGACAGCGAACGAAGTGAGCGGACCTACGTGTTCTGCTTGCAGGACACGTAGGGGAGCATGGCTGCAAACCTTAGGTCGGGCCTTCTCTGAAGCCCGGGCGGCGGTGATTCCGCCGGTGGGACCCGGGCGGCCAACATGCGGCGCTGGCGGCACGGGCGGGAGCTGCCCGCTGGGCACCAGGGCCCGTCGAGCCCTTGCGTTGCCTGCATCAACTGCATGACCCCACCAGGTTCGTAAAATACAGGGAAGCAGACGTTTCGGCATGCGCTGGAGCATCCTCGCCATCTGTGTCCTGCTTGCCGGTTGTTCATCCCCGAGTTCCGAACCGGTCGCCGGATCCGACGCCGGCGCGGCGGATCGCGACCCCATGGCAGACCTGAGTCAGGGTGGGGTCGCGGCGACACCGCCTCCGCGGTCCGAGGTGCTGATGACGGACGATATCATGGTGACCGGGAGCCTCAGCACCGGTGTCGAGCTGTCGCCATGGCTCATGGGCTACCGCCAAGAGATCCTCATCCCGAGAGCGGCCGACTTCACCGGCCTCTACCTTGAGATCTACTGGGGACCCCAGGCGGGCGGCATCGCGGGCGGCAAGGCGGGTTTCTGGGCCCAGGACCTGCCCGAGGATCCCCGCGGAGCCAAGACCCTCGGCGTCGCGGTCGCTGCCGGCGGAGAATCAGGGGCGGTCTGGGTGGATGCGGAGACCTTGGCGAGCGCCGACGACCTGCAGTTCACGGTCGCGGCGGCCGATGGCCCCGACCATGCTGTGCAGGGCACCGCGAGCATCGCGGCCACGGCGTTCTTCGGGGGCCTGCCGCCGGAGGAGTACACGGCGCTCGAAGCCACGGCCTCGCCGCCAGGCCCCCAAGGCAACCCTTAGGCTCCCTCCGCGCTGGCCGCCATGTGGCCTACCCGGAAGCCCTCTTGGACCATTACCGTGCGCCACGCCACCGCGGCGCGCTGGAGGGCCTGTCGGGCGAGGCACGCAATCCGTTGTGTGGCGATGCGATCACGATGCACGTGCAGGTCGTCGACGGCAAGTGCGCAGCGGTCGGCTTCGAGGGCGTGGGTTGTGCCATCAGCCTCGGGACTGCGGACATGCTGGCGGAGTATCTGATCGGCCGGCAGGTCAAGGATGCCCGTTTCGACCTGGCGGCCATCGAGGCCATGATCGGCATGACGGTCGTAGAGGGCCGGCGCCGCTGTGCGACGCTGCCTGCCGAGGCCTTGGCGGTTGCCTTGGGCATAGATTGAGCCGCCCCAAGTCATGGAAAACGCCAAGTCGTCCATTGCAGGATTGCTGGCATGCGTTTCGCCTTCCTCGCCGCGGCGATCCTCTTGTCCCTGGCGGGCTGCATCGAGGAGCGGGAGACCCCGGGCTCGGGCCAGCCAGAAGGGCCGATGACCCATGAGGTCGACATTCGAGGCTTCGCCTTCGAGCCCAAGACCTTGGACGTGCAGGTCGGGGACACCGTGCGCTGGACGAACGCGGACGGCGCGGCGCACACGGTGAGCGCCGAGGAGTATGTCTTCGAATCGGGGAGCCTCGCCGGCGGGATGTCGTTCTCATTCACGTTCGAGGCCGCCGGCACGTTCGGCTACCGTTGCGACATCCATCCTAGCATGACGGGCTACGTCATCGTCACTTGATGCGTAGCGAGCCGCAGCGTGGCCGGCCGTATCCATAGGAAGAGCAGGGAGGTCGGTAGATGCAAACAACGGCCGCCATGGCCATGGTTGGCGTGTTGCCCGCGACGTTTCCCCTGATAGACCGGCATAGGCTTGATATGTTCAGGTCGCAGGGACCTGTCTGGCCACCCCTACGGCAACAAGTGTTAGCCACCCCTTCACTTCACGTCGAACGCCGTGATTTCCGTCCGGTAGCCTCAAGTATCGGTTTATTCGACCCGGACCCATGGCTGAGACCGCCGAGGTGTCTTCCAGCAAGGACCCCGTCGAACGACTCCGCGAACGCCGCGCCAACGCCCAGAAGGGCGGCGGTGCCGCTCGCATCGACGCGCAACACAAGAAGGGCAAGTACACGGCCCGCGAGCGCGTGGAGCTGTTGCTCGACGCCGGCTCGTTCGTCGAGTTCGACCCGTACGTCCGCACGCAGAGCACAGACTTCGGCATGGACAAGAGCGGCTTCGACGGCGATGGCGTCGTCACCGGCCACGGCACCGTCCGCGGCCAACTGGTCTTTGTCTACGCCCAGGACTTCACCGTCCTCGGCGGCTCGCTGGGATACCAGACCGGCCAGAAGATCGCCAAGGTACTGGACCAGGCGATGGCCGTCGGCGCACCCGTCATCGGTTTCAACGACTCCGGCGGCGCCCGCATCCAAGAAGGTGTGGCCAGCCTCGCCGGCTACGGCGACATCTTCTTCCGCAACGTCAAGGCCAGCGGCGTCGTACCCCAGATCAGCGTCATCGTCGGCCCCAGCGCCGGCGGCGCCGTCTACTCCCCGGCCCTGACCGACTTCATCTTCATGGTCGACCAGACCAGCCACATGTTCGTCACCGGCCCCGACGTCGTCAAGACCGTCACCGGTGAAGAAGCGAGCCAAGAGGAACTCGGCGGTTCCTCCGTGCACGCCGTCAAGTCCGGTGTCGCCAGCTTCAGCGGCGTCGACGAGGACGAGACGATGGAGATGATCAAGAAGCTCCTGACCTACATCCCCGCCAACAACCTGGCAGAGCTCCCCATCCTGGAAGACCCCGGCGACGACCCCCGCCGCATGGACCCCGAACTCGACGCCATCGTCCCCTCCAACGCCAACAAGCCCTACGATGTGCGCGAAGTCGTGCACCGCGTCATGGACCGCGGCTCCTTCTTCGAAGTGCAGCCCAAGTGGGCCCAGAACATCGTCATCGGTTTCAGCCGCCTGAACGGCATCCCGGTCGGCATCGTCGCCAACCAACCCGCCGTCCTCGCCGGTGCCCTCGATATCGAGGCCAGCATCAAGGGAGCCAAGTTCATCCGCTTCTGCGACGCCTTCAACATCCCCATCGTGAGCTTCATCGATGTGCCCGGCTTCCTGCCCGGCCTTGGTCAAGAGCACGGCGGCATCATCCGCAACGGCGCCAAACTGCTGTACGCATACTGTGAAGCGACGGTCCCCAAGCTGGCCGTCACCCTGCGCAAGAGCTACGGTGGTGCCTACATCGTGATGAGCAGCAAACACGTGGGCAGCGACCTCAACATCGCCTGGCCACAGACCGAGATCGCCGTCATGGGCGCCGCCGGCGCGGTGGAGATCCTGCACAAGCGCCAGCTCGCCAAGATGGCCGAGACCGACCCGGAAGGCGCCATCGCCCTCAAGGCGAAGTTCGAGCAGGACTACCAAGAGAAGTTCGCCAACCCTTATGTGGCCGCCGAGCGCGGATGGGTCGACGACATCGTGGAACCCCGTGAGACGCGCCCGCGCCTCATCGCCGCGTTGCTTCCGCTCATGAACAAGCGCGAGACGCGCCCTGCCAAGAAGCACGGCCTGACCCCGCTGTGATCCCCATGTCCGAGACCATCTCCAAGGAACCCATCGCTGTCGTCGGCTACGGCTGCGTCCTTCCCGACGCCACAGACGTCGAGACATTCTGGAACAACCTGCTGCAAGGCAAGAACAGCATCCGCGACGTCCCCGCCGGACGCTGGGACCCCGACCTGTACTGGTCGGCGGACAAGAGCCTCGCCGACAAGACCTACGCCAAGATCGGCGCCTGGGTCATCGACGATGGCTTCAATGGTCTCGAATACCGCATGCCCCCGAACGTGGTCAACCAAGTGGACCCGTGCCAACGCTGGGCCCTCGCAGCCACCAAACAGGCATTCCAGGATGCCGGCCTGGCCACCGGACTCAAGGGCGACGCAGGCAAGGAGTTCGACCGTGACCGCTGCGCCGTCATCATCGGCAACGCCATGGGCGGCGAACTGCAGAAGCACCAGCACAAGCGCCTCGTGTGGCCGGAGGCCCGCGCGGCCTTCACGTCAGACCCTGATTTCCAGGCGCTCCCCGCCGCGCAGCGCGACGCCATCCTAGCCCGCGCCGAGGAACGCTACAAGGCCGACACCAACCCGGTCACCGAAGACACGATGCCGGGCCACCTCAGCAATGTCATCGCCGGCCGTATTGCCAACGCGTTCAACCTTGGCGGCAAGAACTTCACCACCGACGCCGCCTGCGCCAGCAGCCTGGCCGCTCTGGACGCCGCCATGGACACCCTGCGCGACGAGCAAGCGGACTTCGTCGTCTGGGGCGGCACCGACCGCTCCATGGACATCTCTGCCTATGTCCAGTTCAGCAAGATCGGCGCCCTGAGCCCCGATGGCAGCCGTCCGTTCGACAAGGACGCCAACGGCTTCGTCATGGGCGAAGGCTGTGCCATGTTCATCCTCAAGCGCCTCAGCCAGGCCGAGCGCGACGGCGACCGCATCCACGCGGTCATCCGCGGCATCGGAAGCAGCAGTGACGGCAAAGGCAAGGGCATCACCGCCCCCAACCCCGCCGGCCAGGTCAAGGCGGTCGAACGCGCCTACGCGGACGCCGAATGCGACCTCGCCACCATCGGGTACCTCGAAGCCCACGGCACCAGCACCCCCGTCGGGGACCCCGTCGAGCTGGAGTCCGTTCGTCAAGCCGGCGCCACCGCAGGCACGCCGCCCCAGAACGGCACCATCCGCGTCGGGTCCGTCAAGTCCAACATCGGCCACCTCAAGGCCGGCGCCGGCGCCGCGGGCGCCCTCAAAGCCATCCTCGCCCTCGAGAAGGGCATCATCCCCCCCAGCATCAACGTCAAGGAGCTGAACCCACGCATCGACTGGGCCAACAGCCCCTTTGTCGTCGCCACCGAGCGCGTCGAATGGACGCGTCCGGCCGGCCACCCCCGCCGGGCTGCCGTGAGCAGCTTCGGCTTCGGCGGCACCAACTTCCACGTCGTCCTCGAGGAGTACATCCCTGGACAACTGAAGAAGGCCGCCAAGGAGATCTCTGTGTCCACCCCCAACGCCACGACCGAGCAGTTCGACCGCGCCGCGTTCGCCACCCACATGGCCGAAGGCGCAGCCGCCCTGGAAGCCCAGAGCCTCGTGCTTGACGCCGACGCCTTGCCGGGCAGCCTCACCGCGCTGCCCGCCACCGTCGCCTTCAGCGAGACCGGTGCCGGCCCCCGCGTCCGCGACCTGTTCCGACCCCTCACCATGGACGGCCTGAAGGCGCAGCGCCGCGTCGGCCTCGCCGTCACGGACATCAGTGAGATCCCCAAGAAGCTCGAACTGGCGCAGAAGGCGGCCACCAACCCGGCCGTCGCCAAACTCGCGTTCCAGCAAGGCGTCTTCATCAACCAAGGCGCCCCGAAGGGCAAGGTCGCGTTCTTGTTCCCCGGACAAGGCACCCAGTACGTCAACATGGGCCGCGACCTGGCCAAGAAGTACGCCGTTGTCCGCAACACGTTCCAGGAAGCCGATGAGATCCTCTTCGACGAACTGGGCGGCATCCGCCTCACCGACATCCTCTGGCCCACCCCGGACACCCCGGAGAACCAGAAAGCCAGCAACAAGAAGCTGCAACTCACCGAGTTCACACAGCCCGCCGTGCTCGCCATGGATGTCGCTATCCTGCGCCTCCTGAAGCTATGGGGCATCAAGCCCGACGTCGTCGCAGGCCACAGCCTCGGCGAATACGGTGCCCTCGTCGCCGCCGGCGTCCTCAGCTTTGCCGATGCCCTGCACGCGGTCGCCGCCCGCGGCCGTGAGATGGCCAACGTCGACCTGCCGGATCTCGGCAAGATGGCCAGCATCCCCGCCGATTGGGAGACCGTCAGCAAGGCACTCGAAGAGGTCGATGACTACGTCATCTGCGCCAACAAGAACTGCCCCAGCCAGACCGTCATCGCAGGCAGCAGCAGCGGCGTCGAGAAGGCCGTCGCGCTCCTGACCGCCCAAGGACTGCAATGCATCTACCTGCCCGTCAGCGCCGCGTTCCACTCCGAGATCGTCGCCCCGGCCAGCAAGCCGCTGCGCAACGTGCTTGGACGTCTCGATGTCCAGAGCCCGAAGGTCCGCGTGCTCAGCAACGTCGGCGCCGAGCCCTACCCCAACGACCCCGAAGCCATCCGCGACAACCTCGCCGTCCAAGTGGCCAGCCCGGTCGAATGGATCGGCATCATCGAGCGCATGGTGGGCGAAGGCGTCACCACGTTCATCGAGGTCGGACCCAAGAAGGCCCTGACCGGTTTCTGCATGGACATCCTGCAGGACCGCATGGGGAAGGACGTCGTCGCCGTGTGCAGCAACCACCCCAAGAAGGGTGAGATCCAGCACATCAACGAACTCTTCGCCTTCCTCGGCGCCTGGGGCTTCAAGCCGCAGATCCCCGACCTCAGCGACGCGGCGATGTACACGACGACGTTCCGCGACCCCACGGCCGCCTTCCGCTCCAGGACCAGCGCCCCTGCACCCGCTGCGGCGTTGCCTGATCCCCGCATCGACATCATCGCCGGCGCGCTGGCGCAACTGAGCCAACAACTCGCCGCCTTGCAAGGTGGCGCGCCGAGCCCGACGCCTACGACAGTGGCCACTGCGGCGGCCGCGACCGCACCCGGCGTGCCCGCAAAGGCAGCCATCATACCCCCAACCACGGCCCAGGCCCGCATGCCCGAGACCTTCGTCGACGAACGCGTCAAGGCGTTCGGCCTGAACCTCGAAGACATCGGCATCAGCGGTATCAGCGTCGGTCTGCCCGGGGCTGACAAACCGCTGTTCGCCGAAGACAACTGGGACCGCATCCTGCGCGGGGACAACCTCATCGACGCCATCCCGGCGACGGAGAAGGACAAGCTCGCCGAGAAGAACATCGTCCGCCTCGTCAAGGGAGGCGACGGC
Source organism: Thermoplasmatota archaeon (assembly GCA_041581335.1). Classification (GTDB taxonomy): domain Archaea; phylum Thermoplasmatota; class E2; order JACPAO01; family JAHFTW01; genus JBFGSX01. Next base: position 11,293 of record JBFIDG010000049.1, read on the forward strand.
CAAGCCTCGTTCCAGATCATCAACGACGTGGCGCAGGTCATCCAACTGGCCGGCCGGCGCGGCGCGTTCGACATGGCCGAATGGGGCCTCGAAGGGGACTTCGCATCGACCCTCGACCGCACGTTCCAATACGCGATCGCGGCAGGCCTCGAAGCCCTGCGCGATGCAGGCATCCCGCTCCAGCAGACGTACCTGAAGACGACCACGGGCAGCTACTTGCCCAAGGAATGGAAGCTGCCTGAGCCGATGCGCGATGGCACGGGCATCATCTTCGCCTCCGCCTTCCCAGGCATCGACAACCTGCTGCGCGACGTCAGCAAGTTCCTTGCCGACAAGTACGCCGGCTCCAGCCTGGAAGGTCTGCAGAACCTGTACCAAGAACTGCTGCAGGCCATCGAAGACCAGCCCCTCAAGGACGAGATGACCGGTTGGTTCGAAGCCGAGTTCAGCCGCCTTCGCGACGCCTTGCCCGACAACGGCAACGCCCGCTACGAGTTCAACCGCAAGTTCCTGTTCAACGTCCTGAGCATGGGCCACGCCCAGCTTGCTCAGTTCATCGGCGCCCGCGGCCCCAACACCCAGGTCAATGCCGCCTGCGCCAGCACGACGCAGGCCGTCGCCATCGCCGAGGACTGGATCCGGGCCGGTCGCTGCGACCGCGTCCTCGTCGTCGGTGCCGATGACGTCACCAGCGACGCCATGTTCGAGTGGATCGGCGCCGGCTTCTTGGCCAGTGGCGCCGCCACGACCAAGGACGACGTCGCCGAAGCAGCGCTGCCCTTCGATGCCCGCCGCCACGGCATGATCGTCGGCATGGGCGCCGTCGGCCTCGTCGTCGAATCGACGCCTCAGACCAGCGCCCGCGGCATGCGCCCCATCGCCAAGCTGCTGGCCACGGAGGTCGCCAACTCGGCCTTCCACGGCAGCCGCCTAGACGTCGAGCACATCAGCCAATGCATGACGCGCCTCACCAAGCGCGCGTCGTCCCGGTACGGCTTCGACGCAGCCCAGGCCGCCAAGAACACGGTCTTCGTCAGTCACGAGACCTACACGCCTGCCCGCGGCGGCAGCGCCAGCGCCGAGATCCACGCCCTACGCGCCACGTTCGGTGACAAGGCCAACGCCGTCGTCATCGCCAACACGAAGGGCTTCACCGGCCACCCGCAGGGTGCCGGGGTCGAGGACGCCATCGCGCTCAAGATGCTGCAGCGCAGCACCGTGCCGCCGATCGCGAACTTCCGCGACCCGGACCCCGAACTCGGCGACCTGAACCTCAGCAAGGGCGGCTCCTACGATGTCCGCTACGCACTGCGCCTCGCCGCCGGCTTCGGTAGCCAGGTCGCGATGACGCTCACCCAGCTCGTCGCCCGCGAA
>JBFIDG010000050.1:0-12649 GCA_041581335.1 Thermoplasmatota archaeon
ATGGACCAGGTGCTCGCTTCGGGCATCTATGAAGCGGTGCGCAGCCGCGGCGTCGCGCGCATCGAAGGGGCCCTCGTCGACCGCCGCATCCCGCCCATCCAGATCACCGATGAACGGGGCGCCATGCAGGAGATGCTCAGTGTCCCCATCGCCCGCATGCTCTGCGTGCTGCTCGCTGACAAGACCCTCATCCACCGCTACGCCGTCGCCGAAGGGGCCCGCCTCGAAGAGACCCTCGTGCAGGACCCGGACAGCATCCCTTCGATCGCCGATGCACTGAAGCTCCCCATCCACCCGGAGGCGCCGTGGCGCATCCACTTCTCCGACTACCTCAAGTTCGCTCCAGCCGAGCCGGACTGGAAACTCATCCTGCGCCCTGTCAGCAAAGGCTGGGTCCCCCTCGACAACCCCGCCGTCGCCCGCCTCTGCCGGGAGGCCCTCGAGCAGCGCATCCAGCACGACCTGGAGGTCGAGCGGCAGAAGCCCATGCACGAAGGCGTCCGAGCCGCGCTCCAGCCCTACGTCGACGCCTTGGCGCCCAAGTTGGCCGAAGCGCGTGAGAACTGGCAGACCGGCGACTTCGGTCCGATCGCCAAGACCGCGTTCCCGCCATGCATCGTGCAGATCTTCCAGGACATGGCGGACGGCAAGATGATCGCGCACCACGCCCGCTTCGCCATGGCGAGCTTCCTTTCCACCATCGGCATGACCGTCGACGACATGATCGACTACTTCCGGGAGATCCCGAACTTCGACCCGGAGAAGTCGCGTTACCAGCTCGAACACATCGCCGGGGACCGCGGCGTCGACAAGTACACGCCTCCTGGCTGCGGCACCATGCAGACGCACGGCATCTGTCCGCTGGAGAAGCGCGACAACCTCTGCTTCAAGATCAAACACCCGCTGAGCTACTACCGGGCCAGGCAACGCTTCATCAAGCAAGATGAAGAGAAGGCCAAGCACCTCATCGCGGCGCAGCAGCGGAAGAACGCGGAGGCCGGCAATGCCTGACGAAGTGCGGGCGCCACCATCCCCGGTCTTCCCGCCGCCCGTCGCCAAGACCATTGAGTGGCTGCAATCCAGCTTCGCCTGGTACTACTCGCTCAACCCCCCGCCCATGCCTGACCGCTTCGCGCGACGCGAGTTTGGGTTCATGCTGTGGCCCGACCGCCCGGGTCCTCCGCCGTTCTTCCGCCACCGCGGCTACGGTGACAAGGCCCGCTTCCACAACTACCTCTCCTGGAAGGGCCCCCACAGCTGCTACTACTCCACCGCCTATTACCGCAAGCCGGCCGAGATGAAGATGGCCGACAAACAATGGCTCGGCGCCGAACTGATCTTCGATCTGGACGCAGACCACTTGGACGAGGCCGAAGCGGCGAAGGCGCGCGGCGAAGAGATGCCCATCGAAGACCAGTTGAAGATCGTCAAGACCCAGTTCCAGCGCCTGCTTGACGAGTTCATCTTCGGCGACTTCGGCGTCGACCCCAAGGACGTCTTCCTGACATTCTCCGGTGGCCGCGGCTACCACGCCCACGTCATGGACCCCAAGCTCATGGCGCTCGACAACAAGGGCCGTCGCGAGATCGTCGACTACATCACCGGCAAGGTGCCGACGCTGAAGGGCACCGAGGATCCGGACCTGTCGCCGTTCATCTGGGAGCGGGGCATCGGGGTGCGAGGACGTGGCCAGTTCGCCAAGGCGGACAAGGCGCAGTACATCCACCCCGTCACCGCGCCCGGTTGGCAGGGTCGCTTGACCCGCAGCCTCGCGCAGGTCCTGCGCACCGAGATCCTCGAAGCGGATGTGTACAGTGCCCGCAGCTTCCTTGTCAGCATGGAAGGCGTCGGCAAGACCTCCGCCGACAAGTTCCTGGAGACCTTCGACGAAGCCAAACTGCAGCGCATCGAGCAAGGCTTCCTGGAACAGGGCGCCGTCGTCAAGAAGGTCTGCAAACACGTGCTGACCCAGTCTGCCTTCGCGCTGGGCAAGGGTGAGACGGACGAACCCGTCACTGCCGATGTGAAGCGCCTGATCCGTCTACCGGGCAGCCTGCACGGCAAATCCGGCCTCCGCGTCGTCACCATGACCCGCGACGAGCTCGACGATTTCGATCCGTTCCAGCACGCCGTCGCATTTGGGAGCGACCCGGTCAAGATGACCCCACGCAGCGACCAATCGGTCACCTTGCGGGGCGAACGTGTGTCGGTCAAAGGCGGCGAGGAGACCGAGGTGCCCATGGCCCACGCGGTCTGGATGTGTGCCCGGCAACAGGGCACCCTGTCCTGAGGCACCACGGTTAAGCGCGGCCCCCCAGTCCAATACTCGTGGCGGACGAGCACATCTCCTACGAGATGCTGCAGGACATGCTCCGGTCGGAGCGGCGTAGCAACAAGCTCACGCCTGTCACCGCCAGGTTCTGGCACGACGTCCGCGCATTCTTGGAAGAGGTCATGGCACTGTTCCGTGAGGAGCAACAGAAGGACCCCTTCAGCCGCCGCGTCATGATGGTCACGGACGAGGTCAAGCACGCCCGCAACGCCGTGGAGAGCATCTGGGCCCTGCGTGAGCGTAAGATGAGCCTCTACGCCCTAGCGCAGGTCCGCGAGACCAGCCCCCAGCGCCCCGAAGGGCTCACCGCCGAAGAGCAGCGCATCTACGATCACATCCTGGCCTCATTGCAGGCCGGCCGCCGCTCCATCATCGAAGGCGTCCGCTTGCCCGAACCCGGCCAGGCGCCGCAACAGATCACGCCGGCCCCCGCCGTGCCAGCTCCGGCGACGCCGGTGGCCGCGCCTCCATCGCAGGCCCCTGACGCGACTCCCACTACAGCCCCTGCCACGCCAGAAGCTTCCGCACCGGAGGCCACTCGGGCGCCCGAGGCCGTCCCGGCCCAGGTCGCTGCCGAAGCCCCCGTGCCGACCGTCGTGCCCTCGGACACGCCGGACGTCGCGCAGCTGACTATCAAGGCCCTGTCGGACATCCCGGCCTTCGTCGGTCCCGACATGCAGACCTACCTGCTGAAGCAGGGAGACGTCGCCACCGTGCCCGAGCCCATCGCCAAACTGCTCGAACGCCGCAAGAAGGCGGCCGTGCTGCAGGTCTGAAGGCCAAGCCCTTAAGCCGGGAGCCGGTGGCCCGGCCATGGAGCATACCTCGCAGGAGGCGCGCCAGGAACACGGAGAGCCCGAACACCTAGGAGGCGAGATCGCCGCCAGCGTGTACTACTCCAACCATGACCTGCGCGAGATGTTCAGCCGTGACAACGCTGAACGCCGCCGCCAAGGCGGCAAGATGCTCCGCAAACTGTTGACCGCCCAGCAGGACAAGAAGTGCATGTCCCAGATGGTCAAGGTCCGCGACCGCTTCGTCGTCTCCAACAACGACGATGTCATCCTCGCCTGGGTCAAGATGCAGATCGAGGAGGACAAGGCACAGGACCTGCACGAGGACCTGATCGCGGTGGCCAACCGTGTCACCATCCCGGAGCGCACGGAGCCCTGGGACGATAGCGCCGGCCACTGAGTTTCAGGTGCGGCGCCCGGCTCCTACGTAGGCCAACGCCCCGAGGGCGATGGCGAGCGCCGCAGCGCCGAGGCCGTCGAACACCGGGATCGCAGCGATAGCGACGGAGCATTCCACGACCTCCTGCCCCGTCGTCAAGTGGATGCGGTACTCGTACAGGGTCCCGTTCTCCGTCGTCTCGTCCAGGTACGTCGTCGCGCCGGGAGACAACGCCGTGATCAGCACGGGCTCCGCCCCGTCCGTTGCCCGGTACAACCGCAGCGCATCGGCGGCCGGGACACGGTCGAACGTCAAACGGATGTTCTCGTCCTCGCCCGCTTGCGCCGTCATCCCCAGATCCGAGCAGTCGGCCGGTCCTCCTGACCGCCCATCGTGCCCCGCTTGGACGGGTGCGGCTGCGATCATGGCGGCACCGATCAGCAGTACGGCCCAACGTGGTCTGAGGTCCATGGCATCGTCCGCGGCAAGGGAGGTGTCGCGATGGAACCGTCGCTTGCAGCCGCATTAACGCTCGAGGGACAAGGTGGTGCCCGGAGGTGCCGCCGGTCGTCCGCCCGCCGTCCCCTATGGCCTGCGTCGCCCCGGGCGGCTGGCTCAGCGGCGGCGGAGGCCTACATAGGAGAATGCTGCCACGGCGGCGGCCAAGACGGCCCCGAGCGCGCTCCCGAACGCAGGGATCTCTTGGACGTCCACCGTGCACAAGATCTGGGGTGCGCCGATGACGTACGCTCTGAAGGTGTACTGGCCCGCGGCCTCCGGTGGCGCGTCCGCGTAGAATGGGTTGGCTGGGTCCAATGCGGAGACGAAATCGATGTCGTCGCCGCTGCCACGATAGACCGCCAGGCCGACCGCGGCATGCTGGGGGTCGGCGCTCAGGCGGACCGTGCCATCCGGCTCGAGCCGGGCTCTCGGAGCGAGCTCCCCACACGTGGGTGCCGGTCGCTGCGACGAGCAGATGACGGTCTCTGCCGGAGGGACGAAGACGTGGATCTCCCAGTAGCGGGGCACGTGGCCATCGAGGTCGCTGGCCGGTCCGAACCCCGGGTCGCCCGCCGTCGCGCAGACCACTTGGATGTAGGGGACGTGCAGGCTGCCGACCCATTCAGGGCCGGGCGGCGGTAGGTCGAGCCAGGGCTCGTCTTCGCCGATGTTGCAGAATTGTTGTTGTTCTTGGTGGCCATCTTCATACGCCACGAAGACGCCCGTGCAAGGCGTTGCGGTGTGCGTCGCCTGCGCCGGCACCGCAACAAGGACGACCGCGAACATGAGGGCCAGCGAGACGGGAAGGGTCAACGGCGGCATGGCGTCACATCAGGCGTCATCTGGCAGCATACGCTTCGACGGCGCCCGTGGACGCTTGGGCGGCGCCGGCGCAAGAACGTGCAGGGACAGAACCGTGGGGCCTGAGGCCTGGCCATCCCGGCCACCAAGACCTGTCGGCTGGGCCGGCCGTCCCATGGTCAAAATGGGGGAGAAGGGAAGAGGGCTTGGTCACCTGCCTACATGCGGCGGCGGCGGGCGCCCAGGTAGCCTAGGACCCCAAGGCTGACCGCCAGGCCGGTGGTAAGCGCGTTGCCGAAGACCGGGACCGACGTGAGTTCCACGTGGCATGTCTCGATGACCTCGTCATCGACGACGATCTGCACCGCGTAGTGGTACTGCGAGCCGATCACCGTGTCCGTATCGAGGTATTCCGTGGTGCTGGCCGGGGCCGTGGCGAGCGGGTTCAGTCCGCCGCCGTTGACCTCACGCCAGATGCGGTATTCATCCGCGCCCGCGAGCGCGTTCATCGTCAGCTTGATGGAACCGCCGTCCAGGGCCTCGGCCTGCAGATCCAGGTCGGCGCAGTCGATCTCGTCCTCAGGGATACCCGGGCCGCAGCGTTCCTTCTCTTCGCCGTCCTTGTCGTACTTGATGATCAACCAGTTGACGACCGTGTGGCCGTCCAGGTCGCTTTTCTGGCCTTCACCGTTCTCGAATTTGTCGGAGCACGAGATGTGCAACGTCTTGACGTGGATGTCTGCGTACTTCTTGTCATCCTCGTCTGCGTCTCGGTCCAGTTCTTTGCCATCGCAGTGCTGGCCCACGTCCTCGTGGCCGTCATTGTAGACGAAATGGTAGTCGATACAGTCCTTCAGTTTGGGCTCCTTGGCCGAGACCGGAGTGCTCGCCATGGCCATCGCCATGACGAACATCGCGGTGATCATCAGCAGTTTTGTCTTCATTTGCATGGTATCATCTTCCGGGGTGGCTCGGCGCCGCAGACCGCGGACCAAGTCCCGCCGATCATGAATCTCGGCTCGCGCAAGGATAACCATCAAGGGACACGGTTGTAGACGGAATTGGTGCCCAATACGGGTCGGCCGTCGCCCGGCCGGACTGCGTCGTCCACCAAGGCCAAAGGGCATGGTGGGTCGGAGTCGCTTGGGGCGCCTTCGGCGCCCGTGCGTGCAGACAATGGGCCTGCGCAAGGAGAGAGAAAGGGGAAAAGGGATCGTAGTGCGCATCACATGCGGCGGCGGATGCCGACGTACGCGAGCAATCCAAGACCGGCCGCAAGGGCGGTGGTCGCCGCGTTGCCGAAGACCGGCACAGAGACCGCCTCAGCGTGGCAAGTGAACACCTTCTGGAGGCTGCTGTCGTCGTACGCGTACACTTCGACCCAGTACTCGTAGCCTTGACCGACTTCAGTGTCCTCGTCAAGATACTGCTCGGCAGGAGCAGGCAGCTCGGCGATCTCTTCTTCGTCCTCGCCGTCGTCACGGATGATGACGACGCCTTCAGCTTGAGGTGGCAGGTTCCACGTCAACAGGATGTCGCCGTTATCGAGAGGCGTGGCCTGGAGGTCGAACGCCTCACAGGGGTCTGGTTCCTGGCAAGGGGGGTGCGGAAGGAGCCCCAATGTCGAGTCGTCGTACGGCTGGCATGGATCGCAAGGCACACTCGTCACGGCCCCGTTCGGGATGTGCGGCAAACATGGGTTGCATGGGTGCAGGCCATTGCCGATCGTGTTCGTGGCCCCGAACTCCTCACAACAATCGAAGTCCAGGACGCGCGCAAAGCCAGGCGGGACGAAGCTGTTCACGAGAGGAATACATGGTATGTCGATGACCTGGGCCGATGCAGGGGTCGCGCCCATGGTCAAGGCGACCAGCATGACACCGGTCACCGTCAGGATGGTTGTTTGTCGTTTCATGGTATCAGAACCTAGAGGCCACCTCCAGGGGGGGCCCTGCGCGCCAATCTAGGCCCGATGCGACATAACAGGCCGGGGACATCCTCGTAGACATTGCTGAGGCCCATCGTCCGGCTGTCTCAGTGCGACCCTGTCCCCCTCGGGAAAGGCCCGGACCGGCCCCCGCATCGCTCTTATACCAGTCCTTTGTCGGCGGACTTGCCTCTCCACCTTTCACCACGACACCGGATCGATAGACCGGAAGCACGTGACGGAGCGGCGGGTGATTGACATGAAGCTTCCCCGCAACACAAACCGATACTGCCCCTCGTGCAAGAAGCACACGGGCCACGAGACGCAGCGCGTCAAGAAACGCCGTGCTTCCGAACTGAAATGGGGTCAGCGCCGTTTCCGCCGCGCGACCGCTGGTTACCGTGGTTTCCCCCGTCCGAAACCCGAAGGCCGCGAAAAGCCCACCAAGCGTATCCTGCTCCGCTTCCAGTGCTCGGAGTGCAGCAAGATGCACATGCCGGTCGCCAAGCGCGCCAAGAAATTCGAGCTCACGGAGTGATCTAGATGGCTTCCAAATTCCTCAAAGTCAAGTGCAGCGACTGCGGTAACGAGCAGGTCATCTTCCAGCGTGCAGCCACCGTCGTGAACTGCCTCGTCTGCGGTGCAACCCTCGCTACCCCGACTGGCGGCTCTGCCCGCCTAACGGGCGAAGTCGTCGCCACGCTCGAATAAGCGGCTAAGCCGTGCCCGGTTCGCCGGGTTCCTTTTCCCTTCATCCCTTTTGCTTTGCGTCTCGCTTCTGCGCCACGGCGCACGCGATGACCAATGCCATCCACAAAGCTCCAGCCGGTGTTTTCTTGCCAGGTTCGGCGGTGGCGAAGACTTCGCTTGGAATGTCCACTACTGACTCATCTACAATTACCAGGCGCAGCACAATTATAGCTCCCAATAACGGGTCGTCGTTGTCCGTTACTACCACAGCCCACGAGAATTTTTCGCCGGGGGCTGCATCGAGAGGCACATTGGCACCAACGCGGAAATCCAGCTGCCCCTCCGAAGCCAGATTGACATTCTTGGTTGAAAACATGAGCCACGGCGGCGCGCTGCCGCTTAGCGATACCGTGGCCCGGCGCTCGCTTGCGAGGTGGTTGACCAAGTGGAGATTCCAGGTTACCGTGTCGCCGGGATTGGCCTGGCGTTCCCTTTGACTTGAAGTCAGCGCAATGCCACCCACGTTAAGAAACGCGTCATCCAGCGGATCCTGGTAGTCGACAAGGGGCAGTGTAACGGTGCTGCTCGACACCTCGATGAATGGTGCGGCTTCAACCTCGTTGGTCAAAGGAATCTCCGGGCTATAGGTAGCTGTACGCAACATGACCTCCAACACTAGCATGGATCCTTCTGGAGGGCGAATCACGTCCAGGCCATTCGCTATGGGGCCAGCCCAGTCCACGGACGCCGCTGTGCTGGTCAATTGAACCGGCATGCTCGGGGATTGGAAAACCAAAGTCTGGTTGCTGCCCGTCTCCACAAAAAGCGCGAATGTGGCAACCGCATCTTGGTCAACGCCACTGCCGATTTTGATTTCCGTTACGGCATTTTCGCCAGCCACGAAATCTAGCCCGGGCCCAAGCTGGGGGCTTAGGGGTATTCGAGCTCGCCAAAGCGTGTGGTCGGCCGCGATTTCCGAGGCGGCGATGGCTATGGGCTCGTCGCTGGCCGCGTCATCATCGCCCCACGGGAGCGTGTTCATCCATGCTTCCGATTCTTGCGAATCAATCCGAGCTTGCGCCGCTTCATTGACGGCGCGCGAGTGTAGGAACATCGTCGGATGATGGCCGCTGACCAGTGGTACGCGGAGCCAATGCACACCCAAGGTCAAGGATGCGGCATCCTCACCGTCGCTGCTGGCAAGCGCGACGTCGAACGTTTGCGTCACGCCATGCTCGTGGCGGAACGGCACGCTGACAATCACCGGCAGGCGGACTGACGCCCCCGCCGGGACGGACACGTGGGCAGGGGCGGTTGCGTTCCACGCCGGATCGAGGTTTTCGATAACTAGGCTAGCCGCAATATTTTCATCGCCCAAGTTCTTGAGCGTTAGATCGTACACGTATGTGGCCGCCTGGCCGTTGCTCAGGCGGATTGGCGTCTCGGCCATAAGACTAAGATCTCCCTTGTTTTTGTCACCGCTTATCATGGCGAATTGGCCGTACGTTCCCGTATCCGGGGCGCGGTCGATGACGCCGCCAATGGCGTCGCCCGCCACCGTCACAACACGGCGTTCGTCACCCGCCTGTACTACGATATTATCCACAACATCGCCAGCGCGAAGCCAGATACCACGTTCATCGAGTAGCGAATTGCGCGGCACTTTGGCAAAGATCTCGTTGCCTTCAACAGCTACCTCAATGCTTGACAGGCATTGATAACGTGTGGCGATTGCCAAGTACAAGCTCCAGCCTTGGCAAGTGCCGTTGCCCGCCGAGGAGACGAGATAAGCAACCGAACCTCGTTGCATGTGGACAAAATAGCGGGCCGCCGGACTGGAATCGACGGCACCGGCGAACTTCACGGAGATTCCCAAGTACTCCGGGCCGAGATCCTCGAGATTCATCTCAAGTACGTCGACGTGTGCAAACCCCGTCAACGGCAAACCACCGGGATTGGTAGCCGTGTCGTCGGCGGGGTCGGTCTCCGGATAGGCCCCGGCGGTAGAAATGGCCAGCAGCAGGGCCACGAGAATATGGATTACCAGTCGCATGGCCGAGCGAGGATTGGGCTCTGCGTAAATCATCGTTGGGGCGGCCTACGGGCAGGGAAGGTAGGCAGGAACTACCGTGGGTGGGCCGCCTCCGTAAACGCTTATGATGGCACCCCCGCAGCTTGCGCCATCATTCCAAGCCCAGATAACGACGCCGTACACATGTCCGTTGCCATCGTCGACTATGATGGGCGCGGACAGACTCCAGTGATCAAGGTCTGAATTGACGCCGCCGCACCAGGGCACGGTGGCGACGACCGGACCAGAGTTATCGTGGTACGATGCTATGAAACACCCGCCGGCATCCTCGACCGTCGCGCTTTGCTCATAGCATACTTGTAATTCCCCCGTGAGGAGGACGACAGTCCTGCAGTTGGCAGGCGTCTGGGCATCCGGATTATCCGCGACACCAATAGGTGTCATCATTAGGCTGGTTAGGGCAAGCGTCGTGAGTACGAATAAACCACGCATGCCCCCAGAGACCCCTCCCCGGTCATTTCTAGTTTTCCCTTGCTGGATAGTAAATGCGGTCTGCTAGGTCCCCAGGGCGAGGCGCAGCTGTGATGTCTAGATTTTCCGCCTGAGCCGTTTACTTTAGCCGGCATTTTCTTGGTTGTGGCCATGTTAATTGATGCTGCGTTTAGGGGATATGATTTTTGTCAGCTTCGCGGTATGAACCGTAGCGACTGGGGTTCCTTCAAGCAAGGTCTCAGCGCACATTTCGAACCCTCCGTCCCCCGTCGTTATATCGTAGGCCAACTTGGACCCCTTCGTGGCCAAACTGACCGAATTCCCGGAAGAGGGAGAACTTGTCGTCGGCACCGTGCACAAGGTGCAGAACTTCGGTGCGTTCATCCTGCTGGAAGAGTACGGCGGCAAGGAAGGCTTCGTCCATATCCGTGAGGTCGCCTCCGGTTGGGTCAAGCGTATCCGTGACTTCGTGCGCGAACAGCAGCGCGTCGTGTGCAAGGTCAACTCGGTCAACGCGTCCAAGGGCCACATCGACCTCAGCCTCAAGTCGGTCAACGACCACCAGCGCCGTGAGACCATCCAGCGCTGGAAGAACGAGCAGAAGGCCGACAAGCTCATCGAGATGTTCGCCGAGCGCATGAAGATGGATGTGGAGACCATCACCACCATGATCGTCAAGCCATGTCTCGGCGTCTGGGAGACCATGTACGACGCTTTCCAGGAAGCGGCCGAAGGTGGTCCCGACATCTTCATCAACGAGGGCATCCAGGGCGACTGGCTCGCTGATTTCTGCAAGTTCGCCAAGGACAACATCCAGGTCCAATACGTCGAGGTCGCTGGCTACGTCGAAGTGCAGAGCAACGACCCCGCCGGCGTCAAACTCGTCCAGAAGGCCCTCGTGGCCGCCGAGAAGACCGAGTTCGAGGACGTCAAGGTCATCGTCGCCTACAAGGGCGCGCCGTTCTACCGCATCGAGGTGCAGGCCCCCGATTACAAGATCGCCGAAGAGCAGCTTCGCAAGGCGGCCTACCGCGCCATCGCCAGCATCGCCAAGGCCGGCGGCAGCGGCGGCTTCCACCGTGAGCTGGAAGAGAAGAAGAAGGCCTGAACATGAAGGCCTTGTTGAAGCGCTGCATCCCCTGCAAGGAGTACACCTTGCAGGACAAGTGTCCCAAGTGCGGCGGCCCGGCGAACCCGAACCGCCCCGCCAAGTTCAGTCCTGAAGACCACCACGGCGAATACCGCCGCCGTCTGAAGAAGCTGGACCGGGACGGCTGATGGACCTGATGCGGTTCGTCGAGCACGCCAAGCCGGCTGTGCAGTCCCCGATCTTCGTCGAGGGTCTGCCTGGCGTCGGCAACGTGGGCAAGCTCGCCGCGCAGCATCTCGTGGACACGCTGGAGGCCACCCTGTGGTGCGACATCTTCAGTCATGATTTTCCTCCCCAAGTGACCGTCCAACCGGATGGCACGGTGCGCCTCGTGCGCAATCAACTCTGGACGGTCCCGGCCGACGGCGACGCTCCCGCGCTCGTCGTCATGACCGGCGACTACCAGCCTCTGAGCAGTCCGGGCCAGTTCGCGCTCGTCGAGGGGGTCCTGGAGCGCATCGTGCCCTTGGGCGCCAAGCAGATGTTCACCCTCGGCGGCTACGGCCTCGGCACCAGCATCGAGGACCCAGAAGTGCTCGGTGCCGCGACCGACCTCGACATGGTCGAGCAGCTTCAGGAGCTCGGCGTCAAGTTCCAAGAGGACGAGCCCGGCGGTGGCATCATCGGCGCCAGCGGCCTGTTCTTGGGCCTTGGCATGGAACAGGACATGCGCGGCGCGTGCTTGATGGGTGAGACGAGTGGCTACATGGTCGACCCGCAGGCTGCAGGCGCGGTCCTCCAGGTCCTAGGCAAGCTCCTGGGTCGTGACATCGACCTCAGTGACATCGAGGACAAGGCGGAAGAGATCGACCGCATCACCCAGCAATTGCATGATGCCGAAGCCGCTGCCCGCGAGCCCGGCGACCTGCATTACATCGGTTGACGCGGGACCATCGGCCCTTAAGCGCCAAGGCCTTTCGAGTCATCGTGCCCAGCTTGGAACGTCCTGTCCCCCGCTCGAAGAGCGCGCGGTTCAACCAGATCGTCTCCATCCTCGTCGAGAACGATTTCTGGGGCCTGCTACGCATGATGTTCCGCGGCGATTTCGTCGGCAAGGAAGGTCAGGACACGGTGCCGGTCCGCATCCGCAAGATCCTGGAGCAACTCGGTCCGACATTCATCAAGCTGGGGCAGCTCTTGGCGACCCGGCCGGACCTGGTGCCGGCCGAGTTCGCAGACGAGTTCAAGAAGCTCTACGATGGCACGTCGCCCAGCCCGCCGGCCGAGGTGCGCGCAGTGATCAAGGAGCAGCTGGGTCGGGACGTGGAGGAGATCTTCTCCGTGTTCGAGGAGAAGGCGCTCGCCTCGGCGAGCGTCGGCCAAGTGCACCGCGCGGTGTTGAAGGACGGCACGAATGTGGCGGTGAAGGTGCAGCACGTGGGCATCGAGGAATCGATGCTGCTCGATTTTCAGATCCTGCGCGGACTCATGACGTTCATCGAGAAGACCTTCGCCGCGAGCCGGGTCTGGCAACCCACGCACCACTTGGACGAGCTTCGTCAGATGCTGGAGCGGGAGTTGGATTACAGCTACGAAGTGAAGAACACGCAG
>JBFIDG010000051.1:0-12565 GCA_041581335.1 Thermoplasmatota archaeon
AAGCCCGTCGGCCCCGGCCCATGGCCCACGATCATCGCCAGCAGCCCCTACAACGGTGAAGTCAACCGTGGCACCAACCCGGCCATGTGGGAATACTGGACCCAAGACTGGGCCAAGCGCGGCTACGTCGCCCTCAACGTCGACGTGCGCGGCTACGGCATGAGCGGCGGCTGCGTCGAGGTCTGGGGCTACAAGGAACAACAGGACCAGGCGTTCATCGTCGACTGGGTCGCCCAGCAGTCCTGGAGCGACGGAAACGTCGGATTCTACGGCCAATCCTACGTCGGCACCACCCCGGTCGCCGCAGCGGTCCAGGCCCCCGAGGCCCTGAAGGCCATCATCGCGGTGGCCCCGGTCATCAATTCCTACAACGACTGGCATTACGGCGGCGTCCCGAACGGCGAATCCGCCCTCAGCCCGGTCGCCTACCAGGTCCTGACCGCCGCCCCCGGCGCGCCCGAACCCGGCCGCACCGACCTGCCGTCCCTACTGAGCCAAGCCACCAGCGGCATCTGCGACCCCAGCCTCCTACCCCGCGCCAACGACCCCCGTGCCGTGTACAACGAGTTCTACCTCGAGCGCGACTTCTCCGTCCGCGCGGGCGACGTGAAGGCCGCCGTCCTGTTCACCGAGGGCTTTGAGGACGCCAACGTCAAGTCCGCCATGATCCCCGGCTGGTTCAACGAGATCACCGCGCCCAAGCTGGGCGTGTTCGGGCACTGGCTCCACCAGCACCCAGCACGCATGGACCAAGAGCTCCTCTTCGTCGCCTGGATGGATCAATACGTCAAGGGCAAAGACATGGGCTTCGAGAAGGTGCCGAACGCCGTCATCAGCGCCGAGAAGGACTTCCACCGCACGGCAGATGCATGGCCGCCCGTCGGCGGCGAAGAAGCCACTTTCGGACTCGGCGCGGGCGACATCCTCCTGGACGCCGCCGGTGCCCTGGCCCAGGGCCCCGTGCCCACGAGCCAAGAGTACCGCTTCGCGGTCGACGCGCCCCTGCCCATCATCGCCCCCAAGCTGCACATCTCAGGCACCCTAGGCGGCGAGAACGGCTTCGTCTACGCTTCGCTCAGTGAGGTCTTCGCAGACGGCTCCGAGCGCCTCTTGACGTGGGGCATGCAGAACCTCGCCCTACGCAACAGCTACGCCACGTACGAGCCGCTCACGCCAGGCAGCCACTTCACAGCAGACCTGCCGTTCCGCCCGACCGAGATGATCGTGGCGGCGGGCAGCGAACTCAAACTGACCGTGCGCGGCGTGCAAGCCGGCGAAGCGGTCGGCCTCGCCCAGCCCCAGCCGGCACTGCTCCAGTTGGACGCTGACGCGGCACTCGTGATCCCCACGGTGCCCATCAGTGACTACACTGCGATGCCGATCTCTGCGCTACCGTAGCTCAGACTTCGGGGCCGTGGTCCACTTGGGCCGGCATCTGTGAGCGGCGGTATTCCAGCACGCCCAGTGTGAACGTGGTCGCGGACAACCATACGAGGAAGACCGCTCCGACGTTCCAGACGATGGGGCTGTCTTGGAAGACACCGATCAATTGGAGGGTGATGGCGCCCAGTAGGGCGAGGATACTGGCCCCCAGGAAGACGGCTGCTTCACCAGCGCTCCCGGTGGCTGCGTTCTTGTTGGGGTTGTAGGCTTTCATCGTCCAGACATCGTCGCGCAGCATGGAAGTGCGTTCGTCTTTGGCCTTCATGGCCACAAGGGACGGCGCCCCCGTATCTTAAGACCAGTAACTGTGGCGGGGCCATGGCCCACCCCCTGGCGACCGCCCCCTTAGACCGCGTGCCTGCCTCGCAGAAGTACGCCGGCAGCCAACACGTCGGTGTGCTGCCGATGGGCTGCATCCAATGCCGCGAGGGCGCCAAGCTCGTGCTGTTCATCACGGGTCTGTGCGACAAGGAGTGCTTCTACTGCCCCGTCAGCCGGGATAAGATGTACCGGGACGTCATGTTCGCCAACGAACGCCCCATCCACCCAGGCAAGTGGGACGATCTGATCGACGAATGCAACCTCATCGGTGCCAAGGGGGCCGGCATCACGGGCGGCGACCCCATGGTGGTGCCCGACCGCGTCTGCGAGACCATCCGCGTCCTGAAAGCGGAGTTCGGCCCCGACTTCCATACCCACCTGTACACCAGTTGTGCGTTCGACATCAAGGAGATCGCCAACCTCAAGGCCGCGGGCCTCGACGAGATCCGGTTCCACCCCGAGCTGCGCGAATACAAGCGCATGACCGAATCCTGGCACGACGCCGCCATCAAGGAGGCCCTACGTGTCGGCCTCACAACCAACGTAGAGATCCCCGCGGTCCCCGGCAAGGAAGACGACATCCTCGCCTTGTGCCGGTACCTGGACGAGGTCGGTGCTGCGGGCATCAACATGAACGAGCTGGAGTTCTCCGAGCCCAACATCGCGAACCTGAAGCGCTTCGGCTACACGCCCATGAACGACGAGAGCCAATCCGTCGCGGGCAGCCGCGAGACCGCCTTGTCGGTGCTCGAGCAATGGCGCGCCACGGGCTCCAAGTTCACGGTGCATTTCTGCAGCAGCCCATACAAGGACGCCATCCAGCTCATGCAGCGCCTGCGCCGCCGCGCAGAGCGCACCGCAAGGCCGTTCGAGGAGCAGACCGAGGAAGGCACACTCATCTTCGGCATCCTGCGCAGCAAGACCGGCGAATCCATGGGCGAAGTGGCCGAAGTGCTGCGCGCCGACTTCGAGGTACCCCCGGAATGGGTGGTCATCATCGACGACCGCATCGAGACCGCGCCCGCCGTCGCCGAAGAACTCGCCGAGGCGGGCATCCTAGACGAGTTGGGGCTCGACGGCTGGCTCAGTGAGGTCTACCCGACGGCAGACCGCCTGGAAGTGGAGCGCATGCCCCTCGACAAAGCCGGACGGGATTTCTTCCCCGAAGACGAATAGGCCACACACCCGGGCACGACCCCGGCGGGGGCCGCGCTACGAGCCCAAACATTATGTCGCAGCCCTCCGACTGGGCAGCGTGCGCGCAGGGTGGTTCTTGTTGCTCCTGCTGGTCCCGAGCGTGGCAGCCCACGGCGTCGCGGATGACGACGCAGGCTTTCTGGAGTCGAATGACGGGACCGCCATCGGGCCGTTCATGTACCTTGGCGCCAAGCACATGGTGACCGGCTATGATCACTTGTTGTTCCTCGTCGGCGTCGTGTTCTTCCTGTACCGGGCCAAGGATGTGCTGACCACGGTGACGCTGTTCACCATCGGACACAGCATCACGTTGCTCGTCGGCGTGCTTGGCGGTGTCCACGCCAATGCATACCTGATCGACGCCGTCATCGGCCTGAGCGTCGCCTACAAGGGAGCAGACAATCTTGGCTATTGGCGACGCTGGACCGGCATCCAACCAGACGTGCGTCTCATGGTGTTCCTGTTCGGTCTGGTGCACGGCTTCGGCCTCGCCACCAAGGTCCAGGACCTCACCATCAGCCAGAACGGCCTGGTCGCCAACATCCTCGCGTTCAACGTAGGCGTAGAGCTTGGACAGGCCCTAGCGCTGGGCCTCATCCTGGTCGCCATGAGTGTCTGGCGACACTACCGCTCCTATCGCTCGACGGCTGTCTGGACCAACGGCGCCCTCATCGGCGCCGGCCTGGCCTTGATGGTCCTGCAACTGCTCGGTTACTTCGGCATCGGGGAGGGCGTGGCCGTATGAGCTGGCTGACGCCGCGGATCCCGGACCAGCCCACGGGCTACGTGCCTTGGACCCGTCGTGAGCTCGTCGTCGCAGGCATCGTCGCCTTGCTGGTCGTCTCTACGCTTGGCATCACGGTGGTGGCACCTGCTGAAGTCGGTAAGGACCCGACAGGCGCCGGTCAGGCGCTGGGACTACTGGCGCTGAGCAGCCCCGCCCCCGAGCCGCTGCCACCGGAACCTCCGGTGGTCAACCAGACGCCGCTCTCGGCATTCGCTTACCAATGGACCACATCCAACGTTCTGTTCTTCGAGGAGACCGGAGAATCGATAGAAGGTGCATCGACGACGATCCCCGTGGATGTGACGGCGGCCAACGTGACCCGTGTGACCGCCTTCTTGACCTGGGAAGACGCGGCGGCCTTCGGCGACCCGCAGCCGGACACCTTCACCCTGAAGCTTGCCGGACCGGCAGGCACGGCGGCCACGACGGCCAGCAACAGCGGCACATCCGGGACCGCCGTCGCCAACGTCACCGCAGCGGCCCTGCCACCAAGTGGCAACGTGACCGCTACCGACGCCGCCGAGGCGCGCACGATGATCCAAGCCCAGCACGCGCCCCACTTGGCAGGCACCGGTCGCTGGGACGTCACCGTGACCCTCGATGATGTGGCAGACCTCATCGGAGACGACGGTAACGCATGGCGCCTGCAGGTCTTCGTGGAGACCTTCAGCCTGGACCTGGGCGACGAGCGGCCGACGCCCGTCCAAGAGATCACGGTCACGCTGCAGCTTTCGGCAAGCGGTGAATGGAAGGAGTACAAGGTCGCCATGGCCGAAGGGGCCACCCTCACGTATGATTGGAGCGCCAGCGGGGACCTGCAATGGGACTTCCACGGCCGCGACATCCAGACGGGCAAGGAGACCAGCCACCTGAGGGGCACCTCGGACGGCGAGGCAGGCGACCTTGTCGTACCCTTCGCGGGCCAGCACGGGTGGGCTTGGCGCAACCGGGGCAGTTCCGACGTGGAACTGACCGTGACCCTTCGCGGCCAGTTCGCAATCCTCGGGTGAGGCGGCTCCGGGCCCCTGAAGTAGTCCCTTGGAGTGACCCAAGTGATGGCAAAGGTCGTGGTCTCTGACCCCCTCGCCGAAGAAGGCCTGCAACTGCTGCGCGACCGCGGCCATGAGCCGCTTGACGTCACAAAGATCAACGGCGCTGAACGGGCAGCCATGGTCGCCGAGGCCGAGGCGTGGATCATCCGTTCCGGCACCCAACTCGGCGCCGCCGAGTTCGCGGCAGCCCCCAGACTGCGTGCCGTGGGTCGTGCTGGCGTAGGCGTGGACAACGTCGACCAGAAGGCCGCCACGGCCGCCGGCGTCGCGGTCTTCAACGCCCCGACGGGCAACATCACCAGCGCCGCCGAGCAGGCATGGGCTCTCCTGTTTGCCGCGGCCCGCCACGTCCCCGCGGCGGATGCCGGCATGAAGCAGGAACAGTGGCTGCGCAAGCAACTCAAGGGCACCGAGCTGGCCGGCAAAGCGATCTTCATCGTCGGCCTTGGGCGCATCGGCCGCATGATGGCCAAGCGCGCGCAGGCCTTCGAGATGATCACCCTCGGCTACGATCCTTTTGTCACCGCCGAGGCCGCCAAGAGCTTCGGCGTGGAAGCGGTCAGCCTCGATGAAGGGTTCGCCCGGGCCGACCTGGTGACCCTCCATACGCCGCTGACGCCGCAGACCCGCGACATGGTCGACGCGCGCCGCCTCGCCCTCGCTCAGGACGGCCTCATCATCGTCAACGCCGCCCGCGGCGGCCTCATCGACGAAGCGGCGCTGCTCGCCGCGCTCGAATCCGGAAAGGTCGGGGCCGCCGGCATTGACGTCTGGGAGAACGAACCGCCCACCGACTGGACGCTCGCCAAGCACCCCCGCGTCGTCGCGGCACCCCACCTAGGCGCCAGCACGGTCGAGGCGCAGATCAAGGCCGCCACCCAAGCCGTCGAGCGTGTCTGCGATTTCCTTGAAACCGGCGACGCCAGCCTTGCACTCAACGTCCAGGCGACCGTCCCGGACGCGCTCAGGCCATGGGCCACGCTGACGGAATCCCTGGCCGGCTTCGCGGTGCAATGCCTGCGCAAGCCGGTCAAGCAGGTCACCGTCGCCGCCACCGAAGGCATCGATGCGGCGCCACTGGCCGTCCATGCCTTGGTCGGCGCCCTTCGCGTCAACCTCGACATCCCGGTCAACGCCATCAACGCCCCCGGCCTCGCCTCGGAACGCGGCTGGACGGTCGCCCATCGCACCCTGCTCGACGAAGGCCCCGCCTTCCTGCGCATCGAGTTGGAGACCGACGACCAGACGCTGGTCATCGAAGGGGCGCACACCCCCCACTATGGTGGCCGCGTCACGATGCTGGACGGCTATGACGTGGAGTTCCGTCCCGACGGACGGTTCCTGTTCACCCGCCACAAGGATGTCCCCGGCGTCCTGGCACGTATCACCAGCATCCTGGCCGAGGCAGAGGTCAACGTGGCCAGCGTCAGCTTGGCGCGCCGAGACGACACCGCGTTGGCTGTGATCAAAGTGGACGGGAGCATCCCCAAGCAGGCCCGGGACGCGCTGCGTGACGTGGACGTCATCCACGAAGCGCACCGTGTGCGTCTACTCTGACTTGGCATTCTCCAAGCGACGGATCCAGCCGCGCATCCTGAAGACCTGGGCGCCTAGCACCAAGGCGATCAACAATAGGATGCCCGCGACGGTGCTGTTGCCGCGCACATCATAGACATAGCCCGCGCCAAGCAGGCAGAACACGGCCAGGACGCCGAAGAGCCACATGAGGTTGTGCAGCCACTGCATCTACTTGTGCCGCCAGAAATATGCGACCTGCCAAGCCCCGACGCATGCCAGAAGCACGAAGAGGGCGCTCATCTCGAAGGCCCCTGTGCCGTACACGACCGCGGCGGCGGCCACGGCCATCGCGGTCAAGCACAACATAGCGATCGCGCCCAGCCGGGCCTCACCGGGAGAGACCTGTGGTAGACGACCCATGGCATTCCATCGGAAATGAGGGTAATAAAGCAATAGGAATCCGCTTCGCCCGGTCGCCTGCGGCCACCGGCAGCGCCGACCCCACTCCGGACGGGGGGCATGCCCCGCGGCGCCGATGGCGGCGACCCGGGACAAACCCTCAAGTCGCAGACCATGGTCGCCCCGCCCGTGGACTACGATGACCTGCCCGTCGTGAAGGACCTGGACGTCACGAAGGGGCTTGCCGACATCATGAAGCAATGGCAGGACGCCGGCGGCTTCACGGCCAAGAAGCTGGCCGTCGCCAGCGACCTGCTGCACCGCATGGTCACGGATGAGGGCCAGAAGGTCATCCTCAGCTTCCCGGCATGCATCTGTGCCACCGGCACCCGGGGCGTCATCAAGGACCTCATCAAGCACAAGCTCGTCGATGCGGTCATCACGACCTGTGGCACCCTGGATCACGACCTGGCCCGCCTGTGGGAGGACTACTTCGCCGGTCGCTTCGACCTCGACGACCGGGAACTGCACCAGCACGGCATCAACCGCCTCGGCAACGTCCTCGTCCCGAACGAATGCTACGGCGAAGTGCTCGAAGCCCGCCTGAAGCCCAAGCTCGAAGCCTGGGCCGAAGAGACAAAGGACTGGTCGACCCGCGAACTGTGCGCCAAGCTCGGCGAATGGGCGGCCGAATCCGACAACCGAGAGGAATCCATCCTCTACTGGGCGTGGAAGAACGAGATCCCGATCTACATCCCCGGGCCCACCGACGGCAGCGTCGGCGCCCAGGTCTGGATGGTCTACCAGAAGCACCGAGACCTTCGCTTCAACCTCCTGCAGGACGAGCAAGAACTCAGCGACATGATGTACGATTCCGAACGCATGGGCGCGCTCATGATCGGCGGCGGCATCAGCAAACACCACGTCATCTGGTGGAGCCAGTTCCGTGACGGCCTCGACACCGTGGTCTACATCACCAGTGCCCCCGAATGGGATGGCAGCCTCAGTGGTGCCCGCGTCAAAGAAGCGGTCAGCTGGGGCAAGGTGAAGGAAGACGCCGCATGGCAGACCGTCGAAGGCGACGCCACGGTGCTCTTGCCATTGATGGTGGGCGACCTGTTCGATCGGCTCTGAGCCCACACCCGACGCGGGCCGGAGGTGACCGGGCCGCCAAGTCTAAGCCTCGGCGCTCACAGATATGCGCCCATGATAGGCAGCGACGCGACTCCGGCGCACCTCGATGTCATCGATCGGGTCCGAGCCTTGGCCGGACCGACTGCGGACGTCCGGAGCGTCGCAGGGGGTCTGGAGATCAAGGTGCTGGACGAAGACCTGTTCCCGTGGGCGCAGACCTACCGAATCCTGGTAGCGACCGGGCAGGACATCTGGATGCGGTCGGAGGGCGGAGCCCTTACGATCCACACCAAGCCGCCGCGGCTCTGATCACGCGTAGAACCTCAGCCACAGCAGGCCCATGGCCAACAGGAACGTGGGCAC
Organism: Thermoplasmatota archaeon; assembly: GCA_041581335.1. Classification (GTDB taxonomy): domain Archaea; phylum Thermoplasmatota; class E2; order JACPAO01; family JAHFTW01; genus JBFGSX01. The sequence continues at coordinate 8,215 of JBFIDG010000051.1, forward strand.
TGCGACGACGAGGCCGTATCGCAACCAGCCCCAGAACGTGACGGCGTCGAGGCCGCGGCGCTCCATCATCCCCAACGCGACGATGTTGGCGGTGCTACCCATCATGGTGAGGTTGCCAAGGAAGGTCCCCGCAAACAACATGGCCCACCAAAGCGGGAAGTTGTCGGTGCCTGAGGCCCCAAGATCCTCGACGACCGGGATGAACATGGCCACGGCGAGCACGTTGTCCATGAGCGCACTCAGGACCCCAGCCACGGTCATGAAGACCACCAGTAGCCGAGTGGGATCATCGCCTGCGAGCCGTTCGACCCCGTGCGCCAGTTCGCTGGTGACGCTGGTCAATTGCAGCGCGCCGACGGAGGCGAAGAGGATCAGGAAGAACGATAGCGTCCACCAATCGACCCGGCGCTCGACCAGTTCCCGCGCGCGGCGCCCGGTGGCGACGAGGGCGACGGCGGCGCCAAGCAGAGCGACGCCTAGGAGCATGGCGTTCTTCTCTAGACCCAGGAGCGCCTCTATGCGGGTGTGGAGCACCAAGCCCGCGAGCACGCCGCCAAGCAGCGCCGCAGACCCCAGCAACCCCCTGAAGTTGCGACGGGGTGCTTCGACCGGCAACGTCCGGGCGTGTCGCAACGCGGCGTCGAGACCCTGGATGTAGGACCGGAACAAGACGAGGCAGATCGCGATGGTGAGCAACAACGAGACCACTGCGATGGGTGTCGCATGCCACAGGAAGTCGTTGAACGTCAGGCCTCCTCGCAGGGCGATCATGACGCCGACCGGGTTGCCCACCACCGTCGCGCTGCTGCCGATGTTGGTGGCGAACACCACCATCATCAGCAACGGCAGCGGGCGCTGGCCCAGGCGGGTGGTGATGTTGAACACAGTGGCCGCCATGAAGAGGATGCTCGTCACCTCATCCACAAGGGATGCGGAGACGGCCGCCATCACCATGAGCGCCACGGCAAGTCGGCGCCCGCTCTTGCCCACGCGCGCCACCACGGCGTCGACGATGTGCTCGAAGAACTGGCGCTCTTCCAGGAAGCCGACGACGATCATCATGCCGACCAGGAACAGGATGATGTCGAGGCCGGCGAACGCGATCACCGACTTCACGTCGATGACGCCAAGCATCAGCATGACCGAGAGCCCTGCAAGCGCGAACGCCAAACGATAGGCCCAGAAGAAGATGGCTCCGAAGATGATGCCCGCGAACACGGTCGACGCGACGATCTGTGAGCCATCGAGTTGTGCCATGCGCGCGACGAAGGCCACGGCAGACACTGCGAGGACGTACCCTATCCAGGCCCGTGATTGGGAAGGTTCCCAGCCCGGCACACCTCACGCCCCGGCTTGGGTCTCGAACACCTTGGCAAGGATCTCTGTCAAGCGGACGTCGCCCAGGATGGTGCCTTCATCGTCAACGACCGGAATGTCGATGAGTTCGTTCTCCAGCATCAGGTACAGGACTTCCTCCAGCTTCTGGTCGGGCTTCACCGAGCAGCGTTCACTGCGTGGCCGGCACGCATCCTGCGCCACAGCGGCGCCCATGACGCGGTAGATGTCCCGCCAAGAATCGGGAATGGGGTCTCTGAGATGCAGGTGGCCGGCGGCCCAGTGCAAGAGGTCTTGGCGCGTGATGACCCCCGTGAGACGCTGCTTGCCATCCACGACAAACACGCCGCGCAGGTCGGCCCGCTGGGCGAACCGGCGGACCACTTCCTCGAACGGCATATGCCCGGGCACGATGATCGCCAACGAGTCGTCGATGTTGAACACGTCCCGGACCTTGAGCCCGGCCACTTTGTGCCTCAGCGGCATAGCCATAGATACGCACCTCCATGGATGGAACGCTTTCGAGAAGGTTCCTGGGGGTCACGCCGGAAGGCGCTCAGGCCGGCCCCCGGGTATGGCACCTCCCGTCGCGAGGTGCAAAAGGGACAGGGGCCCGTCGGGCACAGGACGCCGGCCCAGTGGACGCGAAAAGGAAGAACGGAGGAGGCCCGTAGCGCTGACGCTTACAGGAGATTGATGGGCACGAGTGTCGCGGCGCCGACGATGACGAACGCGACACGTGCCCAGGCGGGATTCTGGACGGCGAGGCCGGTGACAAGCAGGATGGCGCCAAGCACGAGGCCACCGATGGCCGTCATGGTGCCGCTGACATCCATGAGCCCCGCGTGGGTACGGATCTGGTCCGCATCCTTGGGGTAGTTCTCGCCGCGCTCCATGCCATCGGCACTGGCCTGCAGGACGATGCCCGTGAACAGGCAAAGCACCGCAAGACCTCCGCCGATCCACGTCCAGAATGGAAGCTTCAGATTGCTCTCCATGCGGGCTGACGAAGCGGTGCTGGCTTAGAGGTTCCGAAGCGCGACAGGGAACAAAGCCTTCATGACCGGCAAGGAGCGTGCCGACGCAATCGGTGCATTCATGGCTGAAGAACTGAACCCGTTCAAGATCGCTCAGAGCCAGCTCGACGCGGCGGCAAAGAAGATGCGCTTGCCCAAGAGCATGCACGAATATCTGCGTGAACCGCAGCGCTTCCTGCAGGTCAGGATCCCGGTCAAGATGGACAACGGCAGCACCCAGACCTTCACCGGTTTCCGTTGCCAGTACAATGACGCCCGCGGCCCCACCAAGGGCGGCATCCGATTCCACCCCGAAGAGACCGAGGACACCGTCAAGGCGCTCGCGGCGTGGATGACATGGAAGACCAGCGTCGTCGACATCCCGCTCGGCGGCGGCAAGGGCGGCGTCATCTGCGACCCCAAGAAGCTGAGCAAGGGCGAGCTGGAGCGCCTCAGCCGGGGCTGGGTCCGCGCGGTCGCCCAGATCGTCGGCCCGGAGAAGGACATCCCCGCGCCCGACGTCTACACCACACCTCAGATCATGGCATGGATGACCGACGAACTCAGCGTCATCCGCGGCTACAACACGCCCGGCTTCATCACCGGCAAACCCCTGCCCTTGGGCGGCAGCGCCGGGCGCGGCGATGCCACGGCCCGCGGCGGCATGTACTGCCTGCGTGAAGCGGCCGAGAAACTCGGCATCGACCTCTCCAAGGCCACGGTGGCCATCCAGGGCTTCGGCAATGCCGGCCAGCACGCCCACCGCCTCGTCGAGGAACTCTTTGGCGCCAAGGTCGTCGCCATCAGCGACAGCCGCGGCGGCATCCACGTGCCCGGCGGCATCTCGTTCAAGGACGCCCTCGCTGAGAAGAACAAGACCGGCACGGTGCAGGGCCTCAAGGGCAGCAAGAACATCACCAATGATGCGCTGCTGAAGCTCAACGTGGACATCCTGATCCCGGCCGGCATCGAGAACGCCATCACGACGAAGAACGCGGACAAGATCAAAGCCAAGATCGTGCTCGAACTCGCCAACGGCCCCACGACGCCGGGCGCCGACGCGGTCCTGCACAAGGCAGGCATCCACGTCATCCCAGACTTCCTCGCCAATGCCGGCGGCGTCACGGTCTCGTACTTCGAGTGGGTGCAGAACACGTACAATTACTACTGGAAGGAGGACAAGGTCCACCGCGAGCTGGACGAGAAGATGAAGGCGGCATACCACGCAGTCTACGACCGCCACAAGCGCGCCAAGTGCGACATGCGCATGGCCGCGTACATGGTCGCTGTGGCGCGGGTGGCGGAAGCGGTCGAGCTGCGCGGGATTGTGAGCTGATGCGAGCAATGCGGGCAGCACGACCGAGCAGGTGCACAAGCAGCTGCGAGTGTGAGCTTCGAGGAATCGTCGCGTGAGCGCCGTGAGTCGAAGCTCCATTCGTGCGGCCCCGCAAGGGGCAGCACGGGCCGAGCTTCGCGGGACCGGGGCCTAATTGGCCCCCTCACCTGCGGCCCGCAAGCCTTTGCTGAAAGAAGCAGGACCGTGGGCCTTGGCCAGTCTGCTCATTCTCTCCGTTGTCTACCTGTCGGCTGGTGCAGGCGTCGAGCTGGCATTGACCATCATGGCCTTGCTGCTCGGCTCAGCCATCTCGTGGTTCATCAAGACCCGACGCTGGCGCAAGCAAGTGCTGGCCGAGCTCCGAGCGAAGGGGACTGACTAGCGCAGCCCTTGGGCAGCGCTGGGCCCCAGCGGCCGCAGACCGTCCGCAGGGCCGGCTTCCAGGTCCAGCAAGGTGCGCTTCAGGCTCGTGGCGTCAGCCGTGGCACCCATCCAGCCACCGAGGCCACCATCGGCTTGTAGCACGCGGTGGCAGGGCTGCACGAGGGGGATAGGGTTGCGGGCGTTGGCCTGGCCGACGGCGCGGGCGGCGCCGGGCTTGCCGACCATGGAGGCGAGGTCTGCGTAGCTGCGGGTCTCGCCGTAGGGAATGGTGCTGAGCGCG
>JBFIDG010000052.1:0-12551 GCA_041581335.1 Thermoplasmatota archaeon
ACGGTGGCACGGCCGATGCTGTCCCCGGCGCCGTGCATGGCGTCGTACACCTCGTCGGCGGTGGGGTGGTCCAGGCCATGGATGGCGTGGAGGATGCGGTCCGCGCTGCGGGACACACCTCATTCTCTGTGTCGGGACCTAGATATGGATTGGGACTCAGTCTCAAATAATGGTGGCTGCGCGGGTCTATGCCACGGGTCGAGTCATGGCCTGCCGCTCATCAAGCGTGGGGTCCAAGGCCCAGAGACCCTTGACGAAGAACTGCTCGTCGACGCCGGTCCACGCAATGAATGGCCGCCCGGCGGCGTCATGGTCGACGCTTGCGAACTCCACCGACTGGCTGTTCTCCATCCGCCAAGTCGTCAATTCCAGGGTCTTCAGATCGATGCGGCCGACTGTGACATGGCCGCCGCGACCCGAATCGCCGGACACGACGAAGGTCGCGTTGTCGCCGTTGGCGCCATCGGCGAACGACCACGATTCCCGCGTGGCATCGCCGTCGACCAACAAGATCGGGTTGCTCCAGGTGCCATTCTGCTCGATCAGGGCAAAGAGGTCCCGGTCCATGGCGCCTTCACCGGTGACCGTCACCATGCGGCGCCCGGTCTCGGTGATGGCAAGGCCCGGCCAGTCTCCGACAAGCTGAGTGCCCTCGTAGATCTGTTCCAGTTCCCATGTCTGTCCGCCATCCGTCGTCGAGGCGATCTGCACCACGCGGCCTGTCACCTGTTGCGTGGCGGAGCGTACGATCGGAATCTGCACAGAATCCGCGGTCACCTGGAAATGGCCATGGTGCACGTTGTACGTCGTCGGCCCGGGCATGCCGATGTGGCTCGGCGTCGACCAGCTCGTGCCCTTGTCGGTGGATTTGGTGAAGCCGACGGTGCCGGGCTGGACATTGGCAGGCATGTAGATGAGCCACAACTCGTCGCCGACCACTTCGATCCATGGTCTGTCGGCCAGGCCATTGGTCGGGATCGCGGCCAGTTGGTTGGTCGTCCATGTGGTGCCGTTATCCTCGCTCACCATCACGGTGGCGCCGGCGACCGTCGAAGCCAGGAACACCCAGGTGCCATCCTCCATCAAGGCGGTCTCGCAGTCGCCCCCGACCAGTCCTTCCATTGGCAATGGGACCCCGTCCCAAGTGGCTCCGCCGTCATGGCTGACAACGCCAGGGCTGAGCGAGCTGAAGAAGCCGTGGAAGCATGACAGCACCGTCATGCCATCGGCACTCACCGAGATGACGGCCTCTGATTGGGTATTCGGATTGGGTGCCACGATGATCTCGGGGCCCAAGCCAAACACCGGCGTCGCCATGGATTCGGGGGCCTCGACTGTCCCTTCGATGGGTGCAACGGTGGCGCAGCCGGACAGGGTCAGCATGGCAAGGAGCAGGAGGACACGCACAAGACGCGTTGGAGGTCGGTTGTTATGGGGCTTTGGGCGCAACCGTAGGTTCGCTGACCTCCCCGCCACGCCGAAGTGGTTGTCGGTTTGAATCTATCATGGGAGACTGGGAGACCATGGGACAATCCACACCGACCACCACGATGGCCCTCGACTCGTTCGAGCATCGTTACGCACAGTTTAGGAGCGAACTCCACCCCCGGGAGAGGGTATGGTTCGACGAACTGGTATGCCGCGCACGCCGCCACAGCAGCGCCATCAACCGACGCCCGCACATGGACTTCGAAAGACCCGTCATGCTTGCCATGATGATGGAAGGCATGCGGGACCTGGAAGACACACGGGCCGAACTAACGGCGACGAAGCAGCAACTGGACGAAGCGTGTCGCGCCCTGGCCGAAGCCGGCCTCGTACGGCGCCGCGTCCGTGTCATGCGGCCCGAAGAGATGGGGCGCATCGGACAGCGGAGGCTGGAGGATGTCGCCGCCTAGCTCACGCGAACTGACTCAGACTCAACAGGTTCCCGTCGGGGTCCCGGAAGTACGCCACGCGGTCCTCCCCGAAGGAAACGATGCCGTCCTTGGCAGGCATGCCGACGTCCTCGAACTCGATGCCTCGTTCCCGCAGCTCCGCCACCGCCGCGACGATGTCGTCGACGTCCCAACCCGCCACGCAGTGCTCCGCCTTGGAACCCGCCGGGTTCTGGCTGAGCATCAAGTGGCTGTTGCCACATTGCCAGATCTGCACCACGCCCCGGTCCGAGGTCATCTCGAGGCCAAGTGTCTCGCCGTAGAAGCGCCTCGCGGTGTCCATGTCGCGCACGGAGATGATGGGCATGGCTGACGCCAATGACAAGGGCATGGTCGCCGTGAACCACGTCGCGGGTAAAGAGCGTGCCTGGCATTTCACGGGCACTCCGCTACTCCCGTTCGGCCTGCCCCGGAGGTCCTATGCGGGGCGGCTGCGGGCGGCGCCGAAGACGAACAACGTCGCCAAGATATTGGTGAGCAGGATGACCACCGTCGCGACGTCGCCGAAGTGCTCCGTGCCGGGAATCTCGAACTGCCGGTATGGGATGACGCTCACCGCAGCCGTCACGAGCCCCATGGGAAACAGCACCGCCGCCGTCATGCGGTCCCGCGCCGACAACTCCGTGCGCCGCAACACCACGCCGACGCACACCATGCGCGTCAATGCGATGGCCGCGGCCAGCGCCGCGCCGGCAACCAAGAACCGCGGCTGTGCCAGCAGGCTCCAATCCATGGCGGCACCCAGGAACACGAAGAAGAACGCCCGCACGAAGAAGGCGATCTCATGATGGAACGCCACGAGCCGGTGACCCGCGGCTTGGTCGCGGGCCATCGCAGCACGGTGTCCGCGGCCGGCCATGATGCCGAACAACAGCACCGCCAAGGGCCCCGCACCGTCGAGGGCCTCCGTGAGGGCATAGACCAAGAACAGGGCCGCCAAGGAGACCATGTACGCGCTGGAGGAGGAGCCGATGCGGTCCAGCACCCGGTTCCACACCCAGCCGCCGGCAAGGCCCGCGATGATGGCGACGACGATGGCCAACATCAACGGGCCCATGGCGACCCACCCGAAGCCCCCGAGGACCAGCACGGTGGCGGCCAAGGAGACGCCCATGACGACCATGATGTCGCTGATGACGGCCTCCAAGACGATGACCGCCAAGCCGTTCGACGAGACGCCCATGCTCTGGGCCAAGGGGACGATGATGGCGATGCCGGCACCACCGAAGGCCATGCCGAGCAAGAACGCCAAGGGCCAAGCATAGTCAAGGCCGAAGTGCAAGATGGTGCCACACAGGAGCGTCGTGCCGGTGAAGATCGACACCGACAACACCGCGGACGCGGTGCCGATGCTGCGCAGATTGCTGGGCGTGATCTCGAGGGCACCATCGAAGAGGATCAGCACCACCGCCATCGCGGCGATCAACGGCAACGCAGTGGCGATGAAGCCGATGTCGAAGACCCCGGTGGCCGGCCCAAGGACGGCGCCGAGCCCAAGCAGGAACAGGATGTCCGGGACGTAGGTGCGTCGAAACAGTGCCGAGGCACCGAACGCCACGACCAAGATGAGGCCAGCCAAGGCCAGCAGGGGGGCCACTTCCGTCGCCACGATGAGGAGAGCCAAGGGTCTGCCAAGAACATGCTGGCCTGGCTCTTCGATGTCTACCCCCATCCGCGCAAGAGCGCCCTCGTCGTGTGGATCAAACACGGCACTCAGGTCACCAAGCACCTCGTGCCCTATCAGCCGACGTTCTGCGTCAAGGCCGAAGCGGACCCGCTCCAGAAAGCGGAACGCCTGATGCGAGACGATGCCCGCGTCCAGGCGACATGGTATGGGGAGAGTGCGTTGTGGCTGCGTGGACCCAAGCACCCGGTGTTGCACATCCAGCCGAAGCGCTTCCAGGACATGGCCCGCATCGCCACGGATCTGCGCAAGGCCACGAAGAGCAAGGGGTACCTGTTCTTCGACGTGGACAACCAACCAGAGTCACGGTGGATGCATGAACAGGGATTGTGGTCGATGTGCAGGTTGGCGACGGAGCCGGTATGGTGCCAGAGCGACGTCTGCGCCGTCGTCGGCCACGACCCGAACAACGACGCTGCCGGCGTCGGCCTCGACGAGAAACACGATGGGTCGGATGGCCCGGCAGGGCCCGGCGGCTTCGCCGCCGCACGCCGCGAAAGCTCCTTGGATGGCGTGCCCGGCGTCGGCGGCGGAAGACGTGGTCCCGCCATCTCATACGCATCACGCCGGGGCGGCGTGCATGGCTTCGGCGCAGCAGGTCGTTCGGTCGGGGATGCTGCGGGTGTATGTGCTGAGAAGGTCCTCTGGCCCCTGCGCCCACATCCCGACGACGAACGCTTCACCATCGACTACCCAGATCCCGGCCTCAAGACCGCCTGGCTGCGCGTCGAAGTGGACAAGCAGGGCCACACCGCCGCCTTCAGCGATCCCCTTGTCTCCATCCAACTCGGTGACACCACCTGGACCGTCACCGACGACCCTGGCAGTGAACGCGGCGTGCTGATGGCGCTCGGGGCGCGACTGCGCGAAACAGACCCCGACGTCCTCTTCACCAAGCACGGCGACCGTTTCGATGTCCCCTACCTACTGCATGCCATCCGCCGTCACGGCCTGCAAGAAAAAGTCCTGTTGGGTCGCGACCGCGACCCCGACCCGGCGCATCCGGACCAGGAAGGAAAATCCATCTCCACCTACGGCCGCTGGCTCTACAAGACCAGTGCTTACTACTTGCGCGGCCGCTGGCACGTCGACCTCTCCAAGAAGACCTTGGACTCAGAAGACGACCGCAAAGACATCCACGGCATCCTCTATCTCACCCGTGTCTCGAACCGGCGGGCGCAGGACATCAACCGCAACGGCGCCGGCTACGCCTTGCAGCAGATGCAGATCGACGAAGCCATCGACATGGGCACGGTCATTCCCTGGAAGCGCAACCTCGCCGAAGATTGGAAAGACGCGGCCACCCTGTGCGCCGTCGATCGCGGCGGGCAGATCATGGTCCCCGCGCCGGGCATCTACGAAGACGTCGCCGCCTGCGATTTCAGTGGCTACTACCCGAGCCTCGTCGTGCAACACAACCTCTCCTCCGACACCATCAACTGCGAATGCTGTCCAGACGGCCCCATCGTGCCGGAACTGAACTACCATGTCTGCAAGAAGAACACGGGTCACCAATCGGGTATCCTGAAACGCATCGCGCCACACCGGAAATGGGCCAAGGCGGTGTTGCGGAAGGCGAAGCACCAAGGTGTCCGCTGAGACAGGCAGTGTCGTCCCGGATACCAGCCCCTTATGGTCCACCCGCTCATCAACGGACGTGGACCACCCCATCCAGGCGGCCGAGCAGTCCCTCATCGCCCACGCGCCCCCGGAGGCCGAGCGCTTCAGCTTCTGGACGCACGCCATCAGCGCCCTCGCGGCCATCCCGGTGCTGGTCCTGCTGGTGCTGCAAGCCGAGGGGGCCATCGCCATCACCAGCGTCGCCATCTACGGTGCCACGCTCGTGCTGCTGTTCAGCAGCAGCGCCTTCCACCACGTCGTCGGCACCATGGGCCCCAAGTGGCACGCCATCAGCCGCCGCATGGACCACATCGCGATCTTCCTGCTCATCGCCGGCACCTACACGCCGGTGAGCCTCATCACCATGGCCGGGCCTTGGGGTTGGAGCATCTTCGGTGTCGTCTGGGGCGTCGGCCTGGCCGGCATCATCCTCAAGATCGTCACCCCACACAGCCCGCGCTGGCTCACCGTCGGCCTGTACCTCGGCATGGGCTGGATCGCCGTCGTCGCCATCTGGCCACTCATGCAGGAGATGGCGTTCGCCGGCTTGATGTGGATGGCCGCCGGCGGCGCCGCCTACACCGTGGGTGCGGTCATGTACGCCCGCAAGAGGCCCGACCCGTGGCCGCAACATGTCGGCTTCCATGGCATCTGGCACGTCTTCGTGATGATCGGCGCGGCATGCCACGTCGTCATGGTCTGGCTGTACGTCGTATAGCCCCCACGCAAGACCGTAAGTATCGCCACCTCGGATGCTGGTGCATGCAACGGACCGCCTCGTGGATCCGCAACGCCATCCCCGGCCACAACCCGGCCCAGACCGACAAGAACCAAGCCATCTTGCCGCCCGGCACCCAGGGCACGGATCCTTTCCTGTTCCTGATGGAAGACTGGTTCAGCAAGACCGGCTTCGACTGGCACCCACACCGGGGCTTCGAGACCGTCACCTACGTCATCGACGGCGTCTTGGAGCACAAGGATAACACCGGCGCCCACGGCATCCTCAAAGCCGGCGACCTACAGTGGACGACGACGGGGAGTGGTGTCCTGCACACGGAGATCGCCCACGAACACAAGGGCGTCCACACGCTGCAGCTTTGGCTCAACCTGCCCGCGAGCAAGAAGATGAGTCCGCCCCGTTACCAGGACCTGCGGGCCAAGGACGCCCCCGTCGTTGAGGGCGGCGGCACCAAGGCCATCGTCTTCGCCGGCACCCAACACGGCGTCACCGGCAACGCGGAACTGCTGCATCCAGCGGGCGTCGTGGACGTACGCATGGATGCCGGCGGCCACTACGTGCTGGAGATCCCCGACGACCACTTCGCCTTCGTGTACTGCATCAAGGGTGCCGTGCGCATCGGTGAGGACGCATTCGGCACCGGGCAGACCGCAGGGTTCCTACCGGGCGGTACCGAGATCCCCATCGAGGCCGACGAAGCGAGCCACCTCATCGCGTACCATGGCTTGCCCATCGGCGAGCCGGTGGCCCAGCATGGGCCGTTCGTCATGAACACCCGCGACGAGATCATCCAGACCATCCGCGACTACCAGAACGGCAAGTTCGGCACCATCCCTGCGTGATCAGGCCCAGCGTTTGAGCTGCGGGATCTTCTTGACCGCCGCCTTGGCCATGAAGCCAGGAAGATGCTTCTTGCGCAGGACATCCTCGACGAGGTCCTGCATGGCCTGGACGGGCATGTCGGGGTCGACGAATTTCCCGTCGGCGTAGCACATGCTACAGTACTCGGCGTTGTGCGTCCCGTCGGCCTCGGTCCCTCCGTGCCCTTCGTCCAACTTCATCGGCATGCTGCAACTTTGGCAGACCTGGTCTTTGCTGCCGAACATAGCGGGGCGTCCGCCTCGGGGCCCTATTAGGGTGTCGCGTGGGGGTCCGGTCCCTGGTCCCGGGTGGTCGTGCATGGCGCCAATGAGCCTGTCGGCGCGGGTCGTGGTTCAGGACCAGCGTTTGAGCTCCGGTACCTTCTTGGAGGCGGCGCGCGCGATGAAGCGGGGTAGGTGGCGTTGTTGCATGGCCTCGACGACGATCACCTGCATCTCCTCGAGAGGCATGTCTGGCTCCGTGAACCAGCCGTCGGCGTAGCAATCGATGCAATACGCGTCACTCAGGCTTTGGTCGGCTTCGGTCCCCCAGCGGCCCGGGCGTACCGGTAGGCTACAACTTTGGCAAATCGGCTTGTGGCGAAGCATGGGCATGAATCTGCTTTGAGGGACAAAATCGTTGGAGGTCGGGAGCTTTCACCCACCCGGACAGAGCGTCCAAATCCACCAGCGTCCAAGGGACACTATGGCCCAGCGACGCACGTCCGAAGGGCACTTGCTTGATGCAGACACCATCGCCAAAGCGGCCGCCATCAAATCCGAACACAAGGCCCTGGGCGTCGTGTGCTTTGGGTACTTCCGCTACCGCAACGCCCGCTTCGGCTGCGCCGAAGTGCACCAGGCCATCCAATGCTACGGCCGTGCCGGCATGACCCGTGCCCGCGAGATCGCCAACGACATGGGCTTCGAGATGGTCCACGCCATGACCGATTGCGCGTTCTTCCAGAAGCCCGGCCTCGAACGCAAAGACGCCATGCAGTTCGCCCGCCGCGTCGGTCGTGAAGTCAAGGTCGCCATGGACGTGGAAGGCGTCTACAAGTGGGTCGTGTTCCTCCCCAGCAAGACCCACTCATCGTCGTCGCTGGTCGGCGTCCCCAACCGCTATTATGGCAAATTCGACGACGGCACCCTGAAGGTCCGCGGCATCGAAGTGCAACGTCACAGCACCCCGGATTGGATCTACGATGTCCAGCAAGCGATGCTTGACATCTTCGCACAAGCCGACGACGCGGCAGGGTTCCGCATGCGCATCCCGCATGCGCTCAACGTCGCCATGGAGGCCGCCCGCGCACTACGCCGTCGCCAGGTCGATCCCCGGCGACTCGGCACCATGGTCCAAGCCACCAAATCGGTCGAGGACTACCAGGCCAACACCAACGCCAAAGCCGCCATGCGCCGCCTGCGAGACAGTGGCACCGAACGCCGGCCCGGTGAGTACGTCAAGTACGTCGTCGCCCGCCAAGACGGACCATGGCAAGGCCGCGTCGTGCCCATCGAGATGTTCGAAGACGAAGGCTGGTTCGGCTCTGGCGCCACCTACCACGTCCCACATTACCTGCGCCTGCTTGCCCGGAGCGTCGAGACGTTGCTGAGCCCGTTCGGGTACACAGAGGACAACCTGGACGCCTGGTTCAGTGGCCGCGCCCCGATGCCCGACCCTCCGACGCCGCCCCGCATCGATGTCCCCGCCCGGCCGGAATGGGTCGCCGAGCCGCCCCCTCACACTTGACGTTGAACACTTGCTTGGCTTCTCCTTCATCATCCGTCGGTCGGGGCCACTGGCCTTTCAGCACGGTGCCCCCATCATGCCCAGCCAGGGCTGCGCGAAACCCTCATCATGCCAGAGAGGCGACAACGTCGTATGGACGAAAACTGGCTCGACAAGGCCCGCTTGCTCGACAAGAGCGCCGAAGTGCACACGGTAGACGGTTGGCTCAACGGCGACACTGCCGTGGCCCCCGTCATCGCGGATCGAAAACGACCCTATGCCATCGTGCACACACGCTCCATCCTTGGCCGGAACCTGAACGGCCCGACGCACCTGAACAAGGTCGCGTGGCCCGTCCCGACCCTGACCCCCGACGAACCGGACGCCTCCGTCATCGCCAAGTTCGCCGACAGCACCGCTCCGTACCTGCCGGTCTGTGAGGGCAACAAGCTGGCCGGCGTCGTCCATGCCTCCCGCGTCGCCGGGAGCCTCAATGCGCCGACGCGCTACGACACGAGCGCTGCAGCCCTGGCCCCTGATGCCAGCATGCAGGCCGCCGCCAAGGCCTTCGCCAATACGACGGCCGCGCAATTGCCCGTCGTCGAAGACGGCCGCGTCGTCGGCCTCTTGCGCCGTCAGACCGTGCTGCAATTCCAAAGCCGCAGCGCCCAGCCCCGCGATCGCTTGGACCGTCGCGGAGAACTCATGGACCTCTCGGCCGAACCCGTATCTGGGCACATGGACGCCTCCTGGATGTCCTGCGGGCCGTTGGGCGACATCGGTGAGTTGCTGCGGCAGGAAGGCTACGCCATCATCGTCGAAGGCGGACTCTTCAAGGGCATGGTCACGCCGCTGTCTACGCTGCGCGCCTGGGTCGACGCCAACACCTTGCTGGCGACCTGATCAAGGGTCCAACGTCGCTTGCTTGGTCCCGGCCTTGCGCCGGACATCGGCCCACGTGATCGGCTCCCCGATCGCGTCCAACGCGCCGGGGTCGTCGTGCTTGGCCTTCCCTGCGTCCGGCTTGATCGGGATGGCGACCAGATCATCGTTGCGGGGGGGCTTGAGGCATGACCGCACTTCGGTGGGCTTGTGTTCTTCTGGTCGCAGCCAGACATCCAATTGATCATCGGCCAGCTGCCCGATCATGCGGTCATGGAACGTCTTCACGAAGGCATTGGGTTCGATGGTGACCAGGCTGAACGCGTCCACGCCTGCTTCCTCCCAGTACCCTCCGACCAAGGCAGGTACGCACATCGCCGCACCATCGGCCCGCTCGATGCGGAACGGCTGCTTGCCGCGGCCGATGTCACCCCACTCGAGGATGTAACTGACGGGTGCCACGCCGTGGTGCTTGTCGCGCCCGAAGAGTTTCGACCACATCTTGGACTCCTCGAGTCTGTCGGAGCGCGCGTTGAAGCTGGAGAACTTACGGCTGAACCCGAAGACATGCCTATGCACGTCCGGCTCACCGCCTTTGAGGGTCAGGATGGGTAGGCCGGTGTGCGGTCGCACGTAGGGTCGGTCGGCGTCTTCGAAGACCACTTTGTAGCCGCGCAGCGCGTCACGCTTCTCCACGTCCGGGCCTCGAAGGCCGATGACGCCTGCCATGGCCCGTCAGCGGTCGCCGGTGTCAAGACGGTTTGCCCGGGGTCGTCAACGGCCAGGCATGATGCCCGACTGGTCCCGGTCGTCCAACAGTGCGCCCAGCACACTCGCATCGTCGGGGCTCGAGCCTGGGCCGTAGCTCAGCACGATGGTGCCCCAGGCGCCGCAGGCCGGGCATTCCAAGGCAGCCAGGGCCGCCTGGTCGTCCGGGTCGCTGCTGCCTTCGAAGCGGTGCAGGGCCACCAGAGGCGCCTGTTCGGCGGGTTCGTCTGCACCGCAGTCGTGACAATGGATCACTGCCCCGCTGCGCGCCGAGAACTGCGCCGTGGCGCCGCGCGACTCGTACATGTCAAGGACATCCTGCAGATCATCTTCCGCTCCGGGGATCACGACATCGCTGGCCATGCCGTTGTATCGACGCCAGGGGTCATTTCGTTTTCGCCTCCGAGGGGTTCATGCGCCCACGCCCCCTGGCCCCATCATGGACCTCATCGACCGGGCCACGCAGGAGCGCCTTGACGCGGCCGAGGCTGGGGGCGATCCTGCACGGATGCTGGAGATCGCGGGCCTGGATGTCGGGGATTGGGGCGTCCTCGATGTCGTCGTGGACCAGGTCCACCCCGCCCGGCCTTTCAAGCGCAAGCGCGGCGGCGAGGGCACCGTGGGTCGTGTCACGCTCCGGGACCACAGCGGCGCCATCGACATGGTCCTGTGGGACGACGAGAACCGCCTCGCCGTCGATGGTCCTTTGACCCATGGCACCCGGCTCCTGGTCCGGGGCGCCACTGTCAAGGCAGGCTGGAAGGGGGGTCTGGAACTTGGCCTAGGTAGTGCCGTCCTGGAGGCCGGGCCGGCCCCGAAGGCGACCCTCCTACAAGGCGTCCTCCTGGAGCGTTCGGAAGCCGAGGTCGTCGGCGACCCACCCCGCTGCAAGGTCGAGATCCTCCTGGATCTCGACGGCGAACAGGTCACGGTCGTGTGCTGGGACGATGCCATCAAGGCTGTCCAAGGCCCCATCGGGACCCGGGTCGCCCTCGATGCGCAGCCCCACCCCGCCCTCGACGGTTACTACATCGCCTAGACCCCAACCGTGAAATCCCTGGGGTCGTCCCAGGACCCATGAGCACCATGGAAGGCGGCCTGCCGCTGGTCACGATGGAGACCGAGCGCGGCCCCATCACCATCGAACTCTTCGAGAAGGACGCCCCCAAGACCGTTGAGAACTTCCTCAAGCTGGTCAACAAGGGCTTCTACAACGGGCTGCACGCCCACCGCGTCATCCCGGACTTCGTCGTCCAGGCCGGCTGCCCCCACTCCAAGAAGAAGGGCGACCGCCGCAGCGGCACCGGTGGCCCCGGCTGGCAGATCCCCTGCGAGACCCAAGGCAACCCCCGCCGCCACGGCCTCGGCTTCCTGAGCATGGCCCACGCCGGCAAAGACACCGGTGGCAGCCAGTTCTTCATCGTCCTGAACCCCGCCAACTGCAAGCACCTGGACGGTGTCCACACGGTCTTCGGCCACGTCGTCGAAGGCATGGACGTCGTCAAGCAGATCCGCCAGTGGGACGAGATCAAGAAAGTCAAGGCGGTGGCCTGAATGGTCGATGCCTGGCGCGTCACCATCAAGGGCAAGGAATCCGAAGACCGCGAAGCGTTCAAGGAACTCCACTTCAAGCAGCTCTACAACAGCAGCGGCGACAGCGTGACCTTCGAGTTGCCCGCCAACGACGAAGCAGCCGCTGACGCCCTGGTCAAGGAGGCCGAAGCCGCTGGCTTCACGGCCGAGAAGGAAGCCGCCGAGGACCCCCTTGGCGACGCCGGCTCCGTCGACTTCTGGTAAGCCCAACCCGCCGGGCCACCACACCCGGCTCCTCTTCCTTCCCTTCTCTTTGTGCCCGCTGACGCGCAGGTGGCCCCCGTCGCCACGTCTGACGGGGCGTCAGGGCCGATGCGGCGGTGACGCGGCCCGATCTTGGTGACCCCTCCTGTTGGAGGCGGCCCCGACGCCGGCCCGCGCCGACAAACGTTATCTGCCGAACCCCGGCTCGCGCACGTATGCGTTCGTGGGTAAAGGGTGCCATCGCCCTTTCAATCCTGTTCTCGTTCACCGTCGCCGGCCTGCCGGTCGCCGCGAATCCCCTGGTCCCTAGCTGTGGTCCTGCCAGCGTCGCTGGCGGCATCGGCTCCCCGACCGCGGGGCAGTCCGATCCCGCCCTTTGTGTCGCCCTGACCGGCCGCGTCTTCCCTGAAGCCATCGCCGACAGCGACTACATCTCGGCCACGGGCCCCCGTGGCGTCACCGGTGGCAGCACCGGCTTCGCCACCGACTACATCTCCTACTTCGAGTTCCAACAGGGCCTCGGCTACCTCGCCGC
>JBFIDG010000053.1:0-12550 GCA_041581335.1 Thermoplasmatota archaeon
CCATACCGAAGCCGATGGGCGTTTCACCGGTCGCGGCCCCTGCGCCAGGGGCGAAGAGGACGGCGAGTCCGGCGGTCAAGAGGGCAATTGTTGTGAGAGCTGTCGCTAGGCGGGTCATTGGGTTCACCAATCAGGCCCGGGTCGGGCGGTAGGCCAAAGCCCTCCACCGTTCCCAGTGCGTAAGTGACCATTGGCCGCCAGAGTACTTAGGCCGCGCCGAAATCCCTATTATCTAGAACAGGTTTTCGGAAGGTCATACTTAGACATTGCTCAAAGCCGAACGGGCCCGGAAGGCCTGAGTCCGCGGATTTCCACGACTCTGTGGACAAAGGGACCCTGCCCAGTCAGCCCCTGAACCGACTGGCAAACACAGCCCGCGCGTGACCCCGGCCGCGCCGGCGCGGCCTTGACCACCCGCCCCCAGGGGTGCAGAACATGGGCCTCCGATCAGACCCATAGCCTGCAGTGGCCGATCCACCAGCGACTGCCTACAACGGACCAAGGGTCCACGCCATGTGGCACGGCCGAACGCAAGACCGCGTCCGCGCCAGAAAAAAGGACGAAGGCCCCCGGCCACGCAACATGGCCGGGGGTCCGGACCTATCCTAGATCCACGTCACCGGAGCACTCGTCACGACGCCCCCGGTCGTGCTGGTCGCGCGGAAGGTCACCTGCGCGTTGTCGGGGACGAAGAAGCTCTTCGCGTAGGACCCCCAGCTCGTCTTGGGTAGGTTGATCCAATTGCCCCCGTTGACCTGCGCGTCGACGGTGGCGATCGGCCTGTTGCTCGTGACCCGTGCCTCCACCCACCAATTGTTGGAAGGATCGGAGATCTTGAACGTGGCCGAGAACGGGCTGCCGTCGCTGAGCCACAGGAACACCTGGCTCTGCGCTGTGTGCCCTGCAGCGTCAGACGCCGTGAACACGACCTCGCTCCCCGTTGGGACGTGGAAGCTCTTGGCCCAATTGCCCCACGACTGCTTGGTCAGCGCGATCGGGGCCCCACCATTGACGGAGGCCGTGACGCCGACGACGGGGTTGTTGCCCACGACCTTCGTCTCCACCCACCAGTTGTTGACGCTGCTGGGCACCGTGAAAGTGGCCGTCAGTTCGTCCGATGGCGGGGGCGGCGGCGGGGGCGGCGGCCCAAGCCATTGGAACGCCTGACTCGTGACGGTCCTCGCCGCGTTGTCGGTCGCGGTGAACGTCACCGAGGCACCGGTCGCCACGTGGAAGCTCTTGGCCCAATTGCCCCACGACTGCTTCGCGAGGGTCACGGGCGCACCGCCGTTGACGGAAGCGGTCACCTTCGTGACCGGATGCGTCGCATCCACCTTCGTCTCGACCCACCAATTGTTGACGCTGGACGGCACGCTGAACGTGGCACCAAACTCCTCAGGCGGCGGCGGGGGCGGCGGAGGAGGCGCACCAAGCCATGAGAACGCCTGACTCTGCGCCACTTGGCCTTGCACGTTGCTCGCCGTGAAGACCACCTGTGCGCCGGTCGCCACGTGGAAGCTCTTGGCCCAATTGCCCCACGACTGCTTGTTCAGGGCGACGGGCGTACCGCCGTTGACGGTCGCCGTCACGCTGTTGATGACCGACGGTGATCCGACGGCCACTTCGACCCACCAGTTATTGACGCTGGATGGGACCGTGAACGTCGGATTGAAGGAGCTGGGGGGCGGCGGACTGGTGCCGTTCTGGACGACCGGATACGGCAGGTGCGGCCACATGGCGTTGTACGGTGCGTGGGTGTCGAACACCAGGATAGCACCGCCGGACACGGTGGCGCTGGCAGCCGTGACAGGGACCACCCATTGCATCGTGCCGGTGTTCCAGAGATCTTCGACGATGGGGCCCCGTGTGACTTTCCATGGATGTGTCTTGATGAACGTCTCCTTGGCTCCGGTGATCGAATTCAGATACCAGATGCCATCGCCGCCGCTACCTGGACCATTGGCAAGGACCTCTTGCACGCCATCGTTGTCGACGTCGGCCAGTGCGAGGTCCTTGTTGTGCCAATACGTGTCCAGGGTCGTGCGCCACTTCATGACGCCCGTGTGGTCATAGCGATAGAAGTGGGCCGGCCCGGTGACCTTCCATGCATCCGGGCTATCCGGGTCCGGCGGTTTGTGGCCCACCGTGTTCCAGTCGGCCCAGAGGATGTCCGCATTGCCGTCATTGTCGACGTCCGCGATGATGGGGTGGGTATAGGTCAGCGGGGCGCCGGTCGGATCTTGACGCATCCACAGCAATTGCCCGTTGCCCTTGACGACGAACAACGCCGCATGGTTCTTGCTCCAGTCATCGGCGTCATGGCTGTCGCGGGCGCCGAACACGATATCAAGGGGGCCGACGCCATCCACCTGACCGATCGTTGGACCGATCGGGACGCTGGCGCTGTGCAGGTTGAACGATGGGTGATTGGCCCAGAACGTCCACTTCGTGGTGCCGAACTTGCCGTTCATGGCTGTGATGACCCCGCCGTCCGAAGCCCACACGACGTCCAGTTGACCGTCGAAGTCGATGTCCGCGACGGCCGGTTCACCGTTGCCGCCGCCGATGCATTGCTTCCACATCGTGGTCCCGTCCATGCGCAGGGCATAGACCCCGACCTCTTCGGTCTGCACCAGGATCTCGAAGGTCCCATCATTGTTGAGATCGGCCAGCACAGGTTTGGCATCCATACTGGGATTGGGTTCGCAGGCTGTGGTCCGCGTCTCCCACAGCTTGGTGAACACGAAGTTCCCGCGTGAACTGGGGCCTTCTTCGAAACGCAGGACCGTGATGTAGGCAGCAGAGTTCGCGACGACGAGGTGCGGGACGCCACCATACTGCAGCACCGCCGCCTCGACGCCATTGATCGGCCGCGCCCCCCAGCCTGGCGGATACTTCGTCAGGATCTCCGCATCAAGTTGGCCGGTCTGTGAATCGAAGATGTACACGCGCTTGTTGTCGTTGTGGACAATGATCTCCTTGATGCCGTCGCCGTTGAAGTCGAACACCAGCGGCGGGTCGCCGTCGAACGCCTGGAAGGCGTGCTGTGGCGTCACCGTAGCCATGCTGATGGTCAACGCCAGCGTCGTCTGGGGCGATTGCGCGCCCGCCGGGGGCGACGCGGCGAAGGTGACTGCAAGCACCATGACGATCCCGATCATGACGGGCCGTGTGTTCATCATAGATTTTCCTCCGGAATAGGTCCGACCCAGGTGACGCCCAGGTCATAGAGCATGATCGTGCCGAACGAACGGCCTTCCAGCGGTCCGGCCGGCATTGCGAGGTGGATGGAGCCGCCTGCCTGAAGCACGCCCACGGTGGGTCCCTTGGCCACCTTCAGTGGCCCCACGCCGAGGAAGCCTTCCGCCAGGCCAGTGGCTGCATCCAGGCGACGCAGACCGTCGCCCGTCGGACCGGCGCCGTTGGCCAGGACCTCCACGTTGCCATCACCATCGAAATCACCGACGGCGAGGTCCTTGTTGGACCACCACGAGTCGACCTCGCGTACCCAGACGTCCCGGCCCGAGGCGTCAAGACGGAAGACATGGGCGTCGCCCAGGTGCTCCCAATCGCCCGGGACATGGCCGACGGTGTTCCAGTCCATGCCGAAGATGTCTGCTTCGCCATCGCCATCGACATCTTGGACGACGAGGCGCGTGTAGCTGAGCGGATGGGCCCAGTCAGGTTGGCGCATCCACACCAACTCAGGTTGCCATGTCTTGAGATCCTGGTGGATCGCGAAGATGGCCATGTGATAATCGGCGAACGCCGCAGGGTCGTCTGCCGGCACGTGACGGGCAGTGAACAGGATCTCCAAGGGCGCGACGCCGTCCAGGTCCGCGATGGTCGGCCGCACGCTGATCGACGCCGGGGCGATGCCATATGCCGGGGCACGCGCGTCGAAGGTCCATTGTGGCTTACCGGTCATGGCATCGAGCACCGAGACGAAGCCGCTGTCGGACGCGAACACGACCTCCACATCGCCGTCACCATCCAGATCGGCCAGGGCCGCGTCCGCGTTGCCGCCGGCCCAGCATTGCGTCCACATCGTCCGACCATCGCTGGCCAGACCGAAGAGGCCGACCTGTTCGATCTGGGCATACACCTCATCTGCCCCGTCGCCATCTGCATCGAACAGCACCGGCGTGGCGTCCATGCCTGGGCGCGCGAAGCATTCGTCAAGCCGCCGCTCCCATAGAAGGTCGAAGGCGAAGCCGTCGCCGTCACGGCCGTCGAAAGCGTATGCGAAGACTCCTGCTGCCGGCGTGCCGGCGACGATGACCCGTGGCCCACCCACGCTCAGGGTCCCGACGGCGATGCCATTGAGCCATTGGTCGACGTGCCACGACGGCGGCAAGCGGAGGCCCAGGGAGGCCAGTTGCTGGCCAGATGCATCGTAGACGCGGACCGTCCGGTCGCGGCTCAGCCCGATGATCTCCGCCTGTCCATCGCCGTCGAGATCAGCGAACAAGGCGGGCGCATCAAACGGGCCCGGCCACGACGGGACACCTGAATCGCTGGGGTCTCCGAGGGCGGCCATGAACGCCGCGCCATCGCCGCGCCAGGCGCCGAGGGGCACATCGAGTCTCGTCACGGGGGTCGGCTCGCCGGCGGACACGCAGCCTGATCCGGCCACGACCGCGGCCACCATGATGGCGGCCCCGATGCGGGCGAGCAGCCCATGCATCATCAGTCCTGCAACTCCGGGACCGGCGTGGGTGCGTGGGCCGCGGAAGGCCTGGCCGATGGGATGCGGAGGAAGCGGGTCCGGACCAGGCACCAGCCGATGCGTGGACCGTCCCGTGCGGCCGACAACTTGGTCATGCCCGCCCGAGGGTGGTAATCGACACGGACATGCGCGACGCGAAGATGCATGCGACTGGCCATGGCGAACATCTCGGCCTCGATCTCGAAACCGGTGCTCTGCAATGGCATGGCATGCAATGCATCGGCGCGGAACGCCCAGAGACCTGTGCATAGATCCGGACATTTCTGGCCGTACAGGACGGACGCTTCCAGCGAGAGGGCCATGTTGCCGAAGCGGTGGAGGCCGCTCATCGAGCCAGGGCGTCGGACGCGGTCCCCCATGACGATGTCGGCCTGCCCTTTTGTGATCGGTTCGAGCATGCGGGGGATTGCGGCTCCCGGATAACTGCCGTCTGCGTCGAGCATGACGATGAACTCGCCGCGCAACGAGCCGCGGGCATCGCGCAGGGCCGCACCCTTGCCTTCACCGCGATCCGGCAGGACGCGGGCCCCCAGGGAGCGGGCGATGTCGGGCGTGCCGTCGGTGCTGTGGCCGTCGAGGACGACGACCTCTACCTCGAAACCCGCAGCCCTGAGTTCGGTGATGGGGAGGCTCTTGATGGTGCGACCGATCGCTTCGGCCTCGTCCTTGGCTGGCACGACGATCGTGATGAGTCTGTCTGTGGGGCGCTCTGCGACCATCAGGCCACCGCCCTGACAATGGATGCGCTCATGCGGGCGCTTTGCAGGCCATCTCCACACCAGGAGCCGAGCGGTTCGAATGGTTCCTCGGAGAGGAAGCTGTTGTCGAAGCGAGGCTGCTCAGTGCGCAGGTACCTGTCTGTCACCATGATGAAATCGCGGTCTTCGAGACCCAGGCCGGTGATGGTGTTGGCACGTCTGTCGCCCCGCGTGAACATCTCATAGCTGAACCAGACGTCCATGCCGTCATCGGAGAATGCCCCCATGACGAGCTTTGCCTGCCAGCTTCCGGCGACGATCACCGTGCCGGGCTCGGCGTCTTCGGCGATGCGGCGAAGCTGTTCGAATTCGCAGTCAGGGTAGAGCCGGTACCAGCCCTCTTCGTATTCCAGCGGCGTGGCTGCGTACACGGTGCCCGCCATGACGGTGGCGCCGACCAGGGTCGCGATCGCGCCCATGGACCAGATGCGCGACTTGGCCATCGTGGCGGCACCCCGCCGTTGGCGGGTTGCCGCGCGCTTGGCCCACGCTTCGGCGCCGAGCTGTAGTACGCGGACGATGGCGGCGGCACCGATCCCTGCAAGCGCGACAAGGGCGATGCCTAGGTATGCAGCGGTCCGGTGGGGCCAGAACGGGCTGTCCAGGGGGTTGTAGATGACGAACGGGTACGTGATGACGGCAAGGCCTACGAGGGGCAGCGCGGCCCGTCCCTTCAAGAAAGGCAGGCACGCCGTGGCCAATGCCGCCAGGCCCAGCAGGACCCAGCCGTACATGCGTGGCAGGTCGACGAACTCGGGCATCCCGGCCTTGACTGCGGGGAACGTGCCCAGAACGAGGCCGACGGCCAGGACCCCGGAGATCGCGAGGCGTAGCACAAGAGGCATCTTCTTCTCGGCCATGGCGGCCTGGGCTTTGTCGACCTGGTGGCGCAGCGCGAACAGGGCGGCCGCGACGGCGACGCAGGCCATGCCGACGAACAGGCTGACGCGGTCGAGCGTGGCCTCCATCCGGGCGACGACCAGATCCTGGAAGCCGAGGCCGCATTCGTCCCAGCAGATGGTGACCGCGGCGATGAGGCTCAGCCCGGTGACCGCAAGCAGGATGACCGCGCCGATGGGGTCGATCCGGACAGACTTGCCTTGCCAAGAGACCCCGAGGATACCCACGAGGACCCAACCTAGAACGAGCGGCCCGAGGATCGCGATCATCCAAGGGTGGGAGACGACCAGGAACACCAGCATGGCGCCGGTGGCGACCCCCCATGTGCGGTGTCCCCGCAGTGTCTCGGCCCCGGCCGCTAGTAAGAACGGCACGAGGGCCAGGTCGACCGCGGTCGGCGCCATCATGGTCGTACGGAAGATCATCTCCGGCGCCAGAGCCGTGGCCAAAGCAGCTACCGAACCGGCAAGCAGCCCGGCATGGCGTGAGACGAATATGCCGATGCCAAGGATGCCGATGGCACCGAACACGACCGGGCCGACGCGGAAGATGTCGTACAGATCAAGGCCTGTGTATACCCACGTCGTGGCCAAGACGGCGTGCATGCCCGGAGGGTAGAGCGTGCCTCCAGGGAACACGGCGTCCAGGTTCCCGTCGCGGATGTGGCCGCGCACGAGGATCATGTGCGTGTAGGGATCCTCTGCTGCGACGCCTGATGTAGAGAGCGGATCGTTCAGGCGCTCAGCGACGCCGAAGGCGATCGCTCCTCCTATCGCGAAAGAGGCCAGGACGGCCACCATGAGCTTCGCACGTTTCTCAGGGTTCATGCTCTCAGCCCAAACTCGGTCAGCAGCATACAACCGAGTGTTGGGACAATGGCGGGGGCTGACCGGCGTCGCCATCGCCAAGGCTCCGGGCCGTTTACGGACCGCGGCCGTCCGCCCTTGCACGCCATGGCTGGGGCGGACGGGGCCTGGGGAATGCTGGGCCGGCAGCCGCAGGCCCCGTGGTGCGCCAGCCGCAACGTCTTTGCACGGCCAGGGGCCAGAGTAGCAGCCGTGGCCGAAGCGATCGACCCCATGAAAGCCGCCAGCCTCCCTGCGGAAGTGGCGACCACACGGCCGCGGCGGCGCTGGATCGACCTGGCCCTCGTTGCGCTGTTCGCCGTCGTCGCAGCCATCGCCACCACCATGGCGGCAGGTGGCCTCGGGCGCAGCTTGTTGACGTTGCCCATGATCCTCTTCGTGCCCGGCTACCTGTTCATCCAGATGCTCGTCACGGGACCCGGCCGGCCGACGCCGTTCCAGGCGCTCATGGCCATCGGCGTCAGCCCACCCCTCGTCGGCCTGCTGGCCTTGCTGACCGCCATCATCCCCGGCGGCTTCACGGCAGGCCCCATCATCGCTACGGTGACCGTCGCCTGCATCGCCATGGCTGTGGCGGCCTTCGTGCGTCGCGGCCGGCATGCGTCCCCGGAGACTTCCGCCGCCAGCAAGGCGTGACAAGCCGACATGGATGGGCGCTCTGCGCTGGCTACGTCACGCATCTAGGCCCCGCCTTTTGGGGGCCGTAAGCGAGAGCATCCGGTGGTGCTGCGAGCGCCTTCTGGCAGGTGCGGCAAGGACCAACGGACGCGCGCCCAACGATGTCCCTGAACCCCTTTTGTGGTCCGCGCCAAAACCTTGTTGCCGAACCGGTGCGCCCTGATTACGGGGCACCGAGGACCAAACCATGTCAATCCCCATGATCCTCGCACCCGTGCTCTCGGGACAACCCCTGTTGCCCGCCGGAAAAGGCGGCCTCATCCTCATCGCCGGGGGCCTCGTCATGGTGACGGTCGCCCTGTTCTGGCTGAGCGTCACGCCCCGTAGCGCCATGCTGGTCAGCCACGCCTCGGTCTACCATGCCGGCGCATCCCACCGTCGCAACGGGACCCGCGGCACGGTCATGGACGACCCCCATGCCGGCCACGCATTGGCCCACGTCGGCGACGGTCCCCGGCCATGGGCGGCGTTCATCCAGGATGCGGCCCGTGCATCGGGTTACGGCTCCGCCCGGGTCGAGACCATCAGCCCGCTGGCATGCCGGATCCGCATCGACCACGAGGACACGCGGGTGCTGTGCCGCGACGAAGAGAGGTGCCTGCGTCGGGCAGCCCATCGTATCGCGCGGGGCGCCAAAGTGCGCGAGGTGTCCTGTGGGGCATACTGCGTGTTCGAAGTGCGACTGCGGAGGCGCTGAGCGTGCGCCAGGATGACCGACCGTCCATGCCGCCCCGCGTCGGTCCAGGGACCAGCCCCGTTGGCCGCATGGTCGGCGGCGCGTTGCTCGGAGCCGTCCTTGGCTTCGCCACCTACTGGCTCGGCGCCGCGCTCATCGCGGCCGATGAGTTGATGGCCTTGCCGAGGACCATGCTG
Organism: Thermoplasmatota archaeon; assembly: GCA_041581335.1. Classification (GTDB taxonomy): domain Archaea; phylum Thermoplasmatota; class E2; order JACPAO01; family JAHFTW01; genus JBFGSX01. Next base: position 8,805 of record JBFIDG010000053.1, read on the forward strand.
CCAGGCGAATTCCAGCGCCCCATCCAGTCGTTCACCTACTGGGAGCTCCTGCTCGTCACAGTGGCGGCGATCCTCGGGTCCTCCATTAGTCGGTATCGCTGGCGCATCCCGGGCATCCTCAGTTTCGTCGGGCTGCTGTCGCTGACAGGAGGCTACCTCGCCTACGCATTGTGGGTCTCGATCCCGAGCGTCGACCCCAGCCAGCGCTGGTTGAGCATCATCCTCGTCTCCGCAGAGACGGCCAGCCTGGGCCTCGTCGTGCTGTCGTCGTTCTATTGTCTGGACGTGGCGGCACGCCGGCGCTGGGACCGCATCCCCAGCAAGCACGCCTTCGATCCGTCGCTGCGACCCAAGGTAGCCCTCATCGTGCCCACGTTCAACGAGCCCTACGAGATGGTCGAGCAGACCATCGCCCACCTCGTCCGTCAGGACTACCCGAAGTCCCACTACAAGGTCTACCTCGCCGACGACAGCACCGACCAGGAGCTGCGGGTCCGCCTGAAGGCGTGCTGCAAGGCGCTTGGTGCGGTCTATGTATCGCGGCCAGACCGCAGCGGGTTCAAGGCAGGGGCCATCAACTACGTCAACGACAACCATCTGCCTGGCGCCGATCTGATCGGCATCATCGACGCGGACTACTGGGTCGACCCGGATTGGCTCAAGTCCACCGTCGGCCACTTCATCGACCCGACGATCGCGTTCGTGCAGACGCCTCAGGACTACCGCAACGAAGACGAGTCGTTCCTGACGCGGCAATACAAACGCGCGGAGGCCTACTTCTACCACGCGATGATGCCTTCTCGCAACGAGGTCAATGCCATCATCTTCTGCGGGACGATGGGCATCATCCGCAAGAAGGCCCTCGATGAAGTGGGCGGCTTCGCACCCGATCAGATCTGCGAGGACGCCGAGGTCAGCGTGCGCCTCGTCGCCGCCGGGTGGAACTCCATGTACATCGACCAGAGCTTCGGCCACGGCCTGATGCCTGCCACCTTCGAGGCGTACAAGAAGCAGTTCCACCGCTGGGCTTTCGGCAACGTCCGCATCCTGTTCACGCGCGGCTTCTTGATCCTGCACTCGCACATGAAGTTCCGCCAAAAAGCGGATTTCCTGACCTCGAACCTGCACTGGTTCGACGGCCTCTTCGTCTCCGTCATCGCGGCCTCCCTGTTGTACTTGGGCCTGGGACCGATCTTTGGCTACGATGCGGCATTGCACCATCAGCATGAGTTGGCATTGCTGGCATTGATCCCGGCATTCTTGTTGGTGGACAGCATGGTGCGGCTCCGGTTGGTGCTCGCCACCGCAGGCCACGGGCGGCTCAGCGAGGCGCTCCTCGTCCAGGGCATGTGGTTCGCGATCAAGTTCACCAACATGGTGGCCGTCCTGAAGTGCATGGTCGGCTTCAAGGCGCCCTTTGTCCGGACACCAAAGGACAGCGGCGGCCGCCGGGGCCGTGTCCGGGCATATTTCCGGGCCCTGCGGGTCACCAAGTTCGAATCCTTCGTCGGCACCACCATGATCTCAGTGGCGGCCTACGACGCGTTCGTGTGGTGGAGCGCCGGCGAGCTGCACGTCACGCAGATCGTGCTGCCGTTCTGGCTGGCAATGTATGGGCTGTTCTTCCTGTGCGCGCCGATCTACGCCTATCTGTCGTACCGGAGCCTGCGACCCATGCACTACGCCCGCATCCCACTGGGCCCAGGCCGTCCAGCGGCGACCCCCCCACCCCGCCCGGTGCAGGCGACCAAAGTGGATTTCCACGAGAAGCGGTCCGCGGCGAAGGCCCGCGACGCCTGATCATCCCGGGCCCGCGGTCGGCCGCCGGCACCAGCCCTCTGGGCCGGCGGACCCCAGACCCAGGCAGGCGGGGCCTTCATCAACGATGCCAGACTCGCGCCGCCGTTGACCTTCGACATCCAGAGCCGCGCAGCTGCCGGGCGCATCGGGCGCTTCCGCACCAACCACGGCGACGTGACCACGCCCACGCTGATGCCGGTCGTCAACCCGAACATCGACCTCGTCACCCCCAGGGAGATGAAAGAGAAGTTCGGCGCCGAGATGGTCATCACCAACTCCTACGTCATCCACAAGCACGACCACCTGCGTGAGGCGGCCCTCACGGACGGGGTCCACAAGCTCATCGACTGGGATGGGGCCCTGATGACCGACTCCGGCACCTTCCAGATGTACGTCTACGGCGACGTCGAGGTCGGCCCCAAGGAGATCGTGGAGTTCCAGGCCGATATGGGCGTGGATGTCGCCACCTGCCTGGACCTGTTCGTCACCCCGGACATGAGCCGTCAAGAGGCGGAAGAAGCGGTCGCCACGACGATCGAGCGCACCAAGCTCTCCGCGGACGTCCTCGCCGCTCGCCGTGCCGCGCCTCAGGGCGCCGGACACGACGGCACCATCCTCAATACCACGGTCCAGGGCGGCTTGTTCACCGACCTGCGCCGTGACTGCGCGCACAGCTACCGTGACCTGGACGCCGGCTACACCACCATCGGTGGCGTCGTCCCCATCATGGAGCGCCAGATGTACCCGGAACTGGTGGATGTCATCGTCCACAGCCAGTCGCAACTGCGCAAAGACCGGCCCGTGCACCTGTTCGGCGCCGGCCACCCCCTCGTCTTCCCCCTCGCCACCGCCCTTGGTTGCGACCTCTTCGATTCCAGCAGCTACGCCAAGTACGCCAAGGACGGGCGTATCATGGTCCCTGAAGGCACCCTCCACGTGGAGGACCTGGCCGAGTGGCCGTTCAGCAGCCGCTACCTGGCCGACTGGACGCCCCAAGAGATCACCAAGGCGCTCAAAGAGAAGAACCGCGGTCGTCGCGTCGACGGCGAGGCCGACGGCGGCGCCAAGGCCGCCGGCGACCGCATCAAGGAACGGGAAGGCCGCGACATCCACTTCGCCGCCGAACGGGCCCTCGCCCTGCACAATCTGGACGTCTGCTTCAGCGACATCCGCCGCATCCGCGAATCCATCCGCACCGGCACCCTCTGGGAACTGGTGGAGCAGCGCGCCGCAGCCCACCCCATGCTGGCTGCTGCCACCCGCCGCCTCGGCGAACCGGTCTTCCAGGCGTGGCTCGAGCAACGGGAGCCCCTGAGCGGCGACAAGGCGCTGCGCTACACCGGCAGCAATACCCACCGCCGCCCCGGCTTCGCACGCATCCGCGACCGTCTCGTCACCCGCTTCACGCCCCTTGGCCAGCCCGTCGAGGCCCCCATGGAGACCCCGTACGCCAAAGAGGGCGAGAAGAAGCGAGAGGCGGCCATGCACAAGGAGCCGCAATCGAAGCCCTTCGGCGCCGGCGTCGCAGGACCTCTGGACCCAGAGCAGGATCACCTGGTCATCAGCAGCCTCGGCCCGGTCCCCCTGGGGCTCGACGAGGCATACCCCTTCGCCCAATCGGTCCTGCCCCGCCTCGACGGTCTTGACCGCGAGCACATGGGATGGGTCGGCGAGACCAAGGACCTGATGCTGGCGGCCCACGACCTGATGCCCGGCATCCCGGGCCCTGGCCTGCCTGGCGAGGACGTCAGCCGCGACCTCCTGCAGGTCCTGCGCACCGCCGATTACCAGTTCGGCCTCGGTGCTGGAGCCGTCCTGAGCGGCCTGGCTCCGGCGGCCGCCGTCCACGCGGCCCTGGCCGCACACCCCGACGGGGACCCGGCCGACGCGATCCCGGTCTGCCGCGCCCGCGCGGACGCCGTCGCGGCGGCCATCAGTGCCTCTGA
>JBFIDG010000054.1:0-12428 GCA_041581335.1 Thermoplasmatota archaeon
AGCCGATGAGGGTCTGGGCGTTGAGGCGGGTGGCGGCGATGCCGATGCGGTCGAGCATCTCTTCGCTGCCTCCGGCGTCGCGGGCGAGCCGGATGGCGTCGCGGGCGGTCTTGCCACCGCCGACGACGACCAACAGGTGGCGGTCGTGGCTCAGTTCGTCGAGTGTCTCGGCGAGCTTGGCAATGAAAGCGGGATCTGCTTGCCCGGGGGCGACGATGCTGCCCCCCATGGCGAGGACGACTTTCTCCACGGAACTGTCGAGGATGGCTTCTCGGAAGAATGCACCGGCGGCCTTGCGGGGCTTCCGCACGTTGCGGGGCGTTTTGCGTCCGGGTCTTCAAATACATGGGCCGACTCGCGGCACCTGTTGGGCATCGACGAATGGACGGAGCGCCAAAAGTACGTCTTCAAGCGGACGGTCGAGGACCTGGGGTCCTACCGTGGCATGGGGACCGAGTTGGTCACGTTGTACGTTCCGCCGACGCGCCAACTGAGCGACGCCGCCGCGATGCTCCGTGAGGAGTTGGGGCAGGCCGCCAACATCAAGTCCAAGCAGACCGCCAGCGCGGTGCAGTCGGCGTTGACGTCGATCCTTGCACGCCTCAAAGTCTGGAACAACCGGACCCCGCCCAATGGCGTCGCCGCCTTCGTGGGCAACGTCGTGGTGGGCAACAACAAGACGCAGCAGGTCGCGCATGTGTTCGAGCCGCCGGCTCCCGTGCAGACCTACCAGTACCGCTGCGATTCCAGTTTCAACGTCGAACCTCTGCTGGGCATGATGGCGTCCGAGGACGTCTACGGCCTCTTGATCATCGACCGCAAGGAATGCAGCATCGGATTGCTCCGTGGCAAGGCCTTGGTGCCCATGCACAACAAGCAGTCCATGGTGCCCAGCAAGCACGGCCGGGGTGGCCAGTCGCAGCGCCGTTTCGAGCGCCTGACCGAGGAAGCGGCCGACCAGTGGTTCAAGCATGAGGCGGAGATTGCCAGCGAGATCTTCCTTGCCGAGCCCAACCTGAAAGCCGTCATCGTGGGTGGGCCGGGTCCGACGAAGGAGTACTTCGTCGAGCATGGCTACCTGCACCATGAGGTCAAGAAGATCGTCCATAGGCAGACCTTCGACACTGGTTACACCGACGACGACCAAGGTCTCAAGGAACTGGTCGAAGCGGCCGGCGCGGCGATCACCGGCCTCGGGATGCTCGAGGACAAGCACCTCATGCAGCGCTTCCTGAAGGAGACAAGCAACGCCGATGGTGGGCTGGCCGAGTACGGTGAGAACGAGGTCCGCGAAGCGCTGATCATGGGCGCCGTGGACCACTTGATGATCTCTGAGGAGATGCGCCGCAAGCGCCTCACGTTCACCCAGAAGAAGACCGGAGAGGTCGTCTACGCGACGGTGGAGGACCACAAAGTGGACCTCAAGTTCGCCGAGATGGCCAAGCTCTGGGGCGGCGCGAACAACGTCGAGATGGAGTCCCAGGACCTCATCGAAGAACTGTCCGACCTCGCGGAGGCGCAGGGCACCAAGGTCCACATCGTCAGCACGGCCAGCGAAGAAGGCGGCATCTTGCGCAATGCCTTCGGCGGGATCGTCGCGATCCTTCGCTTCCGGTTCCGTTAGCCTCAGTGCCCTACGGGGTCGTAGGCATTGGAGACGTCTTTGTCTCCCCCGGCATCGAAGCGGGCGTGGTGCCGGCCCCAGCCACTGTACACGCCGTAGCCCCCGAACGTGGCGATGCCGATGCCACCCACGATGAACAGGGCACCAGCGGAGACCGCATCGCTGGCGACCGTTGCCGTCGAATCGGCGGGCGGCGCCTGGATGCCCCAGACGATCAGGACCAGGCCTCCGATGATGACGAAGGCGCCGAGTCCAAGGAAGAACTCGCCGAAGTGTCCTGTCTCGCCGTCCTCCCGGTGTAGGCGACGTAGAGATACCATAGGGGTCATTTCGGACAACGGCCTATTTGTGGTTGGCGTCCGGCCCTTTGGCACGATCGTACGCAAAGCGGAGGCTCGTGACCGCCGCGATCATCAAGGCCCCGAGCAGGACGAACGTGCCCAATGGGGCTTGGACGCGGACTAGGCCTGCGGCCAACGTGCAGGACAAGAACGCGCCCGTGGCGCCGGCGATCCAGGGCAGCCGCGTCGCCGGGCGGGGCTGCAGGCCGAACTCACGGGCCAGCATACGGCCGATGATCCAGAGGACGAACAGGACCCCGGCGACGAGGGCCCAGACCTTGAGGATCCAGGCGTCGACGCCGATCCACAAGACCGCAAGGAGGGAGAGGAGGAGGGTGAGCGTGGCGATGATGTCCGCCGGGCGCATTCAGGTACTGGGAGCGTCCCAGCCTTCGCGGCCGATCATGACACCGAAGGCCATGAAGCCGACACCCATCACCAAGAACAATGCGCCAAGGATGAGGCCGTCCGTGACGACGGCCGTGCCCGCGTTCCAGTCGGGCGTGAAGCCGCCGAACAGGCTCAGGTACGTGACGATGGCGCCGAAGACACCGATGATGACACTCAGGACGGTGAAGATGCCCTTGAAGACACCCGTGGACCCGTGGGCTTCCATAGGTGTTCCACAGGATCCTCCTTTTCAGGCCTTGCGGTGCTTCACGAGGCCCTTTGGACCAATTGGATGCCGGTGATCAGGCCCCAGATCCAACCGGCCAGGGGCGCCAGCATCAACACCGGCCAGAGCAGGATGCCAACGATGCTGAGAGCCGCGACCAACAGCATGATCCCCGCCCCGAGCGTGAGCACCAGTTGCCAGATACCTTCCTGGGTTCGGCCCCCGATCAGCGAACCGAGGCCCGGGATGACGAGGACGTTCAGCAGCAGCGCTGCGATGGCCAGCCCCGTGGAGACCGGCGCCTGGGATTGCGCCGCTGCGTGTGTGGCCTCGTACGGAGCCGGCGCGCCGGCCGAGTGGCCCAACCCTGACCCGGAGACCGGACGCCAGGGAGCACCCCCTGAAGGCACCGGGGCAGAGAACGCACACGTGGGGCATGTCAGCCAGACACCAGGCTGTGCCTGCACATGGGTCTGGCAGCGCGGGCAGACGGTCTGCACAGCATTTTGACGCGGCGAGCCGGACATGAACGTGCCGATGGCGGCGCCAAACCTGAAACCCGGGAGCGCCGTGGCGCGGCTGTGTCCCGCCTCGCGGCCGAAGGCAGCCCGTACTTGCAGCAGCACGCTGACAACCCCGTCGACTGGTGGCCGTGGGGGGAGGAGGCCTTCGAGGAGGCCCGTCGCCGCGACGTGCCCGTGTTCCTCTCCATCGGCTACGCCACTTGCCACTGGTGCCACGTGATGGCCCACGAGTCCTTCGAGGACGAGCAGGTCGCCCGCCTGATGAACGAGGCGTTCGTCTGCATCAAGGTCGACCGCGAGGAGCGCCCCGATGTGGACGATGTCTACATGGCCGCATGCCACGCCATGGGGCAGCGGGGCGGCTGGCCGCTCACCGCGATGCTGGACCATGACAAGCGCCCCTGGTTCACGGGGACGTACTTCCCCAAGACCTCCATCGGCCAGCGCGTGGGGATGGTGGAGCTCGTCCCAGGCCTCAGCGAGGCTTGGAAGGACAAGCGCGCAGACATCGAGGCGCAGGGCAAGCACCTGGTCGATCACCTTCGGCCCCGACCCACGAAGGGGGCCATCCCGAAGCCGGGACTCCTGCGCAACGCTGCTGAAGGGCTACTGGGCCGGGAAGACAAGGAGTTCGGCGGCTTCGGACAGGCCCCGAAGTTCCCGAGCCTGCACCAGATCCGCTTGCTCCTCGCCGCACACCGGCAAGGACACACAGGCGCCCTCGCCGCGGCACGCCGGCAACTGGACGCCATCGCCAACGGTGGCATCCGCGACCACGCCGGGGGCGGCCTGCATCGTTACAGCACCGACCGACGCTGGCACTTGCCGCACTTCGAGAAGATGCTGTATGACCAAGGCAACGCGCTCTGGGCGTACGCCGAGGCGTACACCGAGACGCAGGAACCTGCGTACCTCGAGATGCTCGAAGACATCGCCACATACCTCGAGCGGGACATGCGGCACGACTCCGGCGCGTTCTTCGCCGCCGAGGACGCCGATTCCGAAGGAGAAGAGGGCTTGTTCTACACGTGGACCTGGGCGCAACTGTGCAGTGCCGTCGGCAAACCCGATGCGACGGCTCTGGGCGGACAGTTCGAAGGCAACTTCGATGACGAGTCCACTCGAAAGCCCAGCGGCCGGAACATCCCGTTCACTGCCGACGCCGAGGTCCGCAAGCGGACCCGGCCGGGATTGCTGGCGGTCCGCGAGAAGCGCGTCAGACCACTACGCGATGAGAAGATCCTGGCCGATTGGAACGGCCTGGCGATCAGTGGACTCGCCGCCGCCGCCCGCGAGACAGGGAATGCCCGCTTCAAGGACCTGGCCGTGGCGGCCGCCGACGGCACGTGGAACCTGTTGTTCCACGATGGCCACCTGCGCCACAGCTACACCGCCGGACAGGCCAAGGAGCCATGGTTCCTCGAAGACCAGGCGGCCATGGCGCTGGGCCTGCTTCACTTGTACGAGGTCAGTCACCGGGTCCAGGATATGGAACGGGCACTGACACTGCTCGGGACGTTCGATGCGTTCGCCAGCGAGGCAGGCACGTTGTACCGCACGCCGACGGACGGCGAGCCGCTGCCGATGCGCGGCATGGATCTCTACGATGGCGCCAGCCCCAGCGGCAACGCACTCGCCGCCGCAGCATGCCTGCACGCTGCGCGACTCACCGGCAACCTGGCCTGGGACGAACGTGCCCAGGACATCCTCTCCGGCGCCGGCACCTCGCTTGCCAAACAGCCCCTTGCACACACTGCCATGGTGGTCACTGTCGACGAGCTGCATCTGGACTGGCTTGATGTCGTCATCGCCGGCCCGGACCCAACACCGTTCCTGGAGGCCACGCAGGGCATCGGCCCCGGCGTGCATGTCCTTGTCTGGGACGGGAAAAACGGACTCGACAAGCACGTGGAGTTCCTGCCCGCCGTCACCGACAAGACCGTGGCGTACGTGTGCCGCGGCGATGCCTGTGAGACGCCGCTCGATACGCCGGCGGCGCTGCGAGAACGGCTCGAATCAGCCGAGTAACTGGGCCTTCAGCGCCAACACCCTGCGTTCGACGTCGGCCAGGGTCGCCCGGAAGACGTCAAGCGGCTGACCCACGGGGTCGTCGAGCCCCCAGTCTTCGTCGGTGTGCAGCGTCGGGCAGCTCTCGGCGACGCCGCAGCCCATGGTGATGGTGCGCGCGTAGTCGCCGAGCTTGGTGAAGTCGAGCAGTTTGGGCGACAGGCCACCCGTGTCGATGCCGGCTTCCTGCATGACGGCGATGGCGTTGCGGGCCACGCCGCTGGCAGGCTCCGTCCCAGCCGAATCCGCGTCGAGCCCATGATGGCGGGCGACCGCTTCAGCCATCTGGCTTCGGCAGCTGTTTCCGACGCAGACGAAGAGGACCTTCATGGCTTCACCTTGGTGGGACGATCGCCGCCCCGCAACGTCTCATAGAGGAACGCCCCGGCCAAAGCCCCTACGATGGGGGCCACGATGAACATCCAGAGCCCGCCGTATTCGGGAAAGGCCAACGCAGGGCCGATGCTGCGGGCGGGGTTCATGGAGGCGTTGGTGAGGGGGCCCGCCCAAAGGGCGCTGAGGCCGACGGTGCCGCCGATGGCGAGGCCGGCCATGTGGCCGACCGCGCGGCCGTCGGTGGCGACGCTGGCGATGACGAACATCAGGACCGCGGTCAGCAGGACCTCGACGATGAGCCCCGCGGTCGGCGTGATGAACCCGGCGACGCGGGTGACGCCGATCTCCGTGCCGGAGGGCAAAAGCAGGCGGAGGGTGAAGGCGGCCAGCGTGGCACCCATGACCTGGGCCGCGATGTACGACGGGACGCGACGCCAGGGGAAGTGGTTGGTGGCGGCGAACGCGATCGTGACGGCCGGGTTGAAGTGCGCCCCCGAGACGTGTCCGACCGCGTAGATCATGGCGGCGATGACAAGCCCGAACGCCATGGCGATGCCCAGGTGGGTGATGGCGCCCGTCACGTCGTTGACCGCGATGGCGCCGCATGCGGCCAAGACCAGGGCGAACGTGCCGACCGCTTCAGCCAGTTCTGGGGCGCTGCGCATCAGCACGCCTCGCAGGTGAGTGCCGCCGAGGCGCTTCGACCGGCATCGAGAACCTTGATGACTGGCCCGAGGACCCGGTAGTGGTTCTCTTTGCCGACACGGTCGAATTCGACGAGTCCGCAGTCCCGCAGCCGGGCCAGATGGTGGCTGACGTTGCTCTGGGATTGCCCCGTCGCGTCGACCAGATCACGGACGCAGCTGGTGCCGGCGACGATGGCGTCCAGGATGGCCAGGCGGCTGGGGTCCGCCATGCACTGGAACAACAAGTAGGCACTCATATGAACCTCCACAGGTGGACCGCGTATGAGGTTGACGGCGCCAGGCAGGAGGATGGGAGCCACCCCCCGCGCCTCAATATCATATCCCGTTTCATAATATATTATCTTGGCCTGAGGTGGTATTTTGTAGGATGGACGCCCCCGTTCCACCCCCAGGAGTCTCGAGGCGCTTTAGCCGCCGTAGGCCATCGGCCTAGACCCAGACGCCATCCAAATTTTTCAGGTGCCAAACATGAATTACTCGTATCCATTCCTTGCATTCTGTGCCATTTTTATGCTGATGCTGCCCGCGTCGGTGGCGCAAGTGCCCTCCGACCCGGCCGAGATCCAGCCCGCCTACTGGGAGCATAACCAGGGGCGCTGGGAGACATCGTGGACCGACAGCGCCGCAGGCAAGAGCGGTCAAAGTCTCGAGCTGGTGGCCTGGGCCGCCGGCAGCACGGCCTATGCAGGGCGCAGCACCACCACGTTCTGGCCTGGCGGCGTCAGCTTCAATCTGCTTGGCCTCACAGAGCTCTCGCAGACCATCTATGCACCCAGCAGCGCCCAATGTGCTGGCGGAGGCGGCCCCCGGGTAACCATGTTCTTCGAGGGCTCCGCGATCACAGAAGCAAGGCTCTACCCGGCTGACAACGGATGCGCCGAGACGGACATCTGGCAGACCATGGACTTCCTGGACCCACGGCAGATCACCGGCGCAGGCTCCGCCAAGACGATCGTAGATCTCCATGACGCCATCGTGGCCAGCGGCCCGGACTACAGGATCAGCAAGATCTGGTTCCAGTTCGATGCCCCCCATGAAGGCGGCATCCAGGTCGATGACTTCACCGTCCACATCGACCGGGCTGGCGAAGCGCGCACCTACTTGTTCCACGAGCAGACCGACGCCGTATGCAACACCGCATACACGGATTGCGACTCCCCCATCGGTGCCGTGATCAAGGGCGCCGGAATCGGTCCGCGGACCTTCGCCACCGGGCCCCTGTCAACGACCCAAGGGTCCACGTGGATTCCCCTCGGCGACGGCCCCGCAGCCGTCCCCACAGCCTTCGGCCTGACCCGGCCATGGAGCCTCACGGACCCAGGCATGGACTGCACTTTCGTAGCCAGCGCAGGCGCCGAGTGGACCATTGTCCACGCCGATGACGCAGCTGGCACTGGGGCGGTCCCCATGACCCAACCGGTGGCGTTCGTGCCCAATACCTGCAGCACCTCGTCAGCCACGACCTTGCCCAGCGCCGGAGTCCTGCCGGCTGGCAAGTTCCTGTTGCTGCGGATCGAAGCGCCCGGCGAAGGCGCCAGCATCGTGGATCCGACAGGACTCCTCGTCCACTCCCCCGACTCGGCTGCCGGCTACCCGACGCCCAACCTGGGCAGCCTCGCGTTGCTCGGCGCAGGCGCCCTGATGGTCGTTGCCGCCGTGGTCATCCGACGCGCCAAGGCCTGACGGCGCCGCTGGCCAGACGCTTCAGCCAGTCCGACCGCGGAACCCAAGACGTCTTGCGGCGACCGCAGCAGCTAGGATAGCGACGAGCCCCGGCCCCGGACTACGCTTCTCCGCATCTGCCCAATCGAGCAAGGCCTCGGCATCGTCCGGAACGGGCTCGGCCACCACGACCACGCTCAGTCGCGCGAACACCGTGTGGAAAGGATCGGCCACGTCCACTGCAGTCACGGCGATATCCGCCGCCTCACCCACCGCAGCCCCCTCGGGGACCTGGACGCGTAGAAGCACGTCCCGTTCCCCGCCGGCGGGGACGCGGATCCGTTCTTGGGAAAGGTCGGCCCATTCCACGTTGAAGCCCTCAAGGCCCAGTCGGATGTCCATATCATGGCCCAACTTGTTGCGCAGCAAGCCTTGGACGAGGATCTGGCTGGCGGCGTTGGCCTCGCGGTGGACGTCGTCCATCCGGAGCTCGATGCCGCGCAAGCCGTCACCGTAATCCTCCAAGGCATCTTGGTATTCTTGCAGCGGCAGCCGTAGGAAGCCGCCAGGCGCGATGCGCGGGTTGGCGTCCGGCGTGAAAAGGGGGCCGCCGTCGAAGCGACCCGTGACGTTGAGTTCAAGCACGAGCGCTTGGCCCTCGGCGAACGGCACCCGTGCAACACCGGGAGCCACTTCGACGGCACCCTCCAAAGTGGTGACCCCGCGAGTCACTTCGCCCGCGCCCGAGCTCCTGATGGTCGCGACGGTGAGCCTCCCCTCGCCTTCCACGACGAGCCGGCCACCCACCCGGATCTCGCTGCCGAGGTAGTCGTATTCGACGGGGACCTGGATCTCCCCCGTGCCATCGAAGTGCAGACCCATGGCGAGGGCAGGTGCCAATGGGACCCGCCAGCCGAAGGTCCGTTCGACGCCTGGGATCGCCGGACCCTCACCCGGCACTGCCTTCGCGACCGCGGCCGGATCGTCTTCGAGCGTGTTCATGTAGAGGGACATCCGGGCATCACCGCCGCGCACCAGCGAGAAGCCTGGCGCGAACGGGAATGGTGGGCTCTGCCTGCCATGCAGCCACACTGTGTCGTGGTGACCGGCGGGCTGGGGTACGGCCGTGTATTGGAGTCCGAGTTCCGTCCGACCCACGTGACCGCCGTCAGCCAGCTCGAGCCTGAAGAGCTCCAGGCCGCCGTGCTCGTGTCCGCTGGGGACGCTGACCATGACCGGGAATGCCCGGGCCTCGCCCGCCTTGATGACGCTCTGGGCGAACGGGAGACGCACCGCCCAGCCTGGCGGGACATCGTGCGTCGTGAGCGTGGCCTGGCGGGCGGCATCCCCGTGGTTGATCGCCTGCACTTCGTAGATGTAGATGCCCGCGCCGCCATTGGATACCCGCACCGAGGACGCCGCCCGTAGCTCCAGATCACCTTCTTGATGGACACCGATCTGGAAGCCGAACCGGCCCGTCGGTCCGCTATCCGGCATGCGGTCGCGGACATGGACGACCCCTTGACGATCCTCCCCATGGATGGTGTCGTCATCGGGATTCAGGAACAGGGTGCCAAAGCCGAATCCGAGGGCCTCGAAGGCGCTCAAGGAGCCACCTGGGCGGGGAGGCAGACCGGTCTCGTCCGGGATGAGCTTGCGGGGCACCGAGACAGTGATCGTGCCCGTTTCATCGATCTCCGCTTCAAGGATGGTCCCGTAGCCGGCGACATCGTTGGTGACGGGGTGCAGGGTGGCCCGGTAGGCGACGGGCCCGCCGGATTCGAAGGCGCGACGGACGCTGACGCCGTAGTCCTCTTCGCCGTGCTTGAACAAGATCCAGAACGAACTGTCATCCAGGAACGCCACACCATCGGCGGGCAAGCCGGCGACAGCGAGCGTGAAATGGACGTGGCTAGCGGTCTCTTCGATCTCGAGCGCTTGCAGGTCCACTGGGTCGAACCGTCCGGTGGCGTCGGACGTGTCATGGCGGTCCGCGACCCGGATGGTCACGTCGCCAGCCGGGTCATCAAGCAACGGCGCCGCGCCCGCCAAAGGCAGGAACAACAGCAGGACAAGCAAGCAGCGCATGGCTTCGACCGGCACTGGCCGCACTTAACGAGCGTGGTCATCCGATTGGAACGATAGCGTCCTGGGGGTTCCGCCATGGCCACACAGACACACGCCCCGCGGGCGCTCCCGTGCGCGGCGAGCATGGCCTAGATGTGCACAGGGTCACTCGTGGCACGGGGGCACATTTGCACGGCTGCGGGCTCGCTCGCAGGAGTCCTCAGGAGAAGCGATGTGAGACAATGGAATACAGGAACACCATGAAGGCTGCCAGGGTCACCACGGCTTCCACGACGTGGGACTCGTCCAATGACAATCCGAGGATCTGGAAGGCCGCACCTTCAGCGACCGCGGCGAGGACCATGAGCCCGACAGCGACGAAGAGGATCGCCATGGAGCGGGAGCGGGTCTTGGCGTAGGCTTTGCCCGTGATGTACAGGAAGACGACGCCTACGAGGACGGTGATGACCTTGATCAATGAGAGGACGAGGACGTAGGACATGGTTCAGGCTCCGAATTGTTTCCACATGTGGACAAGGCGGTCTTCGAGGGCGGCGTTGATCGCCCAGTCCACCTTGATGGACTCGGCCTCGAGCAGGATCCGGGCAGAGCGGATGCGGGCCCGGAACAGGTCATAGGGCTTGCCGCCGCCGGTCATGGCGCTCCGTTCGATGACCAGGAGATCCAGATCCACCAGGTCGTGCACATGCCGATAAGCGGAGGGGAGAGGCAGGCCTGCCTTGGCCGCCAGGTCCTTCGTGGACATGGGGCGGCGGATGCAGTGTGCGAGGATCTGTCGTTTGGCGGCTGACGTGAGCGCCTCTTCCACAGCCTCTGTACGCACTGGCCGGACTTGTTGCATGTGCCTGCTTCTCAGGGCTGAGAAAAAGTCCCCAAGCATAGCTGTTGGCAATCATCGGTCGACGCTGGCTCCTGCCGGACGACCCCCCGCCGTGGCGGCGTCGGGTGGTGGCGACGTGGCCAGGTGGGCGGGCGTCCGCGTGCCGGACCCCCAGGCCCATGCGATGGCGATGTATGCTACCCATCCGATCCCGAGTGCGGCGATGTCGGGTGACCAAGCGGCGGCCCATGCCGCAGCCCAGGCGTAACCGGCCACGCCGACGATCCCGACGATGCCGCCGCGCAGGACGGTGCGGCCGCCGGAGGGCCCTTGATCCAGCACTGCCGCGATCAATGCCGCGACGAACAGCCATGGCGCCATCGCCAGGTAGGGCGCGAGTGCGGGCATCCACTGCGAGGCGGCGGCGACGAAGAGGACCGTGCCGGCACCCACGAAGAACCGTGCCAAGAGGGGTAGGCCTTTGGACCGTCGGGGACCCACACCCATGGTCCGCAGCGATGCTGCGCGGGCGACGCCCACGATGCCGACGGTCCATCCCAGAGGGCCCAGCAAGACCACGGGACTGGCCAGCAGTAAGCCCCTGAGGCGGACCCCCAGCAGCCAGGCGACGAGGACGGCGGTGACGCCGACGACCGGGAGGCCGCGGGTGAGCATGGCCGGCTCGGCGCCCATGGCCAGCACGGCGAAGGTCGGCGTGATGGGTGCTGCGGCGAGGAGACCCCCGAGCCGGCCGCTGCTGCGGCGTGCGGCGATGCTGCTGGCCACGACGCTGAGGCCCGCGATGGTGGGGTAGACGAGGTCCACGCATCCCGGTCATCCGCGCGAGACTTCACGCCCGGGGCGGACGGGTCCGGTTCAATGGGCGTGCACGCACCATGCGTCGACGACATCGACGTCTTCGGCGTAGTCAAGCCGCATTTGCAGCGTGGCGACAGCCTCGACGCTCCGACCTGAGAGCTCGAGGGTGAGGTTGCCGGCCTGCAAGGCGCGGGCGGATGCGTCACGCCAAGCATGCTCTGCGTAGCGCTCGGCCCCGATCGGGATGTTGGCCAGATGCCCGCCGTCTGCCGCGTAGACGACGGCGGTCAGTTCGTTCAGTGCCTGCAACGTGGACGTCGGCGAGTCGACCTCGACGCTGACGGTGGCACTGGCCAGGGCGCAGGGCATCTCGACGGGCGCCGACCACGCCGCAGCGGCGCCAGGATCGACGCCGAGGCCCATGCGCGTGGTGTGGGTGATGTCGGGCGGGATCTGCGTCGGGGCATGGTAGGGCTGGCCGCCCATCAGTTCGCTCTGGAACGCGCCGATGGCGGCATCCTCGAAGCCCGGATAGACGATCTTGGTCAGCATACCGCCGGGGTACTGCCCGTCGTTGGTGACGTGGGACGTGACGTGGGTATGGAAGACCCAGACGCCTTCCATCTCTTTGGATCCGGTGATGACCGCATCGATGCGTTGCCCGGGCGCGATCGGCAACGTGTCCACTTGGTACCAGTGGTCTTTGCCGAGGGGGATGCCGTCGATGTGTGTCACCGTCAGGTCGTGGCCGTGTGGATGCATGCTCTCCCAGGTGTTGCCGGCGTTCAAGAACCGGAGCCGGACCCGTTCGTCGGGTGCCAATG
>JBFIDG010000055.1:0-12384 GCA_041581335.1 Thermoplasmatota archaeon
GGCCATAGTGACCTGGATCACCCGTTCTCTTTTCGAACACGGAAGTTAAGCAGGTCCACGTGGAGCCTTGTACTGTTGTGCGCGAGCCAACGGGAAACCTCTTCGCTGTCCACCACTTCCTCTCCTCCTGCATTCCGGTGCAGTTGACTGCCCTCGGGGCGCCTTTTTTCTTTCCTTTTTCTTGATTTGCCCCCGACGCCATCCCGGCGTCGAGTGATACTATGGTGGGCCTCTCGCGGTTTTGTCCGCACGGGAATCTGCGCATGTCGTGCTCCCAGTGCAAACAGGACACCGTACGGGATGCCGAAGACCGGGCTGCGGTCAATCGTGCCCGCGGCGACGTCGGCAACATCGGCCGCATGGATGACATCAACCTCCACTATCCCTGGCAGCGCGATGCCTTCGAGGCATGGAAAGACCAAGGCCGCATCGGCCTGGTCGCCCTGTCGCTGGGGCTGCCTGCGGGTGACCTGCCGTACGCCGTGATGGCGGACCAGGTCAACGCCAACCAGTCCACCAATGTCCTCATCGCGTGCAGCCCGACCGAGCGTGACAGCATCAGCCAGGCGCTGAAGCAGCGCTTCAACGTCGAGCCCACCGGCCTCATGGACCATCACTTCCTCGAACCCCGCAGCGACGGGGTGCTGTTGGTGGCCGACCTGGAGGAGCTGGGGACCGTCGACCTGGAAGACTGGGGCCGCTTTGCCAGCAATGGCTTGCTCATCCTCATGGACTCTGATGGCGTCACGCCCGCGTTGGGCGAGAAGCTGCTCGGGGCACCGTTCCGCAATCGCTTCTGTCTGAGTCGTCGCCCGTCGGCGATCGACCTCCTGATCAGCCGGCCCTGGGTCAAGGCGTTCGGGCCCCTGCTGTACCGCTACACGGAGGAGCAGGCGCGAGACATCGGGGTCCTGCCCCGCATCCAATACCGTCTCCACGTGGAGATCCTGAAGCCGGACAGCGACCGGCGTCCTGGCCCGGAAGGGCCATGGGACCCGGTCGACATCCCGACCCGTCTGCCCGCCGTGCGGGCCGGCCCCTTCGCTCTGGGCCGCGCCAAGGACGCCGCCGGTCGACGGGCCAAGGAACTGCCCGGGATGATCGTCATCCACGATGGCAGCCCCGTGCGCGGCGCCAGCGCGACCATGAAGGTCGCTGACCTGCCCGACCGCTTCGAAGAGGTGCCGGCAGGGTACTTCCTTGCTGATCCGACTGCTGATCATCGCACGATCCTCCGTCTTGCCACGCTGGCGTGGAAGACAAAACAAGAGCCCGGCCTCGTAGAGGACGCTGTCGTCCTGCCGGTCCCCGGCGACCTGTGCCAGGTCCCGCCGTGGAACGACAACTGGCGCCAGGCGGCACTGCAATTGGACCGCGTCGTCTCCGGCCTGCTCCTGGCGGAGCGCCCGGGCGAGGCGATGGCCGCCGAAGACCTGGAGACCCTCGTGGGTGTCGCGCTGGCATTGCGTGGCATCCCCGCCGAGGATCTCCACATGCTGACCCCGGTGGTCACCCGTGCCGCCGAGGCCGCCCACGACGGCAGCCCCGTCGAGCCGGACGAGGTCCGCGCCGCAGCCCGCGCCCATGGCGGTCTTGCTGCGGCGCTCTTGGTGGCCGCGGAGCTTGGCCCTCTTCATCTCCTGCGCATCGCGCACGCCAGGTTCACGCCTGGCATCCCCGATGTGCCGCATCCCAGTCTGTACGATGCCAAGCGCCACGCCTGGCGTGGCAAGGCCTTCGCGGCCTTGGCCGCCGCAGCCAAGGCGGACATCGTGCTGGCGTGGGGTCGCTATCCAGAACTGCGTTTCGTCTTCCCCAGCAGCAGCCTCCTCGAGGCCTGCACCCGGTACTGCGCGACCCACAAACTGAAGGGGCCCCTTGATGGACTGGACCTCAAGTCGGTCCCCGACAAGACCGAGATCGCCACCGGCGACCGCGAGGGCGCCATCAAGGTCATCCGGGAATGGAGCGACGCGCTTGGTCTTGCCGAGGAACACGAGCGCGAGTTCCTGGCCGACATGCACCGTCGCCAGCCCGAGCGCGAGCGCCGCCGTGAGGGTGTCGCGCTTCCAGACTGCCGTGTCACGAACAAGAACCGCGACATCGTCTCCATCGAGGCGCGCGGCGCCCGCTTCCCGGCGACCAACATCAGCCCCGGCTGCGAGGTCGCGCTGGTGGGCATCGGGGAGCGCAACGAGCTTGGCCGTGGCCTGGTCAGCAAGCTCAGCTACCGGACGATGACCATCGAGTTCCCGGCCGGCACGCCCTTCCATCTTCCTGACCGTGTCACGGTCAACCTGACGTTCGATGCCAAGGTCTTCGAGGCTTACTCGATGGCCTTGCAGGGCGCACGCCGTGCCCTGAGCGCCAGCGAGCCCCACGACGATTCGCCGGATGGCCTGATCCGCGCCTGTCTGCTCGGAGAGACCGCCCCGCCGGAGGTCTTGGCACAGAAGATGCCAGTGGACACCCTGACGGAGAGCCAGCGCCAGGCCAACGAGGCGGTGCTGAGCGGTGGTCGTGTCCGCCTCATCCACGGCCCGCCCGGCACCGGCAAGACCCACACCCTCGTGCACTTGGCCATGGCGCTGACGCGCGCCGGCCACAGTGTGCTCGTCACGGCCGACAGCAACGCCGCCGTGGACAACATGGTCGTCGGTCTGCGACGGGCCGGCGCGCCGGTCGTGCGCATCGGACACGCCCCCAACCTGCGTGACCCTGCCGCCGAGCCGGCCCGCATCGATCCACTGGACGCCCCGGCCTTCGTGCGCTGGGCCGCCGATCAGGGCATCGTCGTCGCGACGACCAACTACGGTGCGTTCCGCTATGTGGACGCCAAGGGCTCCATGAGCCCCTTCCTCTTCGACTACGTCATCCATGACGAAGCGGGGCAATCGACCGCCCCCTCCAGCCTCGCCGCAGTCATGCGCGGGCGGCGCCTGGTCCTGGCCGGCGACCCGCTGCAGTTGCCGCCCACCGTGGTGTCCTTGGATGCCAAGGAGGCCGGCCTGGACATCACGCTCTTCGAGCGCATCGAGTCACAGACCGGCAAGGGTCGGACGTCGCTGCTGCGCACGCAGTTCCGCATGAAGGAGGAGATCGTCGCCTTCAGCAACAAGCGCTACTACGAGGGCAAGATCGAGACCGCGCCGTCGGCGGCCGCACAGGAGACCATTGAGGAGCTCCCCGCAGCGGCCTTCCAGCACGTCACCGGTCGCGAGAACCCGCGCCAACGCAATGGATCCATCTCCAACGACTACGAAGCGGATTGCCTGCGCCACCTGGTGGACAAGTACCGCACCGAGATCCGCGACCGCGGCTGGACCATGGCGGTCCTGACCCCGTACCAGGCGCAACGCGAGACGTTCCGCCGCTTCCTGCCCGACGTCGAGATCAGCACCGTCGACGGTGCCCAAGGTCGCGAATGGGATGTCGTGTTCTACTCCTCGGTGCGCAGCAACCCGCGCCATCGTCTGGGCTTCCTGAGCGATGAGCGGCGTCTCAACGTCGCCGTCACCCGCGCGAAGCGACACTTCGTCCTGGTGGGCGACGAGCGTACGCTACGCAGCCACGACGGCTTTGCCCAATACATGGACGGCGCCACCAAGGTCCGCATGTTCTATCCAGAGAAGGATGGCACGATGGGTCCGCCCCCTAAGGGTGGGGCCGTGCCGGCACGTGGCCCGCCTAACCGTTCCAAATCAGGCCGTGGCCCTAGGGGCTCGCCCCCCGGCCGTGGTGACCAAGACCGTTCTGTCCCTGCGCCGCAGGCAGCCGGCGACGTGGCCCCGGCCAAGAAGAAACGCCGCCGGCGTCGGCGCCGCAAGGGCGATCGCGACGATGGCAATGGAGGCGAAGGCCAACCTGAGCAGCAGGCGCCCGAGACCGAGGCCGTAGACAGGCCGGCGGACCAAGCCACGTCCAAGGATGCCGAGCGCCCGGCGCGTCGGCAACGGGGCGCCGGCGACAAACCTGCCCGGACGCGCAAGCCCAAGCCGGCGGCTCCCCCAGCCGAGCCCGCCGTCAAGACGCCGGATCCCGTCGTGGACCTCGATGGGCCACGGCAATGCCGTGCGCTGACCAAGTCCGGCGAGCGCTGCAAGAACAAGGCCAAGGGCGGCCAGTTCTGTGCGCGCCATTCCTAGGCCAGGTGTGCGGCCTGCAGTAGGACGACCAGATCCTGGTAGTCTGCCGCCGGCGATGCAAGGTTGTCGTTGAACTCGAAGAGAACGATGACCTCGTGTGGTCCGATGTTGATCTTGCCGTCCTGCGCGTAGGGGGCCAGCATGCTGCTGACCGGTACTTGGCCTGCGTAGCCTGCCGCATCGGGCACCGGGTCGCCGTCGCGTAGCACTTTGACGTGTGGGTCGTTGACGTCGGACTCGTAGGCCCGGTAGAATGTGCCCAGCTTTGCCTCGCCCAGGAGGCCGATGCGGCTGTCGGATGGGAGGTTGCCGAGCCATTCGGCCGCGCCTTCGGTGGTCTTGTTGCCGCCGAAGATCTTAGTGTAGGGGGTCGTCTCGTTGGGTCGCGCGCTGAGGAATGTGTGGATCGTGGCGCCGCCGGAGCCTTGGGTGATCTGGGTGCCGACGATGTAGCTCGTCCAGCTGAGGTCGCAGTTCGTGCTGACCCCGCCGGACGACAGGATATCGAAGCAGGTGGCGATCGGTGCCGGGGGCGGGGTCGGCGAGCCGGATCCGCCCAGGCCGTTGGATCCCCCGGCGAAGCCCCCTGCATCCGCGAGGTCCACGGTGAACAGTTGCTGCGTGGCGGTGTAGAGTGTGAAGCGGGACGCGCCCTGGGCCGGGAGCGCACAACCGGCCTTGTTGCCTGCAAAACACAGGGTCTCGCCGACGCGCCAGTGGGTGCCGTCATAGGTCTGCCCGGCCAACGTCGACAGTTGGATGCGCTTGGACCCGTTCGCGGTCTGGACGTCGACCCAGGCGTCCTTCAAGGGGATGTCGTCGGGCCCCATCAAGGTGACCAGGCTGTCGCCGTCGATGCTGCGGGCGCGGCCTGCGGCGTTGATGTCGTCGACGTCAGGCGTGGGTGCGTGCAGGAAGAACGCGGCCGCCGTCCCCATGACCACGACGATGGCGACCACCAATACGGTCCCTATCGGAGCTGAGACGGCATCTTGGTCCATGCCCTAGCGTCGGTCTTGGGGACCTTATCCTTGTCCCGCGGGGGCATAGGTCCTTGGGCACCATAGGCCCTGGCGCTGCCTTCAGGACGCGTCGCGGCGGGCGCGGCGGGCGCGGCGGCCGCGCTTGATCTGGCGGCCGAACGTGACGACGACCAAGAGGATGCTGGGGATCGTCGCGATGTAGCCGAACGTCAGGCTCTGGGCCTCCAGTTCGACGAAGCGGACGACGGTGCTGACCCGTGCGGTCCCTTGCGGGCCGTCTTCACCGGCATCGCCTGCATAGAAGTTGTCGCTGTTGTCGAAGATGACGTTGTAGGTGGTCTCGCCGTCAGAGTGGATGACGAAGGAGAACGTGCCGTTGACATGGGTCTTGGACAGCGCCGCGTCGAAGCTGAACGGCCGGCTCAGGTCGATGTCCCCTCTCTGGCTCAGGGAAGAGGCCCACGGCCGCTCCATGACATAGACGTCGATCGACCCGCCGCGCACTTCGATCTCGTACACGATGTCGGAACCTGCCAAGGAGGGGTGCACCGTGTCCTGCTTGACCTCTCCCGGGCCGAGATTGTAGGCGCTCGATGATTCGTGGAACTCCAGGTTGTCCGGCGCGTAGTAGGCCGCGGCCATGATGGCGCCAAGCACGGACGCTCCGACCAAGAAGATCATGCTCCGCATCATGGTCTTTGCCTCCAGTAGACGCGGTGCAGCCGCGAACTGGCCGGTGCGAGCACGATCCCTACTGCTGCCATTGTGGCCAAGAACCGCAGTGCGGGGTCATAGAGGTGCAGGTCATCCGGCGGCAGCTCCAGGGTGAAGAACCGCGTCATGAGGAAGATGGCCGCGAGGGCGGGGATGCCGCAGAACGTGACGAAGCCGACCATGGCCGGGGTCGTGTGCTGGTGCCAGGGTGCATCGCGCTGGACGGGCGTGGCCTGGCCCCATTGTTCGATGATGCGTTGGCGGAACTGTGTCCGGTTGATGCTGACGGCGACGCCGGCACCGATGGAGGCCCCGATGGCGTTGAAGTGCAGGTCGCGCATGGTGTTCTCGTATCCGCCCTGGTCGATGGTCTGGAAGGCGGTCTTGCCGAGGAACTCGTAGAGCTCGACGCCGACCCCGGCCGCCAGGCCCGCCATGACACTGACGATCCACAGCGCGCTGGCGCTCCATTGCAGGCCGCGCCGGGTCTGGTAGACCTCGAGCAGGTATGCGATCCCCATGGTGGAGGCCCCGATACCAAGGCCATGGGTGAGATGGTCCCACCAGTCGAAGTGGTGGTATGCCCCATTGACGCCGTGCATGCCAAGCAGCCCCATCTTGTACGGGTCTGGGCTGCCGAGGCTGCCGCCTACGTAGTGGCTCAGCAGTGCCGCCACGATGACCCATTGGATGTAGAACGGGATCCGCATGTCGGTCTTGTACAGGGCGTACGTGGCGCCGCCGCCCAGCAGGATCCCGGACAGCGCGTAGTTGCGCCACAGGTCGAAGCCACGCAGTTCGTTGAAGATGGCCAGCAGTGCGAAACTCGTGATGCCGATCAGGAACGGCAGGTGGTGCTTCCCTTTCATGGGCCCAGCCAATTGTCCGAGACGTTGCGGTTGCGTTCGTGCCAAAGGCGCATCCGGTCCTCCGTGGCACAGGTCCTGCACAGGCCTAACATGACCCAGCTGTCCTTGCCGCAGGCCGGCTGACCACAGGCTTGGCACTGCAGCCGAGGCTTGGAGCCGCAAAGGTGGCATGCGGTCTGCACCGCGCCGGGGCGCGCCGCCCACTCCCTCAGGGCGGCGTTCGCTTCGGGCACTTCGTCCCGCTCACGCTGCAGGTCCTCGACCAGTTGCTTGGGGTCTGTCCGTCGCTTGCGACGGATGTCCAGGAGTCCGTCGTCGCCAAGCAGGTCTACCATGGGACTTCCTTCAGTTTCAGCCAGTACCCGATGCGGTTGATGCTCAGGTGCAGTGCAGGGGTGCCCACGATGATCGTTGTCAGGATGATCCAGTCACCAAACAGCGCCTCCATCACCCAACCCGAAGGCAGCAGCGGCGAGGCCACCAGCATGCCGAGCAGGCCGAAGACGACGAAGTCGAGCTGATCGAAGGGGAACCAGGGCGCGCCCCGGGGGCGGCCGGTGCGGCGCTTCAGGTATGATTCGAACGCGTCGCCTGCCAGCGCCAAGAACCCCACGATGAACCCGAAGAGGAAGACCGCGTACCAGGTCGCAGCCGCGGCATCGACAGTGGAGCAGACGCCGTCGGCGCAGCGCGTGCCATTGAATCCGATGGGCGCTCCAGCGTAGCCGCCC
The DNA here is from genome assembly GCA_041581335.1 of Thermoplasmatota archaeon. Classification (GTDB taxonomy): domain Archaea; phylum Thermoplasmatota; class E2; order JACPAO01; family JAHFTW01; genus JBFGSX01. The sequence continues at coordinate 7,443 of JBFIDG010000055.1, forward strand.
ATGCCGAAGCCCCAGCCTGCGAACAGGCCGGTCTCATGGAATGCAGGGGCCGTGGCGCCCATGATCAGTGCGGTCAGGCCCCCGAAGAGCCCGCCGCCGAAGAGGCCGCGCCAGGTCTTGCCGTCGCCCAACAGGCGTTGCCCGTCGTGGGCGAGGCGCCCACCATCGATCGGCGCACTCCACTTGGGGAACATCTTGGCCGTGAAGACAGGGCTCATGTTGGCCACGTACGCCGGCAGAAAAAGCCAGAGCGCGTGCAGGATCGACCATCCGTTCACGTCCATGGACCTCGGCTTCCCCGGAAAAAGGGGATGTTACAGCTCCAGGGTGTCGTCGCAGTAGCCGGCGATGCCGTTGCGCAGCCTTTCCTCGCCAGAATCGTCCAGAGCGATGAACGCCGTCGGGATCTCCATGAGGCGCATCCGCGTGCTCAATGTGTGCGCCATCTCGGTGACAGGGCCCGAGCCGTTGTAGAGCTTGAGCGTCGACACGGAGTCGAGCAGGAGGAAGCGGTCGCCGGCCGGCATGAACCGGGTGAGTTGCTGGGCCCGCAGCGCGATCATCTCCAGCAGGAGGGGGCCGTCGATGAACGTCACTCCGGGCTCGTTGGGCGGGTGATGGCCTGTCAAGGCGCTGATACAGTCGACGAACTCCAGCCCATCGAGCGTCAGGCCAGCTTCGCGCATCGAGGCGGCCAGGACGTGGTATGGCCGGTTCGCCGTGATGATGACGCCGTGCCCGTACTGGCCGCGGAGGGTCTTGAGCAGCCGGCAGAGGTTCTTGTTGTATTGGTCGGCCCGCGTGGTCGCCAGGACGACGTTGCCGGGCACAGGCCATTGCACGAGGTCCGGGTCAGTCACGGCGCACCTCAAAATCACAGTGGTCGTCGCCCAGGGCGAGGCTACGGTCGCGGTGCACTTCCCCGCCGTCGCCACAGGCCCGCACCGCGCCCGTCACCACGTGCTTGCAGAGACGGCAAGCGTTGGCCACGACGCGGCGTCGGTCGGACTCGTCGACACCGCTGGCGGTCGAACGGATGTGGTCTGCCTGTGGGCAGGCCACGACCTTCAAGCCGTCGCCTTCGAGGGTCCGGCCGGCCGTGATCAGCACAGCCTTGGACAACGCCTGGGAGTCCATGTCGCCGTATGCCGCCGTGATGATGTGTCCGACCTTGCCGCCGACGCGGGCCGCCACGACGCGCAGCATCTCTTCGACCTTCTCGGCCGGCAGCTGATGGGTGAGGTAGTCGACGAAGCTCGTCAACAGGAAGGTGTAGAAGTTGTACGCAAGGTCCGCTCGGGCGGCCGCGTCGGGTTCGTGGGCCACGGGCAGGGGGCGGTCGCCCTCAGCGACGTCCGAGCGCGGCACGACGAGGAAGTCGCAGGCCGTGTCGCCGAACAGGATGCGTTTGTTGAGCTGGACGTCGAAGCCCTGCTCGGGCTTGACGAGGCCGTTGACGGAGCCCTGGTACGCGGCGCGGTGCAGCATGCACATCATCGCGCGCGGGAACTGCCCGCGGTTCTCGAAGGCCTCCAAGAACTCGCAGGCGTGCAGGCGCTTGATCGTCCCGGCCTCTGTCTCATGCGTGGAGTACTTGGTCCCGGTCACGCGTGAGATCAAATCCATGGCAGACAAAGCGCCTTGAGGGCCCTTGACGGTGCCCTCCCCGAGGAAGTGGTTGGCGACGTAGCGTGCGTTGCCGGCGCCGAAACGCTCCAGGAAACGGGGCATCGTCCCGAGGATGTTCCCCTCGCCCATGACCGCAAAGCTTTCTTCCATCAGTTCCGCGACGAGTTCCAATAAGGTCCTCGTGGCGGCGGCTGGGTCGGTCGGCGTAGCGCCGGAGGCCACAGGCACACATGCGCCAAGAGCGTGCCTGTGATAAGCACCGGCGACAATGCTTTATATTCACCAAGAGACCGCGGAAGAGTAAACGAGGGTGTTGTGGCGGGAGCGATTCGCGTTGTCATCCAGACGCAAACGGACCACCTGTCGAGCCTGGCGGCTCACGTCCTGGAGCTACAGCAAGCTGGTCGCTCGGTCGTCTATGCCACGGCGAACAGACCCTACAAGGTCGTCGCCAAGCACATGGAGGATGCGGGCGTCGACACCGCCGCCGTGACGTTCATCGACGCGGTCACCCGTGCCGACGGGTCGCGTCCGGAGAACGCGCCGCGCAACGTCTTCTTCCTGCAATCCCCGACCATGTTGGAGATGATGGCCATGCGGATCGAGCAGGCCTTGGCCCTGGAAGGCGGCGACGGCCACATGATCCTGGACAGCCTCAATGCACTGCAGCTCTACAACGGCCTGCCGCTTGTCCAGGAGTTCTCCCATTACCTCATCAATCGTCTGCGCACCCGCGGCGCCTCCGGCGACCTCGTCGTCCTGGCCACCTCTGACGGCGAGGTCCTGCAGCAGGCCATCTCAGGCTTCACCGACAGCGCGCACCGCTTGGAGGGCAAGGCATGAAGGCGTGGCCGGTCCTCGTCATCGCCCTGCTCTTGCTGCCTGCGGTCACCAGCCAATCTGACAGCCCGGTCCGGGAGGTCGCGTTCCATCAGTTCCAACAGATCTGGTTCGAGGACCTGCAGGTCCTGACATCGTGCGAGACGGGCGGTTTCGTCGCGGAGCAGGCCGGACTCCTCGTGCGTTTCGACGAGACCATCGACAACAATCCCGTCGCAGGCCAGTCGCGGGACCTCGACCCTTTCCTCACGTCGGGTTGCGCCACGCTGCGCACCCCCCTCGAAGTGCCCTCCGGGACAGACCATGTGGTCGTGCGGTTCGAAGCGTCACGAGAACGGACGGAGTTCAATGAGGCCATCAATGCCGGTGCGCCGCTGACCCAAGACCTCGTCGTCCGCGACGCCGGGCTCCGTGAAGTGCAGAGCCGCGCCGTCTACGACCCGGGAGCGCCCGGCAGCGAGTTCCAGCCGTTCCAGTTCACATTCGTCGGCTCCCTCGGAGGCAACATCTTCCTCGACTGGGTCTTCGTGGATCCCGGCTTCAGCCCCCAGAGTCCCGTCAATCCCGCGTCCGGCCAAGCCTTCGGCGGCGCCATCCGGATGGCCACCCTCGAGGCCGTCGAACCTGCCCGCTCGGCCCAGGTGCGCAGCGAGACCAAAGACATCCGCGACGGCACGCGGCTCACCACCCAGCACAGCGTCATGGTGGATGTGGCGCCGTTTTCCGGCAACGGCTCGTCCGTGCACGTGCGTGTCGCGTCAGGCCTCGACCTCGCTCGCGTCATCGGCCCAGACGGGCAAGACCTCGGCGCGCCCGCCACGGACCACGGAGGCGCACTCGGCTACGACCACTCTGAAGTCGTCGTCGGCCTCCACGCCGAGCACACCCAGGCCGTCGTGCCGCAAGCGGCCGTCGAACGGCACGGCCCGGGCACGTACGTCTTCGTCTTCGAGAAGAGTCGCGGGCTCGAGGTCAGCACGGCGCTCGTCCCGGTCTCCGTCCTCCTGCTCGCCACCCCCCTACCCTTCGCCGTGCTGGCCTGGATCGAATCCCGCGCCTTCCGCCGTGAGGCCTTCGGCGGCTACGCTCGATCGGCGCGCAACCTGCAGTACGGCGTCGGCCTCGTCTTCCTCTACTACGCGGCCGTCGTCGCCTCCGCCGCCGTCGGCGGACGCCTTGACCTCATGGCCGTCATACCGCTGCCGCTGGAAGGCGTGCTGCTCTACGTCCAGCTCGTATTGGCCGGTATCGCGTTCACCGCCCTGTGGCTCGTCGCCCGGGAACTCTACCTGCTCGTCAAGCCGCGGCCCGCTTCCGCGCTAGATGATGCGTTCTAGGGTCTCGAGGGTGATCCCCTGGGCCCCGAGCGCATAGGTGCTGACACCCACGGAATTTGGCCGGTTCTTCACCTTCTTGACCAAGAAGAAGCGCTCGAACGTCGTACCCTTGCGGTTCACTTCGAGCTCGATCAGGCAATCCGCCAACAGTTCCAGGCGGCGCTCGGTCTTGTCGCCATGGGCGCCCTTCGCCATGACCATCAACAATTGTCCTCCGACCCGGGAATTGGCGGCCTTCAACGCCGTCAGGACAGCGGCCACCTTCTCGAGCGGATACAAGGACAAGAAGAAGTCCAATGAATGGATGACGACGCGCTTGGGGCGCTCGGCGCGCTCGTACGGCTCGATGAGGCTGCCAAGGTAATCGTCGGAGCTGCGCGGCCCCTTCGGTCCACGGACCTGGTGGGCCGCGCCCCCCTCCATGAAACTGCGGGGGTCGAAGCTGGAACGGTCCACTTCCGGGCCCTGTTCCTCAAGCATCAACTTCGCGAACGCCGTCTGGATGTCCAAGATCTCCACCTTCGCGAAGGGCCAACCGCCCTCCTTCACCGCATCGCGCACCTCGGCCTCGGTCTCATCCGTGCTCACATAGATGCAGACACCCGTGCCGCCCGAAGCGAACTGCTTGGCAAAGATCTCAGAGCCACCGCCTGCCGGGGCCAACAACAATGTCGTGTACCCCGGTGGCAGGCCGCCCTGCAAGAACAGGTCCAGGGCAGGGATGCCCGTCGTATCCATCTTCATCCGAAGTTGCCCTCGCCCGACTTCTTCAGAAGCGGAGCCAACGCGATGCCCAGCTCGGACAGATCCATCATGAAACGGGCACGACTGTGATCTGTCCCTCTCATCTTGATGACCTGCAAGGTCCGCACCAAGTCGTTCTGGCGCTCGACCTCGCTGACGAACATGATGCCGTCCGCGATGAACTCCTCGACGCCGAACATGCTGAAACGGTACTCGCGGGGCGGCGTCTCAGACGTCAGGATGGTCGTGCAGTCTAGCTCGGCCAATTGCATGCCGAGTTGGAAGATGAAATCGCGGATCGTCCCCAGATCCGGGGTCCGCTGGCAGATGGCCGTGATGGAATCGATGACCAAGCGCTTGACCTTGTACTCGCGCACGATCTTCTCGATGAC
>JBFIDG010000056.1:0-12153 GCA_041581335.1 Thermoplasmatota archaeon
CGTGAGATCCGTGCGCAGGTCGCGCCCGTCTTCGGTCAATTGGCCGTTTTGGCCACAGACCCCTTCCGCGGCACAGGCCAGGGGTGGAGTCTCGTCGATGACGGGGTCAGGGGATGCAGCGCAGCCCGCGAGTAGGATGAGCATCGTGACGACGAGCGCGCGGGCCATGGTCTCCGGAATCCACTCCCATGATTAGGATTTCCGGGACTTGTTCAAGCAAAGTACTCGGCCGCGACCCTTGGAGCGCGGGTTGCTTGCATCAGATCACGCCGATCTTCAAGAGGATCTTGCCATCGCGGAAGATCGGAGCGGGAAGCCCGCAGGCGACCCCGACGCCTTCCGCGGCGGCAGGCCCTCATGATCGCGTGGCCGTCAGGTCACGCCGATCTTCAAGAGGATCTTGCCATCGCGGAAGATCCGGACGACACCTGATTCGCTGACCGTGATCGCGATGGCCTTGGTGTCCGTGGTGACGGCGGCTGCGGCCAGGTGGCGGCCACCCAGGCCGCTCGGGAGGTCCGTGGGGTCGCGCACCTCGATGTAGCGGCCGGCAGCCTCCACGACGCCATCTTCGCGCACGATGATGGCCCCATCGATCTGTGCGAACTCTTTGATCGTCTCGTGGGTGCCGACGTCAGTGGCGTTGCGGTCCTGCGGCGGGTGGCCCTGGAACGGGTTGAGCACGACCTGGCGGCTGTGCTTCATGACGCGCTCCGTGTCGCCGATGACGAACAGAGCCCCGACCGCGTTCTTCTCGCGGCCTTCCTTGGCCAGGTCGCTGGCGATGTGCAGCACCGCCTCCACGACCCGCAGGTCGGCACGGTATTCGAGGTCCTTGCGCAGCTTGGCGACCGATTCATCGTGCGCCATGTCGAAGGCCAGGAAACCATGGCCGGCCTCGTCGCCAAGCTCCACGACGAACAGCTTCTCCTTGCTGCCGATCAAGCCCTCGACGTAGGTGGTCAGGATGACCTCGCGCAGATTGCGCAGGCCATTGATGCCACCCCCCACGCGGAAGCCAAGGGGCACGACGACGATGTCCTTCTCCTTGTCCTCCAGACGGTCCCGCGCCCCAGGGTGGGGCGTCGCGATGCGCAGCGGAGGATCGAGCGCCGCAACCCAGCCTTCGAGGCTTTGCAGGTCGCTGCCGGTGACCAATGTCATGGTGGCCCCGAAAGCATCACGGAATGCGCGCGCTTGCTCGTACAGGGCCTCCACGAGTGCCCGTATGGCTTCTATGACCTAAAGCCGTCTATCGCAGGACGCCGGTGACGCCACAGTTGGGGCACTCGGTCTCGAGCGGCTTGTGGCCCTGCACGCTGAAGTCGTGACTGCACTGGGGACAGGTCAGGTGGAACGTCTTGAGGGGGACATCCTCGTGGTCTGGCCAAGCCACGGTCGCAGCAGCCTCGTCGGCGTCCCAGCCGGCGTCCACGTCGGGTTCGTCGCTCCAGGCGTCGGCGGCATCGCTCGAAGGCGCGCTCGCAGCAGAGGATCCCCAAGCGGGGGCGTCCCACCCGGGGGCGGCTTTCTCGGCCTCGGCGCCAGAGGATGGCGTCTCGCCCCAGTCGGAGTCCCATTCATCCTCGTCCTTCTTGCGGCGTGCGAGGATGACGATGACGACGATGATGGCGATGACGACCAGGAGGCCGATGATGGTGCCTGCGATCAGCAAGGCGTTGCTGTCTTCGTCGGGCACGGATTCTCCGACGTCTTCCAGGTCGGACTCAGAACGCCCGACGTAGCCGGCCACCTGGTCCAGCGTGGACTTGCCACGGGCATGGAAGCCCGATTCGGCGTCGTTGCCGTAGAAGACGGTGACGACGTATCGGGACGAGGTGCCGCCTCCGCTGTCCGTGTACTTGCCGAGGCGGTACGCAGCGGTGCCATTGTCGGCGTTGGCGATGATGAAGAAGGGGCTGTCGCCGCGCCAGAGTTGGACACCCAGGGGCGCGCCTTCGACGACGCTGATGTCCCAGGTGATGGTGTTGCGGCTGTCACTGCGGGAGACCTTGACGGTCTTCTGCAGGGCCTCGTTCTGGGCCGCGATGTCGATCTTGTCGTCGTCCTCGACCCGGACCACGAGGGTCTCGCCGGGCGCCCCGGCGTAGTTGCCTTGGCCGAGAACACTGTGCTTGATGTTGACAGTGCGGTCCCCTTCGGCGACAGCATCGTCCGGGACGGTGACCGTGATGACCCGGGGCGTGTCCCAGTTCGCAGGGGTGAAGACGAGGCTTCCGGCGCTGGTCTGAAGACCGCCTCCGGGTGTGATGGTGACAGTGACGTCACTGGCCGGCTTGATGGTGAGGCTCACCTCGTACGGTGCCGATTCCCCTTCCAGGACATCCAGGTCGGTGGGGCGCGCCATGACGACCGCTTCGTTGTCCTTGTTCATGACCTGGATGGTCTGGACGGGGAGGCCGCGCCAGTTGGCGTCGGAGCTGGCGGCGACGACCGCGAAATCGACAGCGACGAACTGGTGGCCGTCTGCGTCGGCGTCGTCCTTACCGGTCAGCGTGACGATCTGCGGCGTGTTCCAGTTGGCGGTGGTGAACGTGAGTTGTCCCCCGGGCGGGCCCGCGACGAGGACCTCGTCGGCGTCCGTGGTGGTGACCTGGATGATGACGCTGCTGCTGGGCTGCGTGGTGAGTTGGACGCTCACCGTGTCGGAGGTGCCGTCTTCGCTCGTGATCGTGGCATCGCCGGTCTCGATGACGGCGAAGCCGGCCTGGTCGTTGTCGAGGATGCTCACGGTGACGGTCTGGGTCGGGACCCCGTGGTAATCACCGCTCGAGCTGGCCTTGTCGATGGAGATGGCCACCGTGGCGACCTCGGTCGGCTCGGGGAGCTGGTCGTCGATGGCCGTGACGGTGACGGTCTGGGGGACGTTCCAGTTCGTGGGGGAGAAGATCAACTGGGGCGGCAGGACGGAGATCTCCGGCGTGGTCTGGCCGGCTTGGGCGGCGACCGCCTTGACGACGACGCTCTTGTGCGGCTCTCGGTTGAGGACCACGGTGAACGTGTCGGTCCTGGCGCCGGCGGCCTCGCTGACAGTCGTCTCGCCGCCGCTCTGGACGATGGTCATGCCGACGCCTTCGTTGTCGATGACGTGGCCGTTGATGGTCACGTCGGGGACGGTGGTGTATTCCGTGGCGGCATTCGCGTCATCGACCGCGAACGTGATACTGATCGGCGTGGCCAGCAGTTCGTTGCCGTCGGCGTCGTCGATGGCGGTCACGGTGACGAGTTGCGCCGTGGGCACGACGTTGGCGGCGAAGGTCAGCGTCGCTGGGGAGATGGTGGCTTGGCTCGGCGTATCGAGCGTGACGAGGACCTTGGTCTGCGCCGTGGGCGTGGTGGCCAACGTGACACTGATGAGGTCGCCGGGCAGCCCTTCGTAGGCGGCTGTGATGCCGTCGACACCGACGCCGGAGGAATCCAGTTGGCTGACGACGATGGCTGCGGTGTCGTCGTCGGCGACCGTGACGGACAGGGAGGCACTGGGTGCGGCGGCATACGATGCGCCGCTCGTGTGGCTGGCCGTGATGGTGGCGGTGCGGCCAGGGCCGTCGATGTTGTCCTGGACCGCCGTGATGGTGACATCCTGGGGTGTGGCCCAGTTGGCGGTGGTGAAGGTGAGGCTGGCGGTGACCGTCGCGACGGAGGGCGCGGAGGAGACGAGTCCGATGGTGACACTCTCACGTGGCGGTGCGTCCAGCACGAGCTTGCGGACGACGGAGCCGGTCTCCGTGGCGAAGGCGACGACGGATGTGTCAGTGAACCGGAAGCCGGCCGCTTGCAGGTCGATGGCGACGTTCTGCGAACCGATGAGGACGTCGGGTTCGGGGTCGGCGGGGGTGGTGTCGGTGCCGGCGACCTTCAGAACGACCTGGGTGTTGTCCGCGGTCCCGGTGGGGATGTTGAACTCGACCGTGAACGAGGCTGTGCCGCCGGCGGCGGCGATAGGGCCGCCGGTCATGGTGATCTTGTCGTTCTGGCCGTCACTGTCGGTGTCGACGGCGCCCGTGGTGGTCCATCCGGTGCCGGTGGCGACCGTCAAGGAGATGGGGTCCGGCGCACCGGCGGTCGGCGTGAACGAGAAGTCCACCTGCTCGATGTCCGCGGTGGCGTGGTTGTTCCTGACGGTGATGCCGAAACTCTTGGTGTTGGCATCGATGAGGAACGTGGCACCCGTTGTGGAGGTGACCTCGAACGCGGGCGTCTGTGCCTCGACAGGGAAGGCAAGCACCGAAAGGAGCAGGAGCGACACCACAGCGCCCACGCGGGGCAAGGACATGGAAGACATGGCCGACGTGCGGCCACGCTCCTGTTGGGATATAAACGACCGGCTTTGACTCAGTACGCGTTGTACGAGTGACAGATCGGACACTCGGAGTGGTCCATGTACTCGAGGTACTTGTTCCCGCACGTCCGGCAGACCTCGTCCTTGATGTTGCTGCGGTTGAGCCGGTAATCCTTGATGTAGCCGGCACGGCCGCAGTTGTGGCAACCGAAGCTGCCGGCATCCAGTTCGGATTGCGTGATGGTGAACACGGTGCCACAGCCGGGGCAGCCCACGATGAAGTTGTCCTCTTCAGGCTTCAAGGGCAGTCCAGGAGGCACGCGGCGGAACAGCGCGTCGTAGACGGGACGAAGGAGAAGGACCTCTACCAGCAGGATGGTGAACAGTACGCCGGTGAGGACGAGCAGCGCCACGTTGTCGCTGAAGCGTCCGGCACCGTCCAGCCACACCAGGACCAGCGTGATGAACGCGCCGACGCCAAGAAGCGCCAGGACGATCTGCCAGGTCATGCGTGCAGGAGACTCGCGCACCTGCCGGTGTTCTGCTTCGGGCAAGGCCTCGAAGCCCTGTCCGCCTACAGGCGCCACGGCGCCCCATTCATCGGCATCCGTCGTGTACGGTGCACCGGTGTCGAGGTCGTCCATGGCGAGGTTCCCTGCGGCCTCATCATGGGATGGCTCAGCCTCATCACTGGGCCGATACCGTTCCCACTCATCCATCAGAGCATCAGACGACGTGCGTCGGTCTTAACCTGTTCGGGTTTAAGCCGTCTCGCTCTCCTCGGGCTGCCGTGCGTAGGCGACGATGCCTGCGACCATCAGGATCAGGATCCCGGCGAGCAGGATGCTGCCCGCGATGAGCCACAGGATGTTGGCGTCGATCTGGGGCGCCTGCGTGATGACGCCGCTGGCCAGCACCGTGCGCTCGCCATCGTCGCCGTCGACCAGGACCTGGTACGAGGCACCGCCCTTGGTGTTGACATCGGCGATGTCGAACGACGTGGTGCCATGGGCGGGGACGGTCATGGGTTTCGTGTCGACGCGGATGAGCTTGCCATCCTTGTCGTACACCTCGACCGTCACATTGACCTGCTTGGCCTGGGTGTTGCCGTTCTGGAAGGTCGTTGTGCCGTCGTTGCTGACGGGCTTGACGACCTTGTAGTACAGACCTTCACCCTCGAGGGCCGGGAGGTAGATGAGTTCCTTGCTGGCGTTCTCGAGGACCTTGCCGACACCGCCGGAGGCGTAGGCGACGACCATGTACTTCGCGTTCAGCGAGGCGTTGGTGTCCGTGTACGTGGTGGCGGTGGCCGGAAGGGCGGCGATGACCTGGTAGGGGCTGTTGCTGCGCAGGATCTGCAGCCCAGCGGCGCCATCGGGTGCCGTGAACTTCAGCGTCACCGAGATGGTGTCGTTGGCGCCGAAGACCGTCTTGCCGGTCAGCGTGGCGCCGGCCTTCTTGGAGAGCTCCTTGAGCTGGGCCTGCTTCTCGAGTTCGGTCGGGGCCGTGCCGCTAGGCTTGCTGTTGCCATTTCGGGGGTCTGTGCCCGCGTCGAGCTCGGCCTGGTTGCTCCAGCCGTCGCCATCCCAATCCGTGGGGACGGACTTGGGGTCGGCGGGGTCGCTGCCAGCGTCGGTCTCGACCTTGTTGGAGAATCCGTCGCCGTCCTTGTCACCCTTGGGGCCGTCGGTGTTGTCGGGGTCGCAGGCATCTCCGATGCCGTCGCCGTCCAAGTCCTTCTGGCTGGGGTTGACGAAGGTGGGGCAGTTGTCGCGGGGTTCCGGACCGTCGTCTGCGACGCCGTCACCGTCGAGGTCGCTGCTGCGCAGGGGATCGTCGGGGAACGCGTCGCGGCCGTTGGGGACGCCGTCACCGTCGCGGTCGGCGTTGGGGCCGTCCTTGGTGTCTGCGTCGCAGCCGTCCGGGATGCCGTCCTTGTCGGCGTCCTGGGCGTCGTCGTGACCGGGGCAGAGGTCGTTGCTGTTGGGCACACCGTCGCCGTCGAGGTCGTGCGGCGTGGACGCCCGCTTGAGGGGGTCACTGCCGGCCGCGATCTCGGCGTCGTCGGTGAAGCCGTCGGCATCGTCGTCATCGTCGCAAGCGTCACCCAGTCCGTCGCCGGCAGGCATGCCGTTGACGGCGAGGAAGTCGCGGTCGGTGTTGATCTGGGTCGGGTTGGCCACGGTGGGGCAGTTGTCGAAGGGCGTGGCGCCGGATTCGTTGCTGAAACCGTCACCGTCGAGGTCCTTCGGGTTCGACGCCCGGTCGAGGGGGTCGCTGCCGGCTGCGACTTCATCGACATCGAGGACGCCATCGGCATCATCGTCGTCGTCGCAGGCATCGCCGAGACCGTCACCCGCAGGCATGGTCGCGGTGGCCGCGAAGCCCATGTCCGTGTTCTTCTGGTCCGGGTTGGCGATCGTCGGGCAGTTGTCGCGGGTCGCGGCGGGACCGTCTTCGGCGACGCCATCCTTGTCAGCATCGAGGCTGCGCAGAGGGTCGTTGGGGAAGGGGTCGTCAGCGTTCTTGACGCCGTCGCCGTCGCTGTCGCCAGCGGGGCCATCAGCGGCGTCCGCGTCGCAGCCATCCGGGATACCATCGCCATCGGTGTCGACCTTGTCGTCGTGGCCAGGGCACTTGTCATCGCGGTTGGCGACGCCGTCACCGTCGATGTCGTCCGGGACGCTCTTCTTGTCGTCCGGGTCGCTGCCGGCGGCGACCTCTACGTGGTTGAGGTGGCCATCGCCGTCGCGGTCATTGGTGGTGGAGCTCTTGTCGCGGGGGTCGCTCTCTCCGGCTTGGACTTCGCCGTCGCCGTTGAGGTCTTCGTCGCGGTTCTTGATGCCGTCGCCGTCGATGTCGTCGTCGCAGGCGTCGCCTTCGCCGTCCTGGTCGAGGTCTTCTTGGCCTGCGTTGGGGACGTCGGGGCAGTTGTCGCCGATGGTGCGGATGTGGCTGTCGTCGGCAGGGTTGCGGACGACGATCTTGGTGGCCGCGACGCCGAGGATGCCGTCACCGTCGGGGTCAGAGGCACCGGGAGCGGTGTAGATCTGGCACTTGGGATCGGTGGGCGTGGTGCGGCAGTAGGCGTCGGGGCCGAGCACGAAGGATTGCAGATCTGCTGCGGCCGTCGAGACGATGATGACGGCGTCGCCGCCGGCCTTGTAAGCGTCACACTTGGGGTCGGCCGCGTTGGTCGCGTCTGCGCAGTAGGCATCGGGGTCCGTGGTGAACGCCTGCAGGTCAGCGGCCGTGGCCCCTACGAGGGCCGCGACACCGGCGCCTTCAGCGTAGACCTCACACTTGGGGTCGGCCGCGTTGTCGACGCAGTACGCATCTGGGTCAGCCGCGAAGGCCTGCAGATCGGCAGCAGCGGCACCCACGAGGGCGACGGCGTCGCCGCCGGCCTTGTAGACAGTGCACTTCGGATCGGCTGCATTTGCGGCGTCGGCGCAGTAGACGGCCGGGTCTGCGGCGAAAGCCTGCAGGTCGGCGGCGGCAGCGGCCACGAGGGCCATGACGCCAGCGCCTTCCGCGTAGACCTCACACTTCGGGTCGGCCGCATTGTCGACACAGTACCCATCCGGGTTGGTCGCGAAAGCCTGCAGGTCAGCAGCAGCGGCAGCCACGGCGGCCACGCCTTCGCCGCCGGCCATGTACACGGTGCACTTGGGGTCGTCCGCGTTGTCAGTGTCTAGGCAGTACGCGCCCGGGTCGGTGGCGAAAGCCTGCAGGTCAGCAGCCGCAGCGGCGACGAGCGCCGCGACGCCCTCGGCTTCGGCCAGGGCACCGCGCACGACGACGTAGGCCTGACACTTGGGGTCGGCCGCGTTGTCGGCGCAGTACGCGTCGGGGTCCGCCGCGAAAGCCTGCAGATCAGCAGCAGCAGCACCCACCAGGGCGACGGCGTCGCCGCCCGCCTTGTAGGCGTCGCACTTGGGGTCGCCGGCGTTGTCTGCGTCGGCGCAGTAGACTGCCGGGTCGGCGGCGAAAGCCTGCATGTCTGCAGCGGCGGCGGCCACGATGGCCATGACACCGTCGACTTCGCCGAGGGCCGCCACGGCGGCCGCATAAGCCTCACACTTCAGGTCCGGCGCGTTGGCCGAATCGGCGCAGTAAGTGGCGGGGTCGGCGGCGAAAGCTTGTAGGTCAGCGGCAGCAGCGGCCACGATGGCCACCACGTCTCCGCCGGCCTTGTAGGCGTCACACTTGGGATCGCCGGCGTTGTCTGCGTCGGCACAGTAGGTATCGGGATTGGTCGCGAAGGCCTGGAGGTCGGCGACGGCGGCAGTGACGGTGCCGACGATGGTCATCGCGGTCGTGCCGGGATTGTCGTCGGGGTCATTGGGGTCGGTGCCGGAGGCGGTCTCGAACGCGTTGGGGAAGTCGTCACCGTCGGCGTCGCCGAGGGGGCCGTCTTCGTGATCGGCGTCGCAGTTGTCACCGATGCCATCGCGGTCGCCGTCGGCCTGGGTGGGGTCGTCCCACACCGGGTCGTCAGCGGGCTTGCCGGCGGCAGGGCTGCCGGCTTCGGCGTTGCCGGGCTCGTCGCCGTCGGGGGAACAATTGTCGACGGGGTCGAGGACGCCGTCGCCATCTGCGTCAAGGGAAGGGATCTGCGGAGGGGCGACCAGCATGACCGGCGTCACGGTCGCGGCGCTCTGCACCAGGTCGGCCTCTTCCAGTAGCCCGCCCATGACGAGGGCTTCGGAGGCGACGCTGTATGGGCGCTCCTTGCCGCCGACGTTGGCGCTCAGGAGCGCGACGCCCACAGCAGATACACCTTCTTCGCCGCTGATCTTGAACCTGAACGTGCCACCCTGGTTCTCCATGCCAATGGCGCTGCCACCGACGAGGACCTGCACGCCAAGGGACGACGGCGTGGCCGAGGTGTAGGACGCGCCGGACTTGACCCAGCCGGCGACGCTGACGTAGAAGTAGCCTTCCTCGTCGGCGACCAGCACGGGGGCCACGCCAACTGGCGTCGAGAGCTGGAAGCTCGCGACGGCGCCGTCGTTGGTGACGCCGCTGACACAGGAGGCTTGCACGCCACCGACGTAGACGCCGGTGCCGGGCCGGTTGAAGCCACAGTCGTCTTGGTAGTTGACGGTGACCGGGCCGGCGCTTGTCTGGGCTTCGGCCGGGGCGACCACCAAGATGGAGGCCATGGCCAGCATGAACGTGATGAGTAGAGTCTGGTTGCGCATGGGATCCTCAGGCAGTGTTGGAGGTCCGATCCTCGGAGATGGTCGTCGTACGGGCCTTCGAGTCCTGGGCACGGCGCACGACGCCGACGAGTTCGAACTCGACGATGTCGCCTTCGGCGATGTCCAGGGCTTCTCGTAGGTCGCTCGGTAGGACCACAGTACCGCGGCCGCCGACCTTCTTCAAGAATCGCATTGGTCGAGCCACGCAGCCACCACCATATAAACGTTGTTTGAAGAACGCAGTACAAAGCCGAGAAGAGGCGAAGGAGGGGGAGGAAGTTGGAAGAGTTCCGATTCTTTCTGAATCGTTCCGTCAGCTCAGATGAAGATGACGTTGACCGGCGTCACGATGGCGTAGCCATCCCAGCGCTCGTTCAGCAGGCTACCGAAGGTCCGGGGACCCGGGTTGCGGCAGATGAAGAACGGCTGGCTGGTGTCGACCTTGCTGCACTCCTCGATCTGATCATCGATCAGGTCCGGCATGCCGTTCCCGTCGTTGTCGTGGTCCATGTAGCCGTTGTCGTCCTTGTCCTGGTCGGTGTCATCCTCGTCGGGGTTCGGATCCACGAGGTCCGGGATCGGGTCGCCGTCGCCGTTGGCGATGCCGACGGAACCATCCATGTCATCGCCGTCCAGCGCGGCAGGGATGCCGTCGCCGTCCGCGTCAGGGTCACAGACGTCACCGACGCCGTCACCGTCCAGGTCCGCTTGGTCGGCGTTCGCCGTGGCCTTGCAGTTGTCGGCGGCATCACCGATGCCGTCGCCATCCTGGTCGCTGAACTCGTTCGGGTCGTCCGGGAACCGGTCGTTGGCGTTGTCGACGCCATCACCGTCGCGGTCCAGGTCGCACACGTCGCCCTTGCCGTCGTTATCCAGGTCCTCTTGACCAGGGTTGTAGGCATCGGGGCAGTTGTCGGCGTTGGACTCGATGTTGTCGCCATCCTTGTCGTGACCGATCGCAGGGTCATTGTCGTCGACGTCGTCCGCCTTCGGGATCGTGTCGCCGTCAGCGTCATCATCGCAGCCATCGGGGATCTCGTCTCCATCAGCGTCGGCGCCGTCAGGGTGGCCATCGCAGATGTCGCTGTTGTCGCCGACGCCGTCATTGTCCGAGTCGGCCCATTCGTCGGGGTCGTCCGGGAACTTGTCGGAGGTGTTCGGGACACCGTCGCCGTCGCGGTCAGAGTCACAGGCATCACCGGCACCGTCGCCATCAGCGTCGGCTTGCATCCGGTTGGCCGTGCTCGGGCAGTTGTCGATCGCGGCGGGGATGCCGTCCCGGTCCTCATCGGCCAGTTGCTCTTGCACGAAGGCCGACAGTTCGGAGCTGGCAGGCAACACCTCGATGTCACAGCCGACCGGACCGAAGCCGCTGGAGCGGTACACCGAACCATCCGCATTGACACAGACAGCCGCGCTGCCCTTGCCGTTGTCAGAGCCGAGGACCTCGATCACGATGGCCTCTACCGCCGGCGTGCCGGCGACGTCGCCGACGCGCACCGTCAGAAGGCGTTTCGTGGGGACGTTGCCGAACGGATCGACCGAAGACGTGTCCACCACGACGACCGTGATGCCAGCCCCGTTGCCGTCGAAACGGTCCTGGGAATTGTCACCGGATTCGTCAACATTGTAGTAGAACACGTTGCGTTCAAGGGCATCGATCTGACCGTTGGATTGGCCGCCGCGCTGGTTGTCACCGTTCAGGTCACGTGGATCGTTCTGGTCCGCGAAGCCGACGCCGGTGCTGATGAGGGTCTCGGTCTGGGAGACAGCGTAGCCAAGGCCGCCGTTGGCCGCCGCGACGACGCCAGCCACACCAGTGGCCGGGTCGAGGCTGGCGACCACGCCTTCAGCAGCTTGGACCGCTCCTGCAGCCAGGGCCAGTGCGAGGGCGGCTTGCTCCACAAGGTCGCGGTCGCCGCACTCTTCGCTGTTCCACTTGTTGATACCTCCACCGTTCGGTTCCGACCAGCCCGTTGGCGCCGTCACGTCACACTTGGGGTTGAGCAGCTGCAGCGGATCGGGGTACGCGGTGAGTCCGAGGCCGTCCACACCGGGATTCTGGTCCGGGTCGCGGGCGTTGCCGTAGTCGCCACGGTAGTACAGCACCTCGGCACCATCCGTGAAGCCGTCGCGGTCAGAGTCGGCGTTGTTGGGGTCCGTCGGCGGGTTGGCCTTGACCTCGTCGCCGTCACTGAGGGCATCGCCATCCGAGTCCGACTGGAGGGGGTTCGTGGCGCCACCCGGCACGAGGTCCGGATCGCGCTCGGCGGAGGGACCCGTGCCGCTGTAGGCGGGGAACGGATTGGCCGAACCAGTGACCTCTTCGCCGTCGCTCAGGCCATCACCGTCGGTGTCGGCCACGAGGGGCTTGGTGCCGTAGACCTTGACCTCGTCGCCGTCCTTCAGACCGTCGCCGTCCGTATCCCACTTCGTGGGGTCGGAGACGATGGGGTCTTCGCGGGCGGCGCGACCGATCTCTTCCATGTTGGTCAGATCGTCGGCGTCAGGGTCATCGGCGGGGCCTTGCGCGTATTCGCCGCCGAAGTACTTGATCTCGTCAAGGCGGAACAATCCGTCGCCGTCGCGGTCGCGAGGCACGGACTTGGCGTCCATGGGGTTGGAGTCGGGGGCGTTGGTGGC
>JBFIDG010000057.1:0-12040 GCA_041581335.1 Thermoplasmatota archaeon
ATGGAGCAACGGCAACGTCGCCATGACCGGCGTCAGCTACGACGGCTCCACGCCATGGGGCGTGGCCAGCCTCGGCAACCCCCACCTCAAGACCATCATCCCGATCAGTGGCGTGCCCGACATGCACGGCCTCATGTACCGGAACGGCAGCAGCGAAAGCCGCGGCCCGGCGTTGCTCAATGCGCTCTACATCGCCGGCGGCGTCACGAGCGCGGCCAGCGGCGACATCCCTGGCCGCTTGTTGTGCCCGGACGCCTACCAAGGCCTGGCGCTCTCCGGGGTCGCCGCGACCACCGGCTACGACCCCACCGGCTGGTGGCAGGAACGCAACCGCAAGCCCGGCGTCGAAGCCAACTACAAGGGCAGCGTGTTCAGTGTGCAAGGCCTGCAAGACT
The DNA here is from genome assembly GCA_041581335.1 of Thermoplasmatota archaeon. Taxonomy (GTDB): domain Archaea; phylum Thermoplasmatota; class E2; order JACPAO01; family JAHFTW01; genus JBFGSX01. The sequence continues at coordinate 396 of JBFIDG010000057.1, forward strand.
GGAACGTCGATCCGAGCCAGGTCATCCCATGGGTCGATGAACTGGAAGCCAAGGGCCTCAAGACCAAGCAACTGCTTGGGCAATGGGGCCATGCCTGGCCAGATGGCATCGGCACCGACGGCGCCAATGCAGACCGCTACCGCGCCGACCACAATGAGATCCTGCTGCGCTGGCTCGACAGCGAACTCAAGGGACTGGACGTCAACACTGGCCCCGCCGTCCAGGTCCGTGATGATCTCGGGCGCTGGCGCAACGAGGCGCACTTCCCGCCCCACGACGCCCAATGGCTCGTCCTTGGCACCTCGGTCCAAGGGGTCCTCGTGGAAGAAGGCGCCCAGGAAGGCCGTTTCGTGTTGTTGCCCAACGTCGTGGGCGACCGCAGCCTGCCGGGTGTGGCGAACCTGCCGCTCGCGCCCATGTCGGTCGATTTCACCCTTGGCCCCATGCCCAATGACATGCTGATCTCGGGCCTGCCCAAGGTCCACGTGACCGTCGAGCCCCAAGGCCCGGGTGGCTACATGGCGGCCTACCTCTACGAGCGCACCCCCGACGGCGCCGATCGCCGCCTTGGCTGGACCACGATGAACCTGCTCTACGCGGCCGGCGGCACAGACCCCGTCCCCGTTGTCCCCGGCCAGCCGTTGGATGTCAAGATGGAGATCCAGCCCATGGACAGCGTTGTCCAGAAGAACAATTCCCTCGTGCTGCGGCTGTGGGTCTTCACCGACGGCGACCGCCTACCGACCCTTCCCCCGACCGGCGTGACGCTGCTGGCCGGACCAGAGAGCGTCCTGAAGCTGCCCGTCATCGAGCGCGGTCCGGAGTACTACTTCACGCCGCCGCAGCCCGCAAGCTAATCCGCGACCATCACGGAACGGGCCCGCTTGGCCGGTGCCCGCCGCACGGTCTGGGCGGCGCCCAGCAGCACGAGCGCACCGCCGGCGATGACCCAGAGGCCGGGGATCTCGCCAAGCAGGGGCCACGCCAGAAGGGCCGCGCCGGCAGGCTCCAAGAGGATCCACGTGGCCACCGTGTGCGCCGGCATGTAGCGGAAGCACCAATTCGCGAGGGTGTGGCCACCGAGCATCGGGACAGCGGCGAGCAGCACGAAGAAGACGAATCCAGTGGCGTCCACATCGCCGATCAGCGGTTGGCCCACGAGGGGCAAGGCGGCGAGGATGCCGAGCGCCGCGATGGCGTAGACCGGCGTCACGTAGGCGACGAGGCCCTTGGTGGCGCGCAGTCGCCGTCCGATGAGCATGTAGGCAGCTGAGCCGAGGCCACCGAGCACAGCGAGGGCATCGCCGAGCAAGGCGTTGCGTGCTTCTGCTGCACCTTGGGCGTCCGCGAAGGCGATGACGAAGGCGCCGATGGTGGCCAGCACCACGCCGATCCAGCCCGCCATGGGCAGGCGGTCGCCGAGCAGGAAATGGCCGCCGAGGGCGACGAAGATGGCCTGCAGGGTGACGAGGCTGACGCTGGCGGCGACGGTGGTGTAGAACAGGCTGGTCACCCAGAGGGAGAAGTGGGCGCCCAGGGCCAGGCCGGCTGCGACGGCGAGGCCCCATTCCCGGCGGGTCCAGTCGCTCCACGAACCATAGCGCATGGCGAAGGGCACCAGGATCAGCACTGCGAAAGCAAGGCGCCAGAACGAGGCTGTGAGGGGGGCAGCGTCGGCCATCCGGAACAGCGGCGCGGCGAACGAGACCGACACGACGGCCAAGCCAAGCCCCAGGGCTGGTGGCATGATGGGGCGGTCGGTCATAGGCTCGCGACGCGTAGGGTCCTCAAGAGTCGTGCTGGTCCGCGTCCCGGATCAGCGAGCCGGGTAGTACGCGGTGACATCCATCTCGTAAGCGCCGCGCTGCGGGGTACAGGCGACGACGCGGATGCGGTAATCGCCAGGCCCGTCGACGGCGAGGTTGTGGCCCCAGACATCGGCGCCCTCCACGTCGAAGCTGCTGTGGCCGCCGCCCACGTCGGTGCCGTTCGGGCCGTACACCACGAGGTCGACGTCGTTGGTCGGGAAGGCATCCGTCCCTTGCACGCGGACGGTGAAACCCAGTGCGTCGGGGCCGACGCTGATGGTGTGGTAGCTATCCGCTTCCTCCGTGGGGTTGATGGTCGCAGCGCATCGCGAGCCAAGCAACGTGCCGGTCGTGGAGAGCATGGTCTCGGAGCGCATCTCGGGCCAGGCGATGGGTTCGACCAGCAGATCCAGACGACTCGGCGTCTCGGCGCCCACCAACAGGTCCATGGTGCTCAGCTGCGGCCCATCGGCGTAGTACGTGCCGACGCGCAGCAGCGGCAAGCGTTCCGGAGCCATCACGAGTCCGCCCCCGGGCATGCGCAGTGCAGACGTGGCCTCGACGACCTGGCCAGCGGTGACGGAGCTCGGGCCGTCGATGAAGATATGGTGAGGGATGCTGACATCGCTGCCCCACCAAGCGGTCAGCTCGGGGCGGACATCGCCGCTCACGGTCGGGCGCTCGGCTTGGTAGAACAGCGTCACGTTGCCTTCCAGGATGCGCAGCGCGCCCAGGGCGGCGCCCGTCCAGGCGGGGGGTGGCGTGCCGTCGAGCCATTGCTGGTAGCCCCAGTCGATGGGGATGGAGGCGGCGTCGCCCAGCTCGGGCACCAAGGCGCCCTCGGCGTCCAGGTACAGGGTGATCCACTGGGGTGTCACCTGCTCTTTGCTGGGGGTCGGGTCCGGTGTCTCGGTCGCCTCCAGGCAGCCGGCGAGCAGGAAGACAAGGCACAATGCGGCGCGCACAGGCCGGTCCAGGCCTGCGGGTTGAAGGGTCTGCCGCCGCTGCGGCCCGGACGTGCTCTTACAAGGACGGACGCCGGTGACGCGTTATGCAGGTCGTCGACGTGGCCGGCGTGGGTTTTCCGCTCTACACGGCAAGGCCTGGCCATACCGACGAGCCGGTCGGTGTCGTCGCCGGCATGCCGATGGACCGAAGGGCACCGAACAACGTCTTGTGGTTCGTCGAGCCCCTTGCGGCGCTGCCGGGATGGCGGCCCGTCGGAGGCCGTCCCCGTTGGACCTTGGCCGGCGTTCCCGGCGATGAGGCGATGTGGCAGCGCAACAGCCGCGCCGTGCAGCGCATGGGCGAGCGGCGCTGGTGGGGTCCGCGCCACCATGTGCGCATCTGGGACCAAGAGGGACACGCCGTCGGCCAGGCCCATTACGAGCGCTGGGCCGGTCGCTTGCGGCGCCGTCATGAAGTGCTGAGCCTGAACGTCGGTCGGGACGCCGTCGCGGCCGCTGCCACCGCCGCAGGCTGCGCGGTCTCGTTCGTCGAGGTCCCGAGCGAGGGCATCGATTGGGATGGCCGCGTCGCGGTCATCAGGTCGGGGGATCAACCGAAGTAGAGTGCCCGGTGCTGGCGGCACTCGGGATTGAACCGGCCGCCACAGGACGGGCATTGGTCCGCCCGCGACAGGTAGGTCTGGATATGGAAGTCGTGGCGACAACGGCCGCAGCGCAACGCTTTGGCATTGGCGCCAGGGGGCCAGGTCCGCGGCGTGTGCGTCGTCGCCTCATCATGGCATGCGCGGCAGGGCCAGAACGATGCGCAGCATGCTAGGCGCAACCAGAGGACGTCGTCCGGGCCATGCCAGTGGGTGCAGCGGCCTTCGCCGTCGATGGCGCTCAAGCGCCCTGCCGGTCGAGCAGGAACTGCACGACGCCGATGACGTGATGGCCATGGTACCAGGTGCCGCCCAGGCTCACGGTGTAGAGCGCGTGTCTGGCGACCGCTTGGGCCTCTGCTTCGGTGAAGGGTTGGTGGTCGCTCAGGACCCAGGCCGCGTCGTGCGCCATCGGTTCTGCCATGACATCAGCGCCGTCGCGGTCGAGCCAGACGACGGGAGCGCCCAGGTCATCCAGCACCTCGCCCAGGTCCATGGGGGCCACTTCGATCCCGGACTCCACGCTGTTCCACCAGGGATCCGGGTGCGCGTGCTTGAGCGCGTTGCGGATGCGTGCGGCGGTGCTGCGCTCGTCCGGGTTGAGTTGGTTGACCTCGGAGCCTCGGATGCGCACCGCCACCGGCTCGGCGCCGGCGGTGAAGACAAGGGTGATGTCCGTGTCGGCGCGGATGCCGTGGCTGGTGAATAGCGCCATGGTGACGGCCCGGCATAGGACATCGACCCGGCCGGCACCGCCTGCCAGATCGTCCAAGCCCCAGTCCCCCCGCGGGTCGACGGTGTGGCTGACGAGGACGAAGTGTCTCATTCGTCCTCCTCGGCCACGAGGTCCCGTTCGACCGCTTGGCGCCGGGCCTCGTCGGCGGCGCCGTCGTCGTTCCAGCGCTTGCGCTTCGGCAAGAGCCAGATGCCGAGCATGGCGAGGAAGATGACGGCCAAGATGATGATCGCCTGGGCGTCCACGACGGTGCGAGGCACGACCACTACATGGCCGTCACGGCGCCAGCCAGTCGCGGATGGCCACCATCTGCGCATCGACGCGGCGCCAACCGTCGCCGATATCGTTGTTGTAGCGGTCCTCGATGCGGGCCGCCACAGGGTCTCCGAAGCTCTGGAGTACCACGTGCGCGCAATCCGCGCATTCGGCGCCGTCCTTCTCCACCGGGTCGCGTGCATCCCGCAACGCGTCCAGCAGTCCGCGCCTGACGTCACGCTCAGCGTCGTCGCTCAAGGTGCCCGTCGTGACGGCGTGGAGCCGGATGCCGCGGCTGCCGGACTGGGCGTAGAGCGAAGCCTGGTCGAGCACCTCCTCGAACAATGGGATCCATGGTTCCGCGGCCGGCACAGCGGTCACCGCCGGGTCGCCGGCCCGGCCCAATGCGTACGTGAAGCTGGCCGCTTGGCCGCCGCGGTAGTACAGCACGCCTTCGAACTCGGCCACGTCGGGGTCGCCGCTGCAGAAGCCGCAGCCCGTCGAGCGGACCAGCCACAACGGCGATGTCGCCTCGGTCCAACCGTCCACGACGCCATCGGGCTGCGTCGTCTCCGACGTGCAACCGGGCAGGAGCAGGATGGCCCATACGACGGCGGTCCGCATGTGGCTGGATGGGGGTGGCGGCTGAAGTGCCTTAGCCTTGGAACTTGAGCTGGCGCATCAGGTTCTTCTGCATCTTCCGGTTGCCACCGAGGCCCTTCATCATCGACTTGGTGGTGTCGTAATACTTCAGCAGCTCGCGGACTTCCTTCATCTCATGGCCGGAGCCGTGGGCGATGCGCTTGATGCGGCTGTTCTTGATGACCGACGGGTTCTCGCGCTCCTCATCGGTCATGCTGGTCAGGATGACCTTGTAGCCGGCCATCTTGTTCTGCGTGGCGCTCATGTCCTTGCCTTGCAGCTGGGCGCCCATGCCGCCGGGCAGCATCTGCGCGACCTTGCCGAGGGGGCCCATCTTGCCGATCATGTCCATCTGGGCCTGCATGTCGTTGAGGGTGAACTTGCCCGACATCATCTTGCGGGCCATCTTCTCGGCGTTCATGCCGGAACTGGCTTCCTGGGCCTTCTCCAGAAGGGCCTCCAGGTCGCCCATGCCGAGCAGGCGCCCGATGAAGCGCTTCGGGTCGAGGGGCTCCAGCTCATCGATGTGTTCGCCGGTGCCGATGAAGACGACGGGGGCGCCGGTGGCCGCGACGGCCGACAGCGCACCGCCACCCTTGGCCGTACCGTCGAGCTTGGTGATGATCGTGCCCGTCAAGCCCACCGCTTCGTGGAACGCAGTGGCCTGGACGGCTGCCTGCTGACCCACCTGGGCATCCATGACGAGGAACTTCTCATCCGGATTGGCGGCCTTGAAGATGGCCTCCATCTCCTTGACGAGGCCGGCTTCGAGCTTGTCACGGCCAGCCGTGTCCACGATGATGACGTCGTTCTTCTTGCGCAGGATCTCCATGCCGCGCTGCACGATGCCGACGGCGCGGTCGCTGCCATGGGATTCGCCGCCTTCTGGCTTCTCGCCGTAGAAATTCACGCCGACCTGGTCGGCCAGCGTCTTGAGTTGGTCGTGGGCGGCCGGTCGGTGGACGTCAGCCGCGATGACACCGACGCGTAGCCCCTTCTTCTTGAAGTGGTTGGCCAGTTTGCCGGTGGTCGTGGTCTTACCCTGACCGTACAGACCCACCATCATGATGGTCTGCTTCTTGAGGGCCACCTTCCGGGGCTCCCCGAGCAGCTTCACCAGCTCGTCGTGGACGATGCGGATGACGTGCTCGCGGTTGCTCATCCCGGGCAGCGGGCGCTCCTCGAGGGAACGCTTCTCGATGGTCTTGGTGAGCTCCAACACCTGCCGGACGTTCATGTCCGACTGGATGAGCGCACGCTGGATGTCGCGGCTCACTTCCTTGACGAGCGTGCCGTCGATGTGGCCAGCGTTGGCGATCTTCTTCAGGGTAGACCTGAGGCTGTCCCCCAGTCCTTCCATGACCATGGGTCCTTCTCAGGTGGCTATGCTATTTCAAGCATCAGGAGAGGCGCTGCACCCGCCCCGGCCCAGCCCTTGCGGCGACGGCCTATCATCCCCTCACCCCCGGGCCCCCTGGGCACACACCTGACGTCGGCCACTGCACCTCGGTTTCCAGAGGTTATCTACCTGGTGGGACAGATGTGGTGGTATGCATCCAACTGAGGAGACACTTGCTCTGCTACCGGATGCCGTTTTCGGAGGAAGCTACGAACACGGGGCTGCGCGCCGACGCATCCTCGTGGTCGCGACGACGCTGTTGGCCATTGTCGTCGCAGGCACGGCCACCGCCTCGGTCCTGTGAGCACGGACCGATCCTTCGAGCGCGGCGTTCACGCCAGCGTCCAGCACATGCTCATACGCCATGTGACGGGATGTCTGGCGGGTGCGTAGCGGCCTTTTCCTTTTTCTTGGCCAGCGGGCTTCCCTGCGGGGTCCGCTGGCCCCCTTTGGACTCCCCGGCCATGGCCCGTTGCGCGCGCCGTGATGTGGCGCCCCTCTTACGCCATGGACCTTGCTTTGTCGTCCTAGCTGGTCAAGCACGCGTGGGCGCTCATGCTCTGGGCTTGAGCGCCAGCATGGGTTCCATAGGCGGCTCCGGCCGGCCGGGCATCGGCCGTAGGTCGTCGATGGGCGCTTCCAGTGGCAGGTCGACGTAGAACGTGGAACCGTGCCCAAGGCCATCGCTGTCCACCCCGACGAAGCCCCCAAGGCGTTCCGCCAGCTGTCTGGCGATGAAGAGGCCTAGGCCGCTGCCCACGGACTTCGTCGCGTCGTCCAGTTGGGCGAACGGCTGGAACAGGCGCCGCCGTTCTTTGTCCGTCAGGCCGCGACCTGAGTCCTGGACGCTGATACGGATACGGCCCGGATGCAAGCGCGCCAGGACGAGGACCTTCCCTCCGGCCTCGCTGTTCTTGATGGCGTTGGAGACGAAATTGGAGACGATCTGGTGCATGCGGCGGCGGTCGGTGTGCATGGGCACCGAATCGGGGGCCACCATGCCGAAGCTGAGGCCCTTCTCTTCGCACCAGGGCTCATAGGAATGGGTGATCTCGTCGAGCATCTCCCTCAGATCCGTGTCCTCGAGCCGCACCGGGAAGCGTCCTGCTTGGGACCTGGCGCCCTCCAGGATGCTCTGGGTGAGGTCGGCCAGGCGATTGACGTTGCGCTGGATCGCGTCCAGGCTGCGCTGCTGCCGCTCGGTCAACGGATCGCCCCGGGCGCGGAGCAGGGAGAGCTGCAATTGGATGGGCGTGAGCGGCGTACCGATCTCATGCGCCGCGGAGTTGATGAAGCGCGTCTTCATGGCGTTCATCTCGCGCAGTTGCCGGACCTCCACGTCGCGCTCGGCGATGCTCAGTTCGCCCACGACGGCCATGGTCAGCACAAGCATGCTGGTCGCGCTGATGGCGTGGGCGGCCCACCAGGCGACGGTCCATGGGCCTGTGAACATGAAGTACACCGAGGCGACCGCGAGCAAGAAGACCGCCGCGGCCACCGCGATGCTGAATCCGGTGGGCTGCTTGCGCCCTGTCCACACGAGCAGGGTGGCGGCGAAGACGCCAAGCGCAGCGGCAACGGCTTCAGCGGAGAGGCGGACCGCCTGGATCGGCTGTGGGCCCGCCGCTAGTGACCAAGATGCGAGCGCTGGGTGCGAGGCCCATGCGGCCAGGGCAAGGATGGCCGCACCCACGACGACGCCGGTGCTGGCCAGGAAGCGGCGCGGCCGGGCGACGGTCCCGGTCAGGAGAAGCAGCGGCAACGTGATGCCCAATGCGACGCGCGCGGTCGGGCCGTAGATCAGGAACGCGAAGGCGGGCGGTACCTGGGTGAACACGCCGTGCCACACGTAGACGGCCGAGAACGCCAAGAGACCGGCCGCCAGCGCCAAGCTACGTTTCGCACCGCTAGCATAGAAACTGCGCAGGGACAGCGCGCCGAGGGCCAGGGTCACCAGCGTGGCAAGCCCGATGAGGACCCCGTGCACGCCAGGGTCCTGCAGTAGCGCCACCCGCGCCGGCATCAGCGTCTCCAACACGATGAGTCCGATGACGGAACCGACAACCACCGATGCAGCGGCAGCGATCGTGAAGGACCTCTTCACACTATGAACAAGGCGTCATGGCTAATGGCCCACAGGAAAAGACCGCTCGGGTCCCGTGTCCGTTTGGGACAATGCCCGTCAAAGGCGAGGCGCCCCCGTCCAGCGCGTGTCCGGGGGCCAGGGTATCGGGGCCGCAGCAGGCGTCCGGCAGAGGGCGCTCCGCATTGGGCCGGCCTCAAGGCTTGGCGACATCGGCTTTGTCCTAGTGAGAGTGTCCCAGAAGCGTTGAGCTTGGGCTCGTCGATGTCCTGTCATGGATGAGTTCCAGACCGCAGACGTCCCGCATCGGCCGGTGCCATACCATCCAGGCATTGTGCCCGCCAGACCCAGCGTGCATGCCACCGGGCTCCCTGCCGCGCATGTGCGGGACCTCGAGGGTCGGGCCCTGTACTGGCGCACGGTCTTCTGGGTCGGTCTTGGCGGATTGAGCGTCGGGACCACGGCGTTCGCTACGATGCTGGCCCTGGGGCAGCTCTGATCCAGGCGCCGGCAGCGGCTCAGATGAGCAGCCGCGTCGCTTCCTGCTCCACCACTGACGAAGACGGTTCGACCTTGTCGGCTCGCCATTGCTTCGCCACCCGTTGGACCATGACGTTGACCGCACGGGCATGCTTGGTCTTCAGCCCGGCCGCGCGGAGCATACCGTACCCCGCGGACCCCAGGCCCATGGGTAGGGACATGCCGCCACGTGTGAAGTGGGCCAATAGCAATTGCTCGACGATGATCTGAGGGTCTGGCTTGGCGGTCATTCGTCCAGGATCCTTTGTAGGACGATGCGCAGGCCGGCACCGGTGGGGCCCTTGGCGTAGTAGTCGCTGCCTCCGGTCCAGGCCTTGCTGGCGATGTCCAGGTGGCCGAACTTGACGTCCTTGGCGAAGTGCCCGACGAAGGAGCCGCCGATGCTGGCGCCGGCCTTGATGGTCAGGCTGATGTTCTGCATGTCGGCGTAGGTGCCTTTGTTCGCCTCGTCGAACTCCTCGCCTTGCGGGAGTTGCCACGCTTTGTCCCCGGCCTTGCGGCTGGCCGCGACGAGGCTCTGGGCGAAGTCGTCGTCCTTGCTCATGACCGCCACGTAGGTGCTGCCGACGGCGGCGTCACAGGCGCCGGTCAGCGTGGCCATGTCGACCATCCAGTGGGGCTTGTACGTGGTGCCGACCGTGATGGCGTCGGCGAGGATCAGGCGGCCTTCGGCGTCCGTGTTCAGGACCTCGATGGTGGTGCCGTCCTTGGCGGTGATGATGTCCCCCGGGCGCTGGGCGGCGCCGCTGGGCATGTTCTCCACGCAGGGCGTGATGCCGATGACGCGGTGCTTGACGCCGAGCGCCTTCAGCGTGGTCATCAAGGCGATGGTGTTGCAGGCGCCGCATTTGTCGTACTTCATGTCCCACATGCCCGCGCCGGGCTTCAGGGAGATGCCGCCCGAGTCGAAGCAGACACCTTTGCCGACGACGACGAGGGTCTTCTTGGCGCCGGGCGGGTTGTAGTCCATGATGACGAGTTGTTCTTCGTTGTCACTGCCTTGGGCGACGCCGCACAGGGCACCGAACTTCTCCTTCCGGAGCTGGGCACGTCCCTTGACGCTGACGGAGAAGCCGAACTTGCTGCCGCGCTTCTTGGCCTCGGCGGCCATCCACTTGGGGGTGGCGATGTTGGCGGGTGTGTTGGCGAGCAGACGGGCATCGTTGACCGCTTCCGCGACCACGGCGGCCGCGGCGGCGACCTTGCGGATGCCTGCGGGCTTGTCGGCGACGAGTTGTAGGGAGTCGATGCCGGCCTTGGGCCTCTTGGCGTCCTTGGCGGCCGGCTTCTTGTGCCATTGGTCGAAGCTCAGGTCCCCGATGATGGCGCCGTGCACCATGGCCTGGACCGCGGCGGTCTCGTCAAGCGCCTCGCCGGCGGCATCGATGTGCAGGCTGGTCGCGACACTGCGGAAGCCCAGGTCCTTGACGTGCTTCAACGCGGCGTTCATGGCCGAGCCGAGCTTCTCCTGGGTGAGTTTCTTAGGGTCCCCTAGGCCGACCAGCACGAGGGCGAAATCGTCTGTGGGGACGGACTTGACCGACTTCAGGCCGAGGCCCGTGGTCTGATTGTCGATGAGCCACTCTGCCGCCTTGTGCTTGATACCCATGCGGGCGAGGCCCGGCGCGGTGCGCTTGTCATCCTTGGAGATCACGCCGACGACGATGGCGTCGGCCTTGGCCTGCTTGGGCGTCACGCAGGAGAGTTTCATCGGCCCAAGCAGAAAGTGGACGGCCTTCAACCTATGGCTCCCCGTCGCCGCCGCCACCTTCGTGTGACGTCGTCCGGCGGGCTTACCAATCGGGCCCGCATGGGTCCCGCGTGGACCCCATGGAAGCCGCCGACGCGCTCATCGCCGCCATCGAAGCGGGCGACGGACTCGACGGATTGCTGACGGACGACGTCCATTTCCGTAGCGATGTGCACGGCACCTTGGACGCGGCCGGCATCGAAGCCTTGCTGGCGGAACGCGCCACCGGCTTCGCCACACGGTTCCTGCCTGGCGACCGGGTCATGAAGCGCAACTTGGTGTTCGCCTGGTTCCGCTACGAAGACATGGATGGCAAGACCAAGGAACAAGGCACCTGGATCCTCAGCTTCGACCGCGAAGGCCGCGTCATGGAATGGGGCGAGTTCCGCGGCTAGTCCACGATTCGGCTGGTCCGGTCATTCAGCCCAGGGTTGATGCTTACCGGGCTCCAAGACCAACGGCAACATCTGCGTCAACGGCCCGTCCTCGATGGTCCAGGTGGCGTGGTTGCGGGTGTAGTCGTCCTCCGGGTGGAACGCGATGCTGCGGCCGGTCACTTCGAACATGCTGGTGTCTGGCATGCTGTTGCCGATGCTGAGGATGCGTTCCAACGGGACATCCATCTCGCGGGCGAACTCCAAGAGCGGCAGGGCCTTGTCGTTGAGGGGCGTCTTCACGATGCCCTCGCCGGTCAGGTGGCCATCCTCGTCGTACAGGAACCCGTTTGCCGCCACGTGCGGGATGCGCAGCCGGCGCGCGATCTCTTCTGCGATGATGTTGACGCCGCCGCTGACGATGGCGCATTCGACGCCTTCGGCCTGCA
>JBFIDG010000058.1:0-11866 GCA_041581335.1 Thermoplasmatota archaeon
CTCAAGGGCCGCGCGGGTCAGTCCTGGATGCGTGCTCAGGAACGCCTGAAGGAGCGCGCGGAGCTCGAGGCCCGGGTCGGTCCGGACCTTCGGGCCTGGGCGTCGGCGCTGGTGGCCAGCATCGCCCGCTGATCGGTTTAGACGGTCGGTCTGTACTGGGCTCCCGCGATGGTGACGGATACGGCGGTCGCCCCCGCTGCGAGGACCGTGGTCAGCCATAGGTGCCCTGCGGTCACCTCGAAACCCGACCCGGCCCGTGCGGCCCACGCCAGGAGCACGCCGGTACAGCCGGCGGCCAGCGTGGCGGCGCTCACATGGAGCACCTTTCGTGGCGCGGACAGCCGGGGAGCCAAATCGTCGCGGCGTGCGAGGCGGCCTTCGATGCCCGACGAGGCCAACGCGAGCCCAAAGGGCACGATGAACAGCAAAGCGGCGGCAGCCAGCACGAGCCCTTCGTAGCCATGGGCGTCGTCGCGGTCAGCCAGCCCCGCGCTCGCAGCAATGGCCGCCCACGTCACCTGGAGAGGGATGTACAGCGCGCCGACGGCCACGGTGCCCAAGAACAGCTTACGGGGTGTGGTGCTCTGCATGCCCGAGATCATCACCTGGCGCCCCCATAAGTGCCTCGGCTGCCCCGTGCCCTCGTCGCGCTGCTCTTAACCCGCGTCTCCGTCCGGCCATTATGCAGCCAGTACCGATGAGTCAGTCCGCCACCACCATGAGCAAACTCATGACGCCGGACGAAGCCAACGTGTACGGGAACGTCCACGGTGGCCACATCATGAAGTACATCGATGAGGCGGCCGCCGTCGCCGCCTGGCGCCACGCCCGCGTGCCCAAGGTCGTCACCGCGTCCTTCGAGCGCATGTCGTTCAAGGAACCCGTGTACGTCGGGGACGTCCTGCACATCCATGCCACCGTGCGCCACACCGGCCGCACCAGCATGATCGTCGGCGCCCGCGTCGAGGCCGAAGACCCGCCCACCGGGAACACCCGCCACGTCGGCAGCGCCTACGTCACGTTCGTCGCCTTGGACAAGAACAACAAGCCGACGGCCGTGCCCCAGGTGATCGCCGAGACCCCCAAGGACGAGGAACGCATGGCCCGCGCCAAGCGCGTCCATGAGAACATCAAGGCATCCATGGCCGAGCAATAGGCCGTCGGCAAAGCTTTTCGAAGCAGGATGCCGCTGATCTCTCGTGGTTTTCGAGGATCGTCCCTCTTCAGGGGCTAGGGTTTTCGAGGATCTCCCCGCGCGCCCTATATTCCCTGGTTGGGAGTCCTAGCCATGCACCCGTTGACCCGACCCCGTCACCTTGCATTCACCATGGCCGTGTTCCTGCTTGCCGGAGGCAGCATCGGCGGCACCATGGGCGTCGTCGGTGCCCAGGCGTCTGATGTCGAAGGCACGTTCACCTTCGCGGCCCCGATGGCCGGCGATGAGGCCCGCTACACGGTCACTGGGGGCATGCCGTCGCGCACGGGAGCGTACAACCTGACGTGGCTTCCGGATGAACAGCTGATCCTTGACGATGGCTCGAAGGGCTGGTACAATTCCGTGCGCGTCGTCGACCGACCTGCGGATCCGCAGGGGCGTGCCACGGACTTCGTCTACCACCTGATCCCAGGCACCCATGACAGCGTCGCGTTCTCTCATGCTCGCCAAGAGACGACGACCGAAGATGGTCGCAGCGTGACCGTACTATGGGACTCGCGGGTACTGCAAGATCGCGTCGGCGCCGTGGCCTGCGGCTTGATCGCCCCCTGGCAGGGTCAGACCGTCGACCTCAGCAAGCAGACCTACCCTGGCACCTATTGCTGGATGGCGGACAACGCCATGGACCACATCGGCCACTACGAGATCTCTGCCTACATCGAGGAATCCGACACCATCATCATCAAGGCGCTCCGCGGCGGCCTGGCGATGACCTTCTGGTACCAAGCCGACATCCCCTACCCTGTGCGGGTCGTCGAAGAAGACGGGGATGATGACGCCGTCTGGACGTTGGATGCGTTTGCTCGCGGCACCGAAGAGGTCCGCCGCCGACCCTCGGTCGACGCGGCGCTCGCCGTGCAGCCGTTGCGCATGGCCCCGGTCCCTGCATGGGGGCTCGACACGAGAGGCGTAGACCTACCCCTGCACCCTGAGACCGCCTGGAACGCCGCCCTCAACGATCCGTCCTACAACACGCTGCGCGACTACCTTGCTTCGCACCCGAGTGCCTACGTGGTCTCCGTCATGGCGGGGCACTTCGAGGACCTGGACCGTTCCCAAGAATGGCATTACTGGAACTTCGACGTCACCGACGGCGATGAATACGTCAGTGTGCACGCGCGGCTCATCCAAGCCGATGGCGGCCTACTGCCGGCGTTGCCCGGGCAGTCTGGCGGTGCCTGGACCTTCAGCGACCGCGGGGTCGAAGACGCCGAAGGGTGGGGCCACCCCCGGCCAGACGCCGTGCCTCGGACGCTTCCTACGCTGGCGTCGATGTTGGCGCAGTGGGAACAACACCGTGGTCCGGATTACCAGGATCGTCCGGGGAACTATGGACGGCTTGAACTGAGATGCGACGAGACCTGCGATGAGTCCTACGTGCACGTTGAAGCCGGTCACGCGGCGTATATCCGAGACCACGCGGGCCCAGCATACGTCGTGGACGATTACAGCGATCATTACGAGAGTAGCGTACTCGCATGGACCGCCGACGCCGAAGACGGCCTGAGGCTCTCGGGCTACCACGAGCAGACCCAAGACTGGTACGACGAAGGCAACCCTCCGGCCCATGTCCAGACCATCGCACCCCAAGGCGTCAGCCTGAGCGCCGTCGGTGCCTGGCGCATGCTGACCGGCACCGAAGTCGCCGTGGCCGGAGCAGGTGCCGCCTTGGTGGGCCTGCTGTACTTCTTCTACCCGTTGCTGAAGACAGGGCTCGTCGGCCTCTTCAGCCGCATCCAGACCAGCGAACTGCTTGACAACCCGCAGCGCCGCCGCCTGATGGGTCTCGTCGAGGCGCAGCCCGGCATCCATCATCAGGAACTGGTCCGGGCCTTGGACATCGGCAAAGGTGCCGTCGACCACCATCTGCGCAAACTGCACGAAGGCGGGCTGTTGACGGTGCACAAGGCGACCGGATACACCTGCTACTTCCCGAAGAAGACCGATCGGCGCGTCCTCGCCGCGGCGCCGGTCCTGAAGAGCGCCGCCGCCCAGCGCATCGTAGAGCACGTGCGCAAGCAGCCGGGTGCCCTCGCCGTGGACGTCCGCAACGCCGTCGGCATCAGCCCCAGCACCATGCATTACCACATGAAGCGCCTCAGTGACGCCGGCGTGCTCGATGTCGTGAAGGAAGGCAACGGCCAGCGCCTGCTCCTCGTGACCGCCTAGGCCAGCCCGCGCGGGACCACGAAGGCCGATGCGCCCGGCGTCCCGAACAGGGTCTCCAATGTTGCGCCGATGTGGACGCCTTGGCACATGGTGAACCATTGGAAGTCGACGGAGGCCGTGTGCTCGACCTCGAACCGGAACGATGCGGGTTCGTCTCCGTCGCCGGTATGATACACCTCGATGGGCCCGATCAGGGATTGGCTGAGGCCCAGCGTCGCGATGTGCGATGCGACGATGCCACCCTCGCTCTGCTCGCCGTCGTGCAGGTTTCCAGTGTAGCGCCATTCGCCGTCGTCGGCCCAGCCGTCGTGGCTGCACGCGGTCTCCGTCCATCCGGGGCCACCGGTCCACTCGATGGCCGTGCTCCCGACGCGAAGCGTCGGCGTAGGTGCCTGGTCGTATTCCGTCCGCACCTGGCCTGCGAGGCTCCAGACGGGGGGGAAAGCGGTCGCCGTCGGGGGGATGTAGATGGCCAGGTCATCGCTGCCGGCGGCAAGGAACACGTCGAAGCCGGTGCTGACCACGGGCGTCAGGTAATCTGGCGCGCGCGGTGCATCGCGCCCAATGACGAAGTTCACGGGGTCCTCGCCGCGGCAGGCGATGACGACCCGCACCATCCCCTCTGCATCCACGGGGACCGTGAAGGAGCGGGGCATCTTTTCGACCCATGCCACTGTGAAACTGGCATGCCAGGGGTCGATGCTGGCGCCGGTGCCGCCGTGCCACACGGTCGATGCGATCAGGCCGCCCGCAGAGGGCACGAACCCGCCGATCAGCCAAGCCGTGGCGTTGGGCGTGTCCAGCGGGGCCGTCAAGACGACGCTGCCAGTGGCGTTCTCTTCAGGAGTGGCCTCGAACTGGTATGCCCAGACATTGTCGCGGTCGGCGCACTGGGCCACCAGCACGCGCCCATCGGCTGTGCCGTTCGTCTGGGGGCCGAACATGAAAAGATCCGCAGGGTCCGCGCCGCCGTAGATCGGGGTCGTCGGGTCGGGGGCCATCAGGGCAGGGGCCGGTGACGAGGCACAGCCTGCCAGGAGGAGAATGGCGACGACGGCCCAACGCATGGCCAGCCCACGAACCCCGCCCTTTACAGGTCTTTCTGACAGACCGTTGAAGTGAAACGACGTTGGCTGGGGTCTGGAGGCGTCTGGCCGTCTCCGCGTGGGCGCGCCCTGGGGCGGTCAGGGGATAGCCGTCACCCGTAAATCCCAGGCCATCGTCGCTGCGCCCATGAGCGACGCCCCCCTCGGGACCATGGCCGGACCCGACAGCCGCATCGAAGCCGACTCCATGGGTGAGATGGAGGTCCCGATCGACGCCAAGTGGTCGGCCAGCACCCAGCGCGCGATCCTGAACTTCCCCATCGCCGGCCACGGCATGCCGGCCGAGTTCGTCAAGGCCCTCGGCCTGGTCAAGTGGGCCTGTGCCCTGGCCAACAAAGACCTCGGCGAACTGCCCGAAGCGAAGGCCGACGCCATCGCCGAGGCCTCCTTCGCCATCTTCGAAGGCGAGCACGGCGAGCACTTCCCCGTCGATGTCTTCCAGACCGGCAGCGGCACCTCGACCAACATGAACGCCAACGAGGTCATCGCCAACATCGCCAGCGGCATCCTTGGAGAGAACGTCCACCCCAATGATGACGTCAACCGCGGCCAGAGCAGCAACGACATCATCCCGACGACCATGCATGTGGCCGCCGCCCAGGAACTCAAGTACACCCTCGTCCCGGCACTCGAATACCTGCGCGACTGCCTCACCGCCAAGGCCACCGAGTTCGACGACGTCGTCAAGATCGGCCGCACCCACCTCATGGATGCCGTCCCCATCCGCCTCGGCCAAGAGTTCGGCGGCTACGCTCGCCAGATCCAACTCGGTATCGATCGCGTCGACGCCTGCATGGCGGGCATCCTCGAACTGGCCCAAGGCGGCAGCGCCCTCGGCACCGGCCTCAACGCCCACCCCGAGTTCGGCGGCAAGGTCGCTGAGTACCTGTACCAGGCCACCAACCTCGAATTCAAGGAAGCCGAGAACCATTTCGAAGCCCAAGCGGCCCGCGATGCCTACGTCTTCCTCGCCGGCGCCCTCGACACCGTCGCGGCGTCCATGATGAAGATCGCCAACGATGTCCGCCTCATGGGCAGCGGCCCTGCCTGCGGCCTTGGCGAACTGCAGCTGCCCGCTATCCAGCCCGGCAGCAGCATCATGCCGGGCAAGGTCAACCCGGTCATCTGCGAGGCGGTCATCCAGGTCGGCGCCCACGTCACCGGCAACAACACCGCTGTCCGCATCGGCGGCCAATGGGGCCAGCTAGACCTCAACGTCATGCTGCCCATGATGGCCCACAACATGCTGGAATCCATCCGCCTGCTCAGCAACGCCAGCACCGTCTTCGTCGACAACTGCCTGGCAGGCACCACCGCGAACAAAGAGAAGGCGGAAAGCTACGTCGAGAAGTCGATGAGCATGGCCACCGCCCTCAACCCGCTCATCGGCTACGACAAGGCCGCGACCATCGCCAAGACCTCGTACAAGACCGGCCGCACCGTCCGCGACCTGGCGTACGAGATGTCTGGGCTGAGCAAGGACGAAGTGGACGCGGCGCTCGAGCCCCGCAAGCAGACCGAGCACGGCGCCTGAACCCGGCCGTTGCTGTTGGAGACGACGTCCGCACCACCAGCGTGAGCCAGGATGCGGCGCACGCACTAGGCCATGGATCGGCGCAGTGGTTCGCCGCGTGCAGCTATCCGACCGGGTGTGCACCGGCATCG
Source organism: Thermoplasmatota archaeon (assembly GCA_041581335.1). Taxonomy (GTDB): domain Archaea; phylum Thermoplasmatota; class E2; order JACPAO01; family JAHFTW01; genus JBFGSX01. The sequence continues at coordinate 6,157 of JBFIDG010000058.1, forward strand.
CGCTCTAGAGGGCATCCCTGGCCGATCGCATCGCCCGGCCCCGGGTCCGCCTAGGTCAAGCGACGATTCGAAGCCTAAGCTATCGTGTTCTTCGAGGATTCGAAGGTTGCTCCAGCCGTCCTATAATGCTCAATAGGGGTCGTGGGTCTATGGTATCGATGCGAAGCTCGCTCCGTCGCCTCCCCATCGCCGTGGTCATCGCGCTCCTGGTCAGCGTCGGCCTCGGCACCGGCATCGCTTCGGTCGAGGAAGAAGCGCCAGCCTCCATGGTCGTGGCGGAGCCCCACGTGGGGGACCGCGGCGCCTACCAGATGACGCTGACCGGGCCCTGGACTTCGGGATTTGAGGTCTTCACGGACTCCGAGCCAGACTGGCGGGAACCGTGGACCTACCTGCGCTTCTCCTGGCAAGAGGAACGCGTCCTCGACGAGCGAGGTGCCGAGGTGGATGCCGCGATCCTTCGAACCGTCGTCACCGGATGGGATTACGACATCTTCTCCGAGTCCTGGTGGCTTGTCGACGATGACGAAGAGACGGCCCGTGTCGGGGACGAGCCTCTGTACTCCGCGTCTGACTTCGAATTCGGCTCGCCCGGAAGTTCCGTCGGCGCAGGCCCCGCCAGTGTCCCGTTCCAGCAAGGCTTCTCGATCGACATGCGCTGGCAATGGTACTGGGACTTCGTCGATGACTGCATCGTCGGCGTCGGCATGGCCGGCGCGACGCTCGTCGCGGGGGCATCCTTCCCGTTGTCCGATTCCTGCATGAACCCTGCTGCCTGGGGCAGCTACAGCCTGGCCCAGGGCCTGCAGCCCGCGCGATCACAGGTCCAAGTGGTGGGCGTGGAAACGCTCGGGGAACACGTGGCCATGCGCATCTCCTTGGAGGGCCAAGACCATTGGTATGTCCCCGGCATCCCGACGCCGATCCGCATCGTGCAGACCCATCCCGACGGTCGCGTAGCACAACTCGACCTGACCGGCTTCACTCGGGGCGATGCCCCATTGCCCGAGCCGGACCGCGGCGAGCCCCTGCCGCCCCTCGTGCAGGCCCCCATCAGGGCATGGGGGCCATCGACCGGCCTGGAAGGTGCCGGGTTCGAGGCCGAGCATGCCTGGTCATTGGCCATGGGCGACCCGGAGGTCAACGCGTTCATGGGCCGCGACGCGGCCTACGTCCAACAGTCCTCGCGTACCACGGCGACGTCCACGGATATCCAGAGCACGGTGTGGTCCTTCACGATCACAGACGGTCCGTCGGCGTTGGACGTCGGCGTCGTCGAAAGCATGCCCAAGGCGGCTGAAGGCCTGCCGCCCATGCTACGGGAGCAGATGACGGACTACGATGTCCGCGTGCAAGACTCCCTGTACTGGGACCCGGACCTGGCGCCATCCAAGGCACAGTTGCCAGCGACCGCCCCGGATGTGGCCTCCGTGGCCAAACGCTGGACCGCGCACGGCGGGGAAGGTGACCTCAATGCTTGGGGCCATCGCGTCGAGTGCGTCGATTGGGTAGCGTGTGAGCACGCCCAGTACGTCGTCCACGCAGGGTCGAGCCAAGCGACCATGTACTCGAGTGAGAACCTGGCCGCCGGCGACACCGGCCTGGACTCCGTGACGGACCTGCTGTCGGCCAGCGATGAGGTCGTCGTCAGCCACACTCGGAGCGCCTTTGGGGGGGCCGCGCTGGTCGTCCCTGGCACGATGGCCATGGATCCGGATGCCGAGGCCCTCGACGGGGCCCCCGGCGCCGGGCCCTGGCTGAGCTCCGGCGTCGCCGCCGGCATCGGGGCGTTCGGTATCCTGGCCGGCATGCTCTACGCGTTCTGGCCTGCCCTGAAGGCCGCCCCGTTGGCGCTGTTCAGCCGCCTGCAGAAGCCCAGCTTGCTCGAGCACCCCACGCGGCAACTCATCATCGACGCCATCACGGCGCAGCCTGGGATCCATCTCAATGAGTTGCGCCGCCTGACGGGCCTGGCCAACGGCACCCTGCGGCACCACGTCGACCACTTGTTGCGCAACGACCTGCTGACCAAACGCACGACGGAGGGGTACACGTGCCTGTTCCTGAAGAGCGTCGATCGACACCAATTGGACACCGCCCCGGTGCTTCGCTCGAAGGGGGCGCAGGCGGTGCTGGAGTCGATCCGCGACGATCCGGGCATCACTGGCAAAGTGGTCGCAGAACGCCTTGGCCTGAGTCCTGCCACGGTCGCTTACCACGTGAAGCGCCTCGAGGGCGCGGGCGCCATCCAGACCGATCGCGTCGGTCGCCAAGTGCTGCTGCGCTGCTGACAGTTCGACGACCGGCCAAGCGGCTCTAAATAGCCCGGAGGTCGCTGAAGGGCCGATGCGGCGAGTCTCGAAGGCCCTGATGGTCTCCACTGCAGCGCTCCTTCTCCTGGTCGGCGGCTCGAGCGTCGCCAGCCAAGACGTCCACGAGCCCACGGCGGATGTCCGGGCCCTACAGGACGGCGACGCCGGAAGCTACCATGTGGTCTACGCAGGAGACTGGCGGTACGACGGCCGCGCGGAGGGCGTGCCCACAGAGGGCCCCCGCTTCGAGGTCTTGGATGCCCAAGACGTCCGCGATTCGGGCGGCCGGGTCATCGAGGCGTCGCCCGTCTTGTGGCATTCGGAAGGGACGACCCTAAGGCCCGGCGGCGGCACGCCCACATGGCACTCGCTTCAGCTTCAGCACTGGTTCCTTGACGGTACCATCATCGCTACCCAGGAACGTATGGACCGGGCCCGGGGCGGCCTCGTCGAACACGATGAGATCCTCACCTACGACGCCTACCGGGATTGCATCCTGAGCGGGCCTGGCAACGAGGCCGTGACCGCCACCGATTGCATCGTCCAAGGCATGCGGGTCCGGCTCCCGGCCGGCACGCCGCTGACCGTGAGCGACGAGACCGTCAACGGGCTGCGCCTACGCCACGTATCGGCCGCAGGCCCCGTCGCCATGGACTGGTGGTATGCCGCTGATGTCCCGGTGCCGATCAAGTTCCACTTCGAGACGGTGGGTCCCCACCAAGAGCCCCGCACCGCCACTTACACGCTGCGCGGCTTCCAGCACGGCGACGGAGCCGACATGCCCCGAGGCACCGCCATCGTCGCACAGCCTGTCCAGACGGCGCCGCTGGAGGTCTGGGGCCTTTCCGACGCCGGTATCGACCATCCCTTCCGCCTCAGCCGGGCCTTCGACGAGGCGCTGCAATCGAGCACGTTCAAGGACCTGCGTGACTGGCTGCGCTACCATCCGGACGGTTACGTCTTCAGCGCCGCGTACCATGAGGATCGTTCGGGGCGTGAGACCCTGCGTGGTTGGGACCTCCACCTCAGTGACGGCCACGACGGCTTCAGCGTGCGCGTCAGTCAATCCGACGACATCCATCTGCTGGCCCTCGGAGGATTCCGCATCCAGCGCATCGAGGCCTCCGACCTGGCTGCTGAGGCACCGGAGCGGATCCGTATCGGCGAGGTCCCCACCATCGCCTCCGTATGGCAGCGCTGGGAACGCCATGTCTCGGCCGCAGAACGGAACCACGGGGCCAACGCGTGGGGTTTCGAGATCCTCAGTGATGCCGACGGTGACCCGGTCGTGCGCATCGCAGGGGGCAGGGCGACGTCCGTGCAGTGGGGCCCCGAGGGGCTGGCGTTGCTCGGGCTCTTCCCGAACGGGGATGATGTCTCCTTGCTCACCATGGACGGCGCCGGCCAGACCGTACGCTTCGAACGCCATGCCAGCGGCCCCGCCGAGCACATGGCGACACCCACCCGCGCCGCACCGGTCACGGTCCATGGCTACGGTGCCACCGGCTGGTCCATCCCGGCCTTGGACGACGCTGTCCGACTCGGCGTGCTGGCCACGGCTCTCGGAGCCCTGTACCTGAGCTGGCCGCTGCTCAAAGGCGGTGGGCTGGCACTGTTCAGCCGCCTGCGTCCGCACGAGCTGCTGGACGACCCCACCCGCGCCACCATCATGGACGCTCTCGCCGGCGAACCCGGCCTGCACTTCCGCGCCCTCTGTGATCGGCTGGGGGCCAACCCCGGCCGCATCCGCCATCATGTCCACAAGCTCGAACAAGGCGGTCTCATCAGGGCCCGACAGACCCCCGGCTACACCTGCTACTTCCCCGCGGCCACCAGCCGGACCGTCCTGGATGCAGGCCCCTTGCTCCGCTCGGAAGGCGCGCGGCACATCCTGGCCGCGATCTCGCGGACGCCGGGGGCCTGCTCGAAGGACCTTGCCGCGGCGGCGGGGCTGTCCCCTGCGACCGCCACCTACCACATCAAGCGGCTGCAACAAGCCGGCGTCATCGATTCGACCCGCGACGGACGCGCCACGCGCATCCGTCTGACCCCAGGTGGTTCGCAGGCGGTCGACGCCCTCAACGTGGCTTAGGCCACGGGGTTGGTCAAGCGCACGTGGCCGACGAGTTCGGCGACCATGGTCTGACCGCTCTTGATCGGGCCGACGCCCTCAGGGGTGCCGGTCAACAGCACGTCGCCCTCCCGCAGCGTCACCCACGTGGCCGCGTGGGCCAGCAAGGCGTCGACGTCCCACGTCATGCGCTGGGTGTGGCCCTGCTGCCGTACCTCGCCGTCGATCGTCAAGCGAAGCCGCTGGTCGTCCAAGTGACGGGCCGGCACCCAGTCGCCAAGGGGGAGGAAGGAGTGGAATCCTTTGGCCATCGCCCACGGGTGGCCGGTCTTCTTGGCTTCGTTCTGGAGGTCACGGGCCGTGACATCGACCGCCACGGTCATGTCGGCGGGGCGGCCGTTGCGCCCGATGCGGATCGCCAGTTCGACCTCATGGTGCACTTCGCCGATGCCGGTGGGTAGACGGACCGCCTGCCCGTTGGTGACGATGGCCGAGTCGGGCTTCCAGAACCAGATGGGTGTGTCGGGCGTCGTGCTGCCCATCTCCGCCGCATGCTTGGCGTAGTTCTTGCCGACACAGAGGATCTTCATGGCGTCACAACGTGCGCTGTGGGGATTGGTAAGAGGGGCCCAGGACGTCCTGCACCACGCGCTTTGTGTCGTCGGGGAAGTCGCGGTCGCGCATCCACAACAAGTAGTCTGTGTGGTCCTTGGCGGGCTGGTCCCTGTGCTTGCCGAAGCCGAAGCGGACGATGCCCTCTGCATCTTGGTAGAAGCGGTGGCCATGATCGAGCCAGCTGCGCACGTCCGCCTCAGGGTGGAAGTGCTGGTGCAGCTTGCCGACGATGAGCCCTTCGACAGTGGATGGTAGCGTGCCGGCGTGGACCTCGCGCTGCTTGCGCAACACATCCACCATCGCTGCCGTGTCGGCCTCGCTGCGGTGGGCATCGTCAAGGGGCTCGCCGACGTAGCGCTTGTAACAGGCTTCAAGCCGGTGCGCGTTGACGTTGCGTTCGATCTGCAACGTGTCGATGCAGGGATGGTCCGGGGACAGGCCTTCCTGGCCGGCCGCCAGCAGCTCATTGTGGAGGAACTGCACGTCGAAGCGGTGGTTGTGGGCGACCAGGACGGCGCCGGCGACGAGGTTCTGGATGCGGACAGCGTAGTGAGAGAAGGCGGGCTTGTCTGCGACCATCTCGTCGGTGATGCCGTGGATCGCCATGCTCTCGGCGGGGATCTTCATGCCAGGATTCACGAGGCGCGTCCAACGGGCCTGCTCCTTGAGATCGGCATCGAGTTCGATGAAGCAGAACTCGAGGATCTTGTCC
>JBFIDG010000059.1:0-11816 GCA_041581335.1 Thermoplasmatota archaeon
ACACGTCACACTTAAGGCCGGCCACGAGGCTCGCGTGGGTATGCGCGCCTGGTCGGCCGTCCTTGCAATGCTATTGATCGCTGGTTTCACGGTGGCATCGGCCCCAGCCGACTACGTGGAACTGGAGGAGTCCCGCTGCTGGGATTGCCACGCACCCGGCAAGTGGAACCCCGCCATGGAAGCGCCCAAGATCGACAAGGTGACGCTCGTCGACGACGTGCTACGCGTCGATGTCCTGAACACCTGGCGCCACGAGCTGCGCGGCGTCGTCGCGGTCTTCGATGCAGGCGATGCATGGAACGTCACGACCACCCACGATGACTCGGAATCGGTCCAGAGTGGCGCCTTCACGGTCGGCGGCCAGACCAGCCGGACGTTCACGTTCAGCCCCGCCAATCACGCCCAGGGCATCGAGGTCACGGTCACGACGAGCAACGCGGTCCAGACGGACCCGACCGTGACTGTCGTCGCCCCGGACGGCCGCTCCTTCACCGGCACTGCCGGCGCCACGGTCGACAGCGTCTCCATCGGCTCCGTCGATAAGGTCCTGGCCGGCGACGGCGAGTGGCAGGTCATCGTGAACCGCGCCAATGCCGTCGGCAGCGCCGATATCCAGGTCGTCGCCAAGTCCCTGGCCGCCCCGGTCGATGACCGGTGGGTCGCCGTGGACAACACGCCCATCCTGCCCGGGGGCAGCGCCCAGTTGCGCTTCACCGTGGCCGCTGGCGCAGGGGACGTGTCGGAGGGGATCCTGGAGGTCTACAGCAACGTGTACTTCGATCATGCCCCGCCCACGCCCGAGGTGGAAGACCTCGACCACCTCGTGACGAGCCTCTCGTTCAGCGTCAAGAACGACGGCGGTGCATTGAGCTTCGCCGGAGCACCCATCCCGGAGCCAGCGCAAGAAGAGGCCCCCGGCCTCGGCTTCGTGGCCATCGTGGGGCTGCTGGGCGTGCTGGCCCTGCGCCGCCGCTAGACCGCCCGGGCCCCAAGCCCTAAACCTCCGGGGCTTGTCGTAACGGCGTGGAAGAGAAAGAGGCCATCGCGGGTCGCCAACTGTGGCGGCTCTTGCCGTACGTCAAGCCGTACAAGATGCGCATCAGCGTCGGCCTCCTGACCAATGGCGCCGCGCGCCTCTTCGACCTGTTACCCATGGTCATCATCGGCCTGCTGGTGGACCAGATCGCTTCGGCATCGGGGCTTAGCCAAGCGGGCTTGACGACGCGGGACTTCGCGTTCTACGGCGCCGCCATCCTGGCCACCTTCGTCGGCCTGGGCATCTTCCAGACCAGCAGCGATTACGCCTGGGACACCATCGCCCAGAAGGTCCGCCACGACATCCGCCTCCACCTCTACGGCCACTTGCAGACGCTGGACACGGCGTACTTCGAGGAGCGCCCCACGGGTGACATGATGGCCGTGGTGGGCCAGGACGTGGACAACCTGGAGAACTTCCTCGCCGATGCCACGACCAGCATCGTCCGCTTGGTGGTGACGTTCCTGGGTGTCTTCGGGTTCCTGTTGTGGCTCGACTGGCGCCTGGCGCTGCTGTTGTTCGCGCCGCTGCCATTCGCCATCTTCGCGGTGCGCTTCTTCGCCACCCGCGTGCAGCCCCAGTACCGCCGCAGCCGCGCCGCCGTGGGCGCCATGAACAGCATCCTGGAACAGAACCTGCAGGGCATGGGCGTCATCCAGGCCTACACGGCCCAGAAGCACCAGGCCAAGCGCATCGAGACGCAATCCGCCGAGTACCGCGACGCCGCCGTGAAGGCGGCCCAGGAGCGGGCCCGCTTCGTGCCGATGCTCTACGTCATCGCGGGCGTCGCCTATGCGGCGCTCATCGGTGTCGGCGGCTGGATGGTATTGGCCGGCATGGGCCCGAGCATCGGTGACTACGTCACCTTCATGCTCTTTGCGACGCGGCTCATCATGCCCCTGTTCATCCTGGGCATGCTGTTCAACCAGATCCAACGCAGCGAGGCCAGCGCCCGCCGCATCATGGACCTCCTGGACACCGAGCCCCGCATCCTTGACAAGCCCGACGCCATCGACGTTCCCCGCCCGACAAGCGTGCGTTTCCAAGGTGTGCGCTTTGGGTACCCTGAGCGCAACGATGTCCTCAACGGCGTCGATTTCGAGGTCAAGCAAGGCCAGGTCCTTGGCGTGGTCGGCCACACCGGCGCCGGCAAGTCCACGATCCTGAAACTGCTGCTCAGGTACTACGCGCCCCGCGTCGGTTCCGTGCGCATCGACGAGCACAGCCTGGAAGACGTCAAGCTGGATTCGTTCCGTGGCCACATCGGCTACGTCAGCCAAGAGCCCTTCCTGTTCACCGGCACCGTGTCGGAGAACATCAGCCTCGGCAAACCTGAGGCGAGCCTGGCAGAAGTGGAGAACGCCGCCCGCATCGCCGGTGCCGACGAGTTCATCCGTGACCTGCCCGAGCAATACGACACCCTCATCGGCGAACGGGGCCTGAAGCTCAGTGGCGGCCAACGGCAGCGCATCAGCCTTGCCCGCGCCGTGCTGCGCGACCCCGCCGTCCTGATCCTCGATGAAGCCACCAGCGCCGTGGACACCCGGACGGAGGAACTGATCCAGCAGAACCTGCACGCCTACCGCAAGGGCCGCATCACCATCGCCGTCGCGCACCGCCTCAGCACGATCCGCAACGCCGACGAGATCCTCGTCATGGTGGACGGCGTGGTCGTCGAGCGCGGCAGCCACGACAAGCTCGTGGACCAAAGCGGCGTATACGCGGATCTATGGGATGTCCAATCGGGGCAGAAGCAACAGATCGCTGTCACGACGGACTAGCCAGGGCAAGGGTCATGGAGGGCCGCCGCAGTGCCGCCTGCATGCGCGCCGCCTTGCTGCTTGACCGAGAGTTCCAGGACGCCGAAGCGATCTATCCACTGTACCGACTGCGTGAAGCCGGCTACGCGGTCGACGTGCTGGGCCGTGACAAGGACCTCGACGTGGTCGGCAAATGGGGATACCACCTCACGACCGACAAGGCCGTCGGGAAGGCCAAGGCGAGCGACTACGCCATCGTCGTCGTGCCCGGTGGCAATGCGCCGGACAAGATGCGGACCTTCGAGCCGTTCGTACAGTTCGTCCGCGACGCCGTCAAAGCCGGCGGCCTGCTCGCCGCCATCTGCCACGGCCCCGAGCTGCTCATCGACGCAGAGGTCGTGCAAGGCAAACACATGACCAGCTACGTCGCCATCCGCAAGGACCTACAGAACGCCGGAGCACATTGGCAGGACGCAGAGGTCGTGGTCGATGGCCGCCTCGTCACGAGCCGGAAACCCGATGACCTCCCAGCGTTCATGTCGGCTGCCCTGGAGACCGCATGATCGCCACCGGAACCCCCCTACCCCCCATCACGCTCCCAGATCAAGACGGCGAGCCCGTCGACCTCGGCTCCTTCCGCGGCAAGGCCATCGTGCTGTTCTTCTATCCCGCCGACCACACCCCCGGTTGCACGGCGGAGGTCTGCTCGTTCCGCGACGCGTACCAGGATTTCGAGGACGCAGGCGCCGTCGTTCTCGGGGTCTCCAAGGACGCCGGGACGCGCCACCAGATGTTCATCGCCAAGCACGACCTCCCGTTCCCGTTGTTGACCGACAAAGGCGGCAAAGTGGCGAAGCTGCTGGGCATCCCGAAGAAGTGGGGCATCATGGGTGGCCGCGTCACGCTCGTCATCGACGCCGAGGGCATCGTGCGACACACGTTCGAGAACCAGTTCCAGGCCACCAAGCACATCCCGGAGGCCCTGAAGGCGCTGGAGGCACTGGCATGAAGCCGTGGCTCCTGGCGGCCGGCATCGTCGTGCTGCTCGGCGGGTGCACCGGGTACGAGCCACAGGGCCCCATCGAACCCACCATCGCCCAGGGCTTCGAGCCATGGATCGGCGACGGCGATCTGGTCATCCAACTCTACGAGGACTACCAATGCCCCCACTGCCGTGAGTGGGAACTGGAAGGCCTGCGCGACCACGTCGTGGCCACTTGGGTGGACACCGGCAAGGTCCGCATCATGGTCCGCCCCGTGGCGTTCATCGGCCCCGATTCCGTCACGGCGGCCATCTTCAGCCTCTGCGTCAACGACCAAGTGCCCCCCGGCCGATGGGACGCTGTGGTGCATGACCTGTACGAGGCCCAGGGCACCCCCCGCAGCGGCTGGGTGACCGAGGAACTCCTGCTGGGCATCGCCGAAGACCACGGCCTGGACATCCCGCGCTTGACGGAGTGCCGGCAGAGCCAGAAGCCTGCATTGCAGTTGGAGTCCAACCGGCACAACATGCAGGCCAATGGCGTCCAGGGGACCCCCGGCTTCGTCATCGAGGGGAAGTACGTACACGGGCTCGACCGGGACGCCGTCGACGCCGCCATCCAGGCCGCGCTCGCGTGAGCACGTGACAAGCATCAAGTAGGGCGGGCGCCCAATGAGGATTGGGCCTTGTGCCCCGGGCCTTGCTGCGCTGGGCCTCGTCACAGCTGCTCGCCGACCCGCTCATGCCCACAGGCACTAGCCAAGGGGTCCAACACTTTGGGACGCCGAGCCGAACCAAGCAGCACGGGTCCGGTCGGAACCCGACGGGAGCACCACGAGATGCGCCCGTCCGAATCCGGCCTTTCCATTCCTTCGAGCGGAGGCTCAGTGGACCCAGGTCTCGTTCAGCAAGACGGCAGGGCGTGGCCCAGCCGTGATGGCCGCGTCGAAGCCGCTCCAAGCGACGGCGGCGTCATTGCCTCCGAGGCCTGGCAGCGGCGCGTGGTGGTCGGTGCCCGTGTGCGCAAAGAAGCCGAGACTTTCCGCAAGGACTTCGGGTTGGAACGCGGTGGTGGCCATGTCGAACGCAATGGGGGCGTAGGGCCCTGCCTGATCGTGGTGGTTGTGCTCGCCGCTGGCGGGCATCAGCATCCAGAACCGGGTCGTGAGCGCGTCCCGCATGGGCAGGGGGTCGCCGCGGGGAGAGTACCCCTGGTAGACCCCATGGTCTTCGTCATCCAGCACCATCTCCATGCGGATACTATCGATGACGACGAGGACATCGCGGGCTTTGGTGGCGTGGCCGATGTGGTGCATCTCGTCGACGATGTCGGCAGGCCAGCTCCAGACGGCCAGCAGGATATTGTTCTCCACCGGCACATCGTCGAAGGGAGGCGGTTCGATGCGGATGCCGACGAAGCCCCAACTCAGCTCGTTGCATCGGATGGCGGTGTGCCAGTGGCCGGCGACCTCGTTGCCGGTGGTGAACCAACCGGCGCCATTGGCCGATGCGACGCGTGCGTCGCCGACCTCGCTCCGGATGTCAGCAGGGACGAACGGTTCCGGCGGCGATGCGGCCGAGGCCATGTACGCAGCGCGGGGGTACACGCTGACCCCGGAGACCGCGGTGCAGCCGGTGAGTTCCAGGTTCCAGGGTGTCTCCAGCGCAGGCGTGGCCTGCACGGGGGCAGGGTCATCGGCGGGCGAAGACGGCGACGAGGCACACCCCGCGAGGACGACCATGAGGACGAACAGCACGGCGCGCATGCCCAAGGACCCGTCGACCGGTGCTTAAGCGTTGGTGGCGAGCATGGGCCAGAGCGCGGCCAGTTCTTGGTCGGGCTCCGTCAGGCTGCAGGAGCCGATCTGGAACGCCGTGCGCATGGCGTGGCCCGTCTGGGCACGACCCATGCTGTGACCGCGCCAGGAGATGCCGGCGACCCAGTCGAAGGCGCTGGCGTCGGTCTCGGTGATGCATGCTTCGAGCTCCTCGGGGCCAAGGGCGCCGCCTTCGTTGAGGCGCAGGGCAGCGGTGAGGCCGATGAAGCCGAGCTCGTTGTCGTGGGTGCCGGCCAGGGCGTGGTGCAGGCCCTGAGTGACCTTGAACGGTAGGGCCCGCTTGTTGATCTCGGGGATGATGCGCGCCAGGGTGGCAGGGCTCAGGGCGTGTTCGCCGGCGGCGCGGACCTTGAGGCCGACGATGGGGAGTTCGGATTCGCTGTTGCAGCCGTCGATGACGGACCACACCTCATCGAAGCGCTCGTTCCATTCGGCGTCCGTCAACTTGGGTTCCCAATAGACTTGGATGTCTTGGCCGGAGAGGACGAAGCGGGCCGGCATCAAGGACCCGGCCGCGTCCATGGGGTCGTCCATCTCGGAATGCAACTCGAGGGCGACGACTTCGTGTGGCACGCGGTCGACGCGGCTCTCACGGTTGTAAGCGAGGATCTGACTGGCGCGCTTGTGGCCGTCGCTGGCATGCGTGCCGACGAGGCACATGCGGATGTGGTTGCCGCGGTGGAAGCCTGCTTCGAGCATGTGCTGCGTGGTGGCTTCGTTGAGTTGCGCGGCGGTGATGACCATGTCCGCGCCAACGATGCTGGGCCTTGTCAGCGTGTCCTTGAAGCCCGCAGCTTCATGCAGTGCGTCTTGGAACGTGAGTGCGGCCGGTGGGAACATGCCGGCGTAGTCGAACAGGCCTTCGGTGATGGCTTCCAGCGACTTCATGCGGTCACGACCTTGGGCCCTTCGTACTTCTTCATCTCGTGGTCGATGGCGCCGAAGACGCTGCGGCCGTCCTGGAAGACCTCGATGCGGATGCGTTCGCCGAAGCTCAGGAACGGCGTCTTGGGTGCGCCTTCGTTGATGGTCTCGAGCATGCGTGTCTCGGCGATGCAGCTGGCGCCGCGGGACGTGTCTGCGTTGCTGACGGTGCCGCTGCCGATGATGGTCCCAGCGGGGAGGGGGCGGGTCTTGGTGGCGTGCTCGATGAGTTCGTGGAAGCCGAAGAACATCTCGGGGCCTGCGTCGGGGTCGCCGTGGAAGTCGCCGTTGCGCCAGGACTCCATCTTCAGGTGGATGCGGCCGTCTTTCCAGGCGTCGCCGATCTCGTCAGGCGTGACGACGAAGGGCGCGAAGTGCGTGGGGGGCTTGCCGTGGAAGAAGCCGAAGCCGGCCTTCAGTTCGGCCGGGATGAGGTTGCGCAGGCTGACGTCGTTCATGACACACAGCAGCTTGATGTGTTTCTCGGCATCCGCGGCCTTGGTGCCCATGGGGACGTCGCCGAGGACGACGCCGACTTCGGCCTCGAAGTCGATGCCGTAGGATTCGTCGGCCACCATGACGGGGTCCTTGGGGCCGTACAGGGGGTCGCTGACGCCTTGGTACATGAGGGGGACCGTCTTGAGGGTCTCCGGGGGCTCGGCGTTGCGGGCCTTGCGCACGAGGATGATGTGCTGGATGTACGCGGAGCCGTCGACCCAGCACGTGGTGCGGGGCAGGGGCGCCATGAAGTCGAGGCTGGCCAGGTCGAGCGTGTCGGCGAGCTCGCCGGCCTTCAGTTCGGCGTCGATCTCGCGCAGCTGTGGCTCGACGTGGTCCCAGTCCTGCATGGCGCTGAACAGGTTCATCGCGACCTCGTCAGGCACGAGCGCCGCCTTGCCCTGGATGTCGTCGACGACGACCAGGCGGCCGTCGCGGCGTTCCCAGATGGTCTTGGCGTCCTTCGGTAGGATGGTCGCGAGCTTCATAGTCCGGCCACCCAGGCCCCCTTCATGATGGTGTCGGGGCCAGATGACCCATCGGCGGCTCCGCTTCCAGTGAACAGGTTCGACAAAATCAGCCATGTTCCAAAATCAACATGAACATGTTCATATGGGACACGAACAGATTCGTCTTTGGTACCTCTCATGGCACCCACCAACGACACGGACCAGGACACCACGACCTGGCTGCTGCAACAAATGTACCTCTGAAGCGCCAGCTTCAAGCCATCGCCCGCGGCTGAGGGGCCGTGCAGGGAACCGTAGACAACGTGCCCCTGCGTGGCCGCGACGTCACATTGACCGTGACCTCGGCCATGGTCGGCGCCGGGATCTTCCTGACCCCAGGCATCCTGCTACAGCAGGGCGCCCCACCATGGCTCATCCTGAGCCTCTTCGTCGCCGCGACCATCGTCGTCATCGCCGGCGCATTCACCCTGTCAGACCTGGCCAAGCGCCTGCCCGGAGACGGCGGCCCGCACCGTTACCTGAGCCACCACGTCGGCCCCTGGGCCGGGTTCCTGTACAATTGGAGCCGCTTCTGGGTCATGCAATGCGGCGCCCTGGCCGTCTTGAGCCTCGCGGCAGCCACGTTCCTGGCAGATGCCATGGGGCGCCACGACACGTACTGGGAAGCCGTCGCAGCGCTCGCCATCCTGGCCGCCAGCGCCGCCATCCACACCCGAGGGCTGCGCACCAGCGCTAAGATCCAAGCCGTCCTGACCGTGCTGAAGGTCGGGCTCATCCTGGTGCTCGCTGCAGGCATCCTGGTCGCGGCCGACCCGGTCAAGACGCCGCCGACGCGCCTGGCTGGCGGCCTGGGGAGCTGGACCCTCCTCGCCCTCTTCGCCTTCGGCGGCTGGACACAGGTGACATTCCTGGCCGGCCAGACCCAAGGCGACCTGCGCCGACCCATCGCCGCAGGCATCCTGCTCGCCGCCGGCCTCTACGTGGTCGCCTTGCTCGGCATGTTCCTGAGCGGCACCGTCGAAGGGCGGGTCATCGCCGCCGAGGCCGCCGGCAACCTCTACGGGCCCGCCGCCCGCAAAGCCGTGAGCCTCGTCGTCGCCATCGCCGTGCTGGGCACGCTGCATACCCAGAGCATGACCGGACCCCGCCTCTACGCCGCAGCCGCCGAAGCGGGCCACTGGTGGCGGCCTTTCCAGCAACGCAACCGCAACGGCGCTCCCGCCAAGGCGACCTGGTTCCAGGCCCAATGGGCGATGCTGCTGGTGGCGTTCTCCCTGCTCGCCGCCAATGCGTTCGCCGTGCTGATCTCGTCCATCTCCACCGCCATCTGGTTGTTCCACATCGGCCTGGTGGCCGCGTGGTGGCTCGACCCAGGCAAAGCCATCCGGGCGGGCTGGCCGATCCTGTTCGGCGCCGCTGCGACGTTCGTGATCGTGGCCGCGGTGGCCCAGGATGTCCGTTTCGCCCTGCGCGGGGACTGGCACGCCCTCAGCGCCACCTGGGCCCTGCTGTTGATCGCCTCGGGCGTGCCGGTCTGGGCATGGGTCCGTTTGACGCAACGGGCATAAGGGAGCCCCGGAGTGGTCAGCTTCATGCGCCCCCTGATCGCACTCGTTCTCCTCCTGGCCACGGCCTTTGCCGGCTGCAGCGACGCGCCCGCCGCCGAAGACGACGGCATCACCCTGGGAGACGGCTCCAAGGTCGACCTGGACAACTCCGCCAAGGCCGGCAAGGGCCTCGGCGCCATCGCCGGCGTGGTCGTGGACGAAGCCATCACCCCCCTCCTGGGCGCCAAGGTCAATGTGAGCCAACTGGGGACCACGGTCGAGACCAACGAGGGCGGCGCCTTCGGCATCTCCGATCTTACCCCGGGCCTGTACACATTGTCCGTGTCGGCCGTGGACCACCTGACCATCCAGACCACCGTCGATGTCATCGCCGACGACATCACCAAGATCCGCATCGTGCTGCCTGTCGACCCCAGCCCGAAGCCCTACCACAGCACCCTCAAGTTCGACTGGTACGACAGCGTCGGCCAACCCCTCGTCGACTTCGCTTGGGACCTGTTCCGCCCGACGGGCACGCCAGCGCTGTGCGATGTCTGCGCGTGGACCTTCGAGACCGATGGCCCGGTCCAGACCTTCGTGCTGGAGGCCCACTGGGACGACAGCGTGGCGCCGCCCACGGGCGTCAGCCAGTTCTACTGGAGCCTGGAACCGACCGCGGACAGCAGCGCCTACGAGGACGACTACTTCGCCAGCCCCGGACGCGTGGCCTTGGGCAACAACATGTGGGGCGGCCACACGGAGTTCTTCCTCATGATGTCCTACGACGAGACGTGGATCGCCCTGGAGCAGAGCGCCGAGGTCTTCGTGACGATGTTCTACCTGGACGAGGCGCCTCCGGAGTGGTCGTTCATCGCCGGCGACGTCTGATCGAGTCCATTCACTCGACCCTCCCTCACACTCATGCCTGAGGGGCCAATATGGGCAGCCTGCAAGGTGCGATCATGTCCAAGATGCCCCTCACTCAGATCCCAGGCGTCGGCGCCACCAAAGCCGAGAAACTCAAAGATGCCGGCTACAACGCCACAAGCATCACCAAGGCCACGGCCGAGGAGATCGCCGAGAAGACCGGCATCCCTGTCGGCGCGGCCACGACGCTCATCGAGGAGACAAAGAAGCTCCTCGACGCCCAAGGCGGCATCGTCATCGAAGACATGCCGACCATGAACAACCAGAAGGCCGACAAGCTCCGTGCCGGTGGCTTCGAGACCGTCTTGGCGGTCGCCAACGCCACCCCCGACGACGTCAAGGACTTCTCCGGCCTCAGCCGTGCCGTCGCCCGCAAGACCATCGACGATGCGCGCAAGATGCTCGGCATGGCCCCGTTCGATGAGAACGCAAGCAAACACCCCATCGATGCCCTGGTGCCGGAAGCGGCCCAGGAAGAGAACATCAAGATGACCGTCGACGACCTACCCGGCGTCGGCCCCGCCACCGCAGACAAGCTCAAGGAGGCCGGCTTCGAGGACCTGATGTCCATCGCCGTCGCCAGCCCCAACGAACTGGCCGAGAAGGCGGATGTCGGGGAGGGCGTGGCCCAGAAGATCATCAACGCCGCCCGCAAGCTCGCCGACGTCGGTGGCTTCGTCACCGGCCTCGACGTCGCGGCCAAGCGCGCCACTGTCAACAAGATCCACACCGGCTCCAAGAACTTCGACGAACTGATGGGCGGCGGCATCGAGACCCAGTGCATCACCGAGTTCTACGGGGAGTTCGGTTCCTGCAAGACCCAGTTCGCCCACCAGCTCTGCGTCAACGTGCAGCGCTCCGGCGAGGACGGCGGCCTGGACGGCCACGCCTTGTTCATCGACACAGAGAACACGTTCCGGCCCGAGCGCATCCGCCAGATGGCCCTCGCCAATGGCCAGGACCCGGACGAGGTCCTGAGCAAGATCCATGTCGCGCGCGCCTTCAACAGCAACCACCAGATGTTGCTGGCTGAGCGCGCCCACGAGATCTGCAAGCAGTTCCCGGTCCGCCTCATCGTCGTCGACAGCCTGACGGCCCACTTCCGCGCGGAGTTCGCGGGTCGCGGTATGCTCGCCGACCGCCAGCAGAAGTTGAACCGCCACATGCACGACCTGCAGAAACTGGCGGGCCTCAACAATGCCGCAGTCATCGTCACCAACCAGGTCAGCGCCAAACCGGACGCCTTCTTCGGCGACCCGACCCGCGCCATCGGCGGCCACATCGTCGGCCACACCAGCACCTTCCGCATCTACCTGCGCAAGAGCAAGGGTGGCAAGCGCATCTGCCGCCTCATCGACTCCCCGCACCTGCCCGAAGGCGAAGCCGTCAGCATGGTGTGTGAAGAGGGGATCAGGGATTGAGCGCGCAAAGCGCGCGAGGTCCCTGATCCTTCGTGCCGGTGCTCGCCTCAGCGAGTGCCGGCACGGGGGCGACGCCGCCCGCAGGTGGCGTCGGAAGCCCGACCACGGGCAACGCGGCATCACCACGACGCTCCAGGCGCGTGCTCGCCCAAGCGAGTGCCGGCACGGGGGCGACGCCGCCCGCGGGTGGCGTCGAGACCCTCCATCCTAAACGCAGGGATCCAACCCCCACCGGCTTATCTTGACACCCCCCGTGGCCACGTCGTGGACCTGGAGGCGTTCTTCGTCGACCCTGACATCCGCCACGCGGAATCATTGCCGCCGCAGGCGTTCCTCGATCCAGCGTTCCTCGAACGTGAGATCCAGACCGTCTTCCGACAGCACTGGTCCCTGTTGCCCCCCGGCGACGCCGC
>JBFIDG010000060.1:0-11603 GCA_041581335.1 Thermoplasmatota archaeon
AGGGCGCAGACCTTCGGCGATGCGCAGCATCGACGATGGCGCACCCGAAGCACCGGAAGTAATCCGAGCATGGCGAGGACTACTTTCGGCGATTCCGGGGCAGAGAGCCCCGGATGACCGGAAGCAGTGAGCTTGGTGCAACCCCCGCGCGCGGCGTGAGAACGCTTCGCTGAGAGCCTTTTCCCTTTCCCCTCCCTTTGTAACCCTCCCGCTTGGCGGGGCGCCCATCGCGGATTGGCGGATTTCTGCCCATGTTCGACGGACGCCTCACGGCCCAGGCATCGTCCATCTGATGGACTACGCCTGCAAGTACGCGGACGTTGTCTAGACGGCCCGCCTCAGGGTCTGCCTATGCTCGGCCGCTGCGCTTCCGCGCCGCCAACGCCAAGGCGACCATGCCGACCGCCACCAGCCCGACACCCGGGGCTTCGACGTCGGGTGCATCGACCGTGAACGTCGCCGCCGCGGAGGCATCGTTGGTCACCAGCACGTCACCGCCGGCGCCGACGTAGGCGTAGTAGGTCTGCAAGCCGCCGATGTCGGTCATGAGGTCGAACGGGTACGGCGCGATGATGCCCTCGTCTGCGGGGTCGAACTGCAGGACGAACTCGGCCATCGAGCCTCCTTCAAGGCTTTCCGCGTTGGGCGTGCCGGTGACCGTCCAACCGGGGGTCGCGTTGGCGCGGAACATGAAGTGCTGCCCTTGCTGGGCGAGCGGGTTCGTGACCGTGAAGAGGTAGGCGTTGTCCGGCTGCCGATCGATGGCGATGTCAAGGAACTTAGCAGGGCCCGTCAACGGAACGGTCTCCACGATGCGCCCTTCGCCAATCTCCGGGAAGACGGGCGTCGGCGGCGCGTTGACGGGCACTTCTTGGCCGGTGGCGGGATCATAGATGCCGCCGGGCGCGATGTCCCGGGGCTCTCCATCCACCGAGGAGAGGACGACCAGGTCGGTGATGCTGAGGCCCTCCCACTCTGGCACTGGTGCCCAAGCGTAGATCTGGAACACGTTGCCGTCGGCGATCTGCCATTCGAGTGCTTCGAAATCCGTGGTGACGTCGCTGCCGTCGTGGGAGATGTTGCGCGTGTATTCGTCGTCGCCGACCGTGTACGTGAAGCGCACGTCCCAGGATTGGCTACCCGAGGGGCGTGCGGTGCCGTCGCCTGCCAGGTTGGCCTTGAAGTAGACGCCGTGCGAGCCCAGGGCTTCGTGGTAGCCATCACCGGCGTAGATGTCCCAGATCTCGAAGCCTTCCCACGGGAAGCTGTCCTCTTGGCCCTCGAAATCGCTGATGGCATAGATGTCGAACTCGTTGAGGGTCAGGCCGCCGTGGGCCGCGGCGGCCGGGAGAAGTGCGACCAGAGCGAGGGCGGCCAGCACGGCGATAGACAAGCGCATACCTCAGCATGCCCCCTGTCGCCACATAAGGGCGGCGGCCGGCGGTCGTCGTGGGCCATGCAGCCACGGGAAGCCCAGCACGAGGTGCCCCCAGCGCCGAAAGGACCCTTAGGTCGCCCGGGCTGCGCCGATTGTGGCGCTCCTTGATGGTCTTGAACTCGTCGTCGGCATCATTGCCGTCGCGATGGCCGTCATCGTCCTGGCTGCGGCTCCGCGGCAGCGCATGACCCAGTCCCTTGCGCTGGTCCTGTTCGTGGATGGCGCGGGGTGGTTCGGGCTTGCGGACGGGCTGGGCGGCTACCTTTCTGGACCCTGGAATCAGCTCGCGCGCCTCAGCTTGACCGCGTCGCCATGGCTCTATGGCTGGCTCGTCGTCGAGACCTTGGATGTACCCGCGACGCGTTGGGCCCGCCGGTTGACGCCATGGCCTTGGCTTGCGCTGGCCCTGGCAATGCCATTGCTGCTCGTCACCGTCCTCGACGCCAGTCCGACCTACGCGGCCATCAGCGGCGTGGTCGGCGTCATCAGCGGCCCCCACATCGCCATCAGCACCTGGGCTTTCGTGGCTGCGATCCAACACCACCGCCTGCAGCGCGACCGGCAAGCCGCCGCATACCTGGCCGCCTTCGCGCTTCGTGACGTGGCCGTGGTGGCACTGTTTGCAGCCGGCGTCGCCGCCAAGTCGAACCCCTGGGTGGCATCTCAATTCGGCGTCGTGTTGCTGATCGTCAAGGTGGTGCTGCTTGGCCATTTGACGTACCTGATCTATGGCGTCATGGCCGGTCTTGTCTTGGGACTGGACGATCAGGTCCGCGCCACGATCCAAAAAGCCCTGGTTCTGGTGATGGTGTCCTCGGTCTTCCTCGTCATCACCGAAGGCGCCGAGATCTTGATCGGCGTGGACAGCCCCGCGCTTGCCATCCTTGCCGCCGGCATCATCACATTGGTCTTCCAGCCCGTCCAAGGTTTCGCCCAGCGGCTCTCGGCACGGCTCCTGCCAGGACCCGCGTCGCGGCACGATCTGGACCGCCGGGAACGTCGGTCGCTGTACGAACGGCAGGTCAAGATCGCAGCACTGGATGGCGTCATCCAGGGTAAGGAGCGGACCATGTTGGACCGGCTCCGCGAGTCATTAGGACTGAGCGCCGAGGAAGCGGCCGCCATCGAGGAAGCCGCCACCGACTGAGCAGGCACGCGCCGCCCATCGACACCGGCAGGGCTTAGCTCGTAGGACCTGCTCGGGCTGCATGGACTGGCAGGCCGAGCTCGAAGATGTGCGCCGTGGCAAGGACGAGGCGTTCCGCGACGACCCCGACTCCCCGATTCCGCCAGGTGAGCGCGCATCATTCCGCGGCTTGGCGTACTATCCTCCAGACCCCCGGTACGTACTGGAGCTTGACCTCGTGCGCGAAGCGCCCGAGACATTGGACATCCAGCGCTCCGGTGGTGATGTGGTCCAATACACGCGCCTTGGCCACTTCGAGCTTCGACTCCCCGAAGGCACGGCTCAGCTTGCATTGTACGAATCAAACGGCCATTCGTTCCTGCCATTCCGCGACGCCACCAGCGGCAAGGACACGTACGGTGCCGGCCGCTACCTGGACCCACCGGAGGTGTCACCTGGGCGGTTCATGCTGGATTTCAACCACGCATACAATCCGTTCTGTGCCTACAACGAAGCATACAGTTGCCCGTTCCCGCCGCCGGAGAACTGGCTACGGATCCCCATCTTGGCGGGTGAGAAGGCGTACGCCGCGGACTGAAGCGTCAAAAAAGGAGGAAGAGAGGAGAAGATGGTGCTCGGCCGTCAGTAGACGACGGAGGCGTCGCCCGAACAATCAGACGTACCCGCGTTGCACACCTTGTACGTGTACGTGCCACTCGGGTTCTTGCCCAGATTGTCCGTGTAAGAACCACTGTTGGCGACCGTGGCACCGATGGCGCCATTGACGTAGACATCGACGCTACCGCCGCCGCTTGTCCAGGCCAGGTCGACGACGCTGTTCTTGCCCTTGGTCCCCTTGTCGGCGGTCAAGGCGGCAGGGGCCGGGGCCGGTTCGGGGTCAGGACCAGGGTCGCCACCGATGCTGCCGTCGGCGAGGACGAGTTCCAGGTTCAGGCCTGCTTCCTTGCCCATCGCGAGGGCGCGCTCGATGCTGGTGCCCCAGCCGAGGGGGACGCCGGGGACGATGAGGCCGTGCGTGACGACGCCAAGCGCGGCGCCGCCCTCGAGCACATCAGAGCCGCCCAGGGTGCCGTGGTTGATGGCGGAGCCGGAGTCGCCACCGGCGATGCTGACGAGCGCCTGCCAGCTGGCGGCGCTGCCGTCATTGAGGGACGTACCGGCGCGGCCCTTGCTCGTCATGAACGTGCCGGCCTCGATACCGTTGCCGTAGTGCACGACCGTGCGGCCGGTGCCTTCGTTGCCGTCGGCGCCGGTGGGGCCGTTCCACATGGGCATCTCGGGGCGGATCAGATGGTGGTACTGGCTGGGGATCTCGACGACGCCGAAGTCGTTGCCGATGTCGCCGCCGCTGCCGGTCTGCCGAGCGTAGGTGGGGCTGCCGAGGGTCACCATGTCACCGAGGAAGCCTTGCAGTTGGCCGCCGAAGTAGCACCAGTCGACGCAGACCTCGACGGTCACTTGGTTGAGATTGTAGTCGGCGCCGGCGCCATGGCTGGCGGTCTTGCCCTCGCCGAGGAAGCAGTGGCCGGCGGAGCCGAGGTAGTACTTGGCGCCGGATTGGAAGACGAAGTTGGCACTGCAGATGTACCACGAGCCGCCGATGTTCTGCAACAGGGGGCTGCCGGGGCCGATGCCGACGGCGTCCTCGGGCAGCGGTGGGATGCCGTCGCTCATGGCCTGGGCGGCCGTGATGTCGGTCACGGAGGAGACCTCGGCGCGCATGCGCTGGGGTTCCTGGAACCCGTGGGCGATGACGGTCATGCCGTCGACGACCGTGGGGAGCGCCGGGACGGCCCCGGTGAACAGGACGTTCAGGGTCGAATCGACCGGGACGGCGGCCAAGAAGCCGGGTTCACTCTCGACCTGCGCCATGAAGTCATCATAGCTGGTCGGGGCAGGCAGGCCGATCGTGCCCGTCATCATGACAAGGATCAGCATCGTCGTCGCGGAAGCGACCGTGGTTCGGTTGTTCATTAGATTCACCGCACCGCTCGTGGGCAATGCCACACGCGAAGCGGACGAGGAGCAGGACCGGCCTACAAAACCGGTGCCCTCGGGCACCCGTTCATCCAATCGCGCGTCCGCTGAGCGGCTGCATCAGAATATCGTGGCGGGATAGATCAGGCCAGTCGCTTGCGCACCGCTTCGCGGGCCGCTTCCAGGCATTCGGCGACCTTGCCGTTGTCCTGGCCTGCGCCCTGGGCGAAGTCGGGGCGTCCGCCGCCTTTGCCGCCGACGATCTCCGCCGCCTCGCGCAGGACGGCGCCCATGTCCACGTCGACATCGGGGCTGCGTCCGAACAGCAGACGGACCTGGCCATTGGCGGGGGCTGCCAGGATGGCGATGGTCTTGGGTTCGGCCACGAGGGTCGCGGCGGTCTTCTGCATGGCGCCGGCATCGAGGTTGCCATCGACGATGATGCGGACACCGTTGATCTCCTCGGCGTCGCTTGCGGCCGCTGCGGCCTTCAGTTCGGCGAGCTGCTTCTGCACTTCTTCGAGCAGCTTGCCGCGCTCGCGCCATTCATCGAAGAACTTGCGCGCCGCCTGCGGGACCTCGGCGGGGCTGACGCTCATGGCTTCCGCGGCCTCGCGCAAGCGCATGTCGTCGCTTTGCCAGCGACCGACCGCGTGCGTGCCGGCGCTGTACTCGAAGCGCTCGACGCCGTCTTGCACGCGCTCGGTCCGCCACAGCTTGATGGGGCCGACCTGGTGCGTCGTGGCACAGTGGGTGCCGCCGCAGTACTCCACGTCGTAGTCCTCATCGTTGCCGACGACGCCGAACGGCGTGTCGGGTTCGGTCGTGCCCGCAGGGGCCGGGCCGATGCGCACGACGCGGACGGAGGCACCCTTCGGGATGCCGCCCTGCAGGAGTTGGAAGCCCCATTTGCCTTCGGCGACGTCGCGGGTGTACCACTCGCGGATCACGGGGCGGCCCTGCATGACGATCTGGTTGGCGAGGACCTCGATGCGCTCGAGCTCTTCGCGGGTCGGGCGGCGGAAATGGCTCATGTCCACGCGGGCGCAGTCAGCGTACTTCTGCGTCCCGGCCTGCCAACTGTGGGGTCCGAGGACGCGGCGCACGGTCTGGTTCATGATATGCGTGGCCGTGTGACTGCGTGTGTGGTCCATGCGCAGTGACCAGTCGATGGTGCCCGTGACCTTGACGCCAGGCACCAGGGCGCCGGTCGGGTCCTCGATGTGGTGGACCACCTGCTCCTGGTCCTTGGTAGTGTTGAAGACGCGGATCTCGGCCCCGGCGTGCTCGCCGCCGCTGATCGTCAAGATGCCCTGGTCTCCGGGCTGTCCGCCCGTGTCGTGGAAGAAGCAGGATCGGTCGAGGGTGACCAAGGCGGTGCCTGCATCGGGGCCGTCGCCGGCCCACGTCACGCTCGCGTCGAAGGTCTGCTGCCATTGCCCTTCGTCTTCGTAGAAGATGCGGGTCGTCGCCGGGACGTCGGCTGGCACGATGTGCTTGGCCTTGACCTTCTTCTCACTGCTGTGACGTTCCGCCAGCAACATGTCGAAGTCGTCGGGGATGGTGATCTTGATGCCCTGCTTGGCCGCCGCGTCGGCGACGGTGTTGGGGCCAAGTCCGTGCGTGTCGTAGAGTTCGAGAAGGTCCTCGGTGTTGAGGTCCTTCTTCTTCTGCAGGACGCGGTCCACGAGGCGCATGCCGCGCTCTTGGCTCTCCACGTACCGCTCGTGTTCTAGGTCTGCCATCTCGATGGCGCGGTCGATGGCGGCTTCGAAGGCGGGGAACTCGGGCAGCATGCGACGCATGTTGGCTGCGAGCAGCTCCGAGAGCGGGGCCTCGATGCCGAGGTTGTTGGAGAAGCGGAAGGCACGGCGGAAGATGAGGCGCATCAGGTAGCCGGCCTTGACGTTGCCCGGCACCAAGCCGTCGCCGACCATGAAGCTCAGGCAGCGCAAGTGGTCTGCGAGGGCGTACAGGTCCTCGACAGGACCCATGGTGGTCTCCAGTTCTTCGACCGTGGTCTCGATGCCGTGCTCGCCGAGGCGCTCCACGACCTCTTGGCGAAGCGCGTCGAGCTTCATGCCGACGTCGAGGTTCAGGACGCCCTGCACTTTGGCATGCATGGCGATGATCTTCTGGGCGCGGGCATCGCTGGCGATGGCGGTGGTGGCGCGGCTTCGCAGGTCATCCAGCGTCTCAGGGAAGACGGTCTCGTATGCCGATGGGCTGCCTTGGCTCGCCCACGCGAGGCGTTCCAGGCCCCAGCCGGTGTCGATGATCCGGAGGTCCATCATGCGGTACGGGTTGCCCTTGATCTCGAACGGTCCATCGTCGTCCTCGGCGAGGCACATGAAGACCAACGTCGCGACCTCCAAGCCGCCGGCGAAGACCTCGAAGCAGGGCCCGGCGTTGCCGCCGCCCGCCCAGACGTTCTCGACGTAGGTCAGGCTCTTCGGCTCGAGCCCCAGGACATCGACGAGGAACTCGTGGCCGCCGGCGACGCATTCCTCGGTCCAGTAGTGCTCGCCCCATGCGGGGCTGTTGAAGGCGTGGTGTCCCATCATCTCGAAGCAGGAGAAGTGGCGACCGCTGCGGCCGATGTTGGCCAGGTCATTGAGGCGGATGCAGGGCTGGCTGACCACCAACGGGTTGGCTGGCGGTCTGACGTCGCCACTGGTGACATGAGGCTGGTAGTTCGCGATGCTCGCGATGTTGAGGTACAGGTCGTCGCGCCAGCGGGCCACAACGGGGTTGCGCTCGACACGGGTGTGGTCCTTGCCTTCCCAGAAGGTCAGGAACGCCTCACGCATCTCGGGGACCGAGAGGGGCTTGCTGCTCAGCGGCTTGCCCAGGAACGTGTACTCGCGGCACGTCGAATCACCGCAGTCGGGGGCGGCTTCGTCGAGGCTCCAGAAGTGATTGCCGCAGGTACCACACTGCTTGCGGAAGAAGCCGTGATCGTGGAAGAACTGCAGGTCGAACATCTTGGCGAGCTCGGGGTCGAGGGCCATATCGCCTTCGGCGAGCTTTGGCCGGTTCATAAGGGGGTGCCGCCCGGTCAAGCATCGGCCCGCAAGGGCTAAGCCTTCGCTGCCTTAGGCAACGGCATGGTCAAGGTGTGGGCGATGGCGGCGTGTCTGCTGCTCGTGGTCGCCGGATGTGCAGGAAAGGAACCGGCGAAGGAGGCAGTGGTGCCCGCGCCCGAACCGGAACCCGTCGTGAAGAACGTCACCGTGGTGGTCGATGAGACGCTGCCGTGGTACCCGAACGACGGCGTCGCGGTCCTCGAACACGTGGCCATCCCGTCCTTCGACGGCCACCTCGTGCCGCTGACCATCCACAAGCCCGCCATCGCCAACGGGACGCAGCAGGTCCCGGTGCTCATCAACAGTCACGGCTTCGGAGGCAAGCACGTCAGTTCGGATTCCTTCACCGACTACATCGCCGCCGGCTTCGGGGTCGTGAGCTTCACGCAGCGCGGCCACGGCGAAGCCATGGACGAACCGGTCGGCTTCATGCAGCCAGACATCGAGGTCCTGGACATGATGGCCGTCATCGACATGATCGCCGACCTGGACTGGGTCCTCATGGAGAACGAGACCACGCGCGACCCCGTGCTGGGCGGCATCGGCCACTCGTACGGGGGCGCCATGCAGCTCATGGGGGCCATCTTCGACGACCGCATCGACGCCATCGTCCCGGAGATCACTTGGAGCGATATCGAGCAGGCCCTCGCGCCCAACGGGGCGCCTAAGAGCAGCTGGATCGACCTGTTCTACGTCTCGGGAACGGTGCTGGGGACCGTCGAGTTCAACGACGATTTCCACGCCGGGTTCGCGTGGTTGACCGCCACCAACGAGCTGCCCGCAGGCCAGGCCCAGGGCGTCCCTGATCTGATCACCGAGTTCGCCGAGGCGAGTCCGGCATCGTATCCGGGCAGCCTCGACATCCCGACGCTCATCATCCAAGGCATGACAGACACGCTGTTCCCGCTCAACCACGCCGTCGCCAACTACGACCACGTCATGGCCACCGGGGCCCCGGTGGCGCTCTACACGCACCTCGGGGGCCACATCGTCCATTCGGAGGCCATCGCGCCAGGCGCATCGCCCGTACCCTTCGGCCTGCAGACCGCCCCCGGCGGCACGCCTTGTGGCACCGTCGCAGAGCTGGGCATCGCGTGGCACCAGACCCACCTGCTCGGTCTCGATGCCTGGACGGGGCCCGCGGTCTGCATCGCGTTCGAGGACGAGACCATCATCCGCGGCGAGGCCTTCCCCCTCAATGGCACAATCGTGAAGACCCTCGACCTGGCGGGCCCCTACCCGGTCCCCCAGGGGCCCGTGGGGGCCTCCATCCCGATCTCGCTGGATCTCGAAGGCACCCTCGTGGGCATCCCGCGCCTCGAAGGCACCATCACGGCCGGCGCCGACGCGATCATCTACGTGACGCTGCGCCTCCCCGAGCGGAGCAACGACCCCCTCGAACAGATCATCGATGACCAGGCCATGCCTCTTCGCATCAAGGGCCCGGTCACGGCCCAGGCGTTCTCCTTCGACCTGGCGGGCATCGCCGTCGACCTGCAAGGGCAGCCCATCGAACTCCACATCAGCATGTGGGAGCCGCAGTACTTCGGCAATGCCGAACGTGTCCCTGGCGCCGTCCTCGTCGATGACCTCGTCCTTTCGATGCCCGTGGTGGGCTGAGGTCCGCGGCGGCCCTGCAGAGGGGCCGGGTAAGGCTGGATCGGTGGGGGCCGCCGCGCCTGCGGCGCCCAGAGGCCTTGAGCGACGGCGCGTGACCGGCAAGAGGGTCCCCAGCGGCAAGGCGGCATGGTTTTGTGGGGTGGGTCACAACCTATCCACGTGACGCGCGCCTTCGTGGTCGTCGATATCCCATCCCGGGAGACCCTCATCGGGCAGTTGACGATGCGCGACCCTGGTTGCACCGTGGACCTGCTCGGTCGCCCGGAAGTGCACGCCGGCGAACACTCGTACCAGCTCCATTACATCATCCGCAACGTCACTCCCGGGGGCAAGGCGGAGATGGAGGCGCACCTGGACGAGGTCTACTCCAAGTTCGACACATTGTCCTACGATGAGGGAGCCGGCACCTGGATCGTCTACTGCGAGGTGCCCGTCGCGAACATCCGGAGCCCGGGACTGCGGTTCGTCGCCGGCCTGTTCGGGCTTGCCCCGATGCCCTGGATCCTGTTCCAGGATGGCGTCGGCCAGGCCCGTCTGTTGCCTGGCCGGGAAGAAGGCGTCGCCCGTGTCGCGGAGACCATGGCCGCCCGGCTCGGATCGGCCGGCATCCAGGCCGAGCCGCGGGTCGAGATGGGCGATTGGTTCGAACGGTTCCAAGAGCGTATCGTGGAAGCCGGCTGGGACGGGTAGCTTCACTCCCCTGCCCCCTTTTTGCACCTGCTGGACTTGCCCGCGTCGTGGACCTTCCTGGCTTGGACCCGGCCCTGGCACGTCGGGCCGCCGCGGCGGCGGCCTGGTTGGACGAGCGCAAGGTCCGCGACGAGGTCGTCAGTGTCATCCATCACATCGACGCGGATGGGGTGACCAGCGGTGCCATCGCGCTGGCCGCGTTGGAGCGGGCCGGCATCCGGAGCCGCGCCGTACCTGCCAAGAGCCTCGACGATGTGCACATCGCCCGCATCCAGGGGGGCGACCATGATGCGCTGTGGTTCTGTGATTTCGGCTCGACGGCGTACATGCATTTCTCCGACCTGCCCCGGCTGGTCTGTGACCATCACCAATTGGTCAGAGACGGCACGGAGGAGGACTTCGCCCACCTCAACCCCTTGCTGGACGACATCGACGGCGGCACAATCAGCGGCGCAGGATGTGCCTTCCTCGCGGCCTTGGCCCATGACCCAGCCAATCGGGACCTGTTGCCGGTAGCATTGGTCGGTGCGGCGGCGGACCTGCAGGATCGCCACGGGGGCTTCGAAGGCACCAACGCGGTGCTTGTCGCGGCAGGGGTCCACGATGGCCTGCTCGACGTCCGGGACGACCTCTCCTGGTTCGGGCCGGAGACCCGGCCCCTGCGCAAGTTCTTCGCCTATGCCAAGGAGCCTGCCGTGCCGGGGATCACTGGCGACCCCCGGGGGGCAGAAGCGTTCCTTGGCGACCTGGACGTGCCGATGATGGATGCCGGGCGCGAACGGACCTGGTCGACGCTGGACGACGCGGAGCGCCGGCGCATCCGATCAGGCCTCGTCATGCGTCTGCTGGATTGCGGGCTTGCAGACCGGGTCGGGTCGCTCTGGCGGCCGGTGGTCCGCATCGCCGCAGAGGCGCCCGGGACGCCGATGCGTGAGCTGCAGGAATACGGCACCCTGCTGAACAGCACCGCCCGCTACGACGAGCCAGGCACCGGCCTCGCCGTGGCCCGTGGCGATCGGGGCGAGGCGCTGGACCACGCGATGGGCCTGCTGCAGGGCCATCGCCAGCATCTCGTGAAGAGCCTGGACGCGTTCCGCGTCGCGGGCGTCAAGGATGGAGATGCCATCCAATGGGTGCATCTCCGGGACCACGTGCGTGACACCGTCGTCGGCATCGTCTGTGGCATGGCCTTGGACGGCCTTGGCCTGCGTCGGGACCGGCCGCTCATCGGCTTGGCGTTCACGGACGACGGGCGCACCAAGGTCAGTGGCCGGGCACCGCACGAGATCCAGGGCCGCATCGACCTCGCGACCGCGATGCGAGAAGCATCGGAGCCGGTCGGCGGCCAAGGTGGCGGCCACCGCGGTGCCGCGGGAGCAACGATCCCCCGCGACGCTGAGGAAGGCTTCCTCGCGGCCCTCGATGCCATCGTGTGCCAGCAGCTTGGCATCGCCCAGGGCGGGCGTACGCCGGATGGGGGTCGTGGCATGGGGCAGGTCACGTCCGAGCACGACGCCGGAGCCCCCGTGGGGCGCCGCGATGGCGACCAGGCCTGGCAGTCTCCAGGGTCTGGTCAGAAGCGGTTGTTCTGACCTGCGGACTTGCCGCCGGCCTTTATCCATGGTCGCCCGCATGCCTAGGCGTG
>JBFIDG010000061.1:0-11439 GCA_041581335.1 Thermoplasmatota archaeon
GGCAACGCCACGGTGGGCCTGATCGGTCTGCCTTCGGTCGGTAAGTCGACCATCCTGGGTGCCTTGACGGGCAAAGAGTCGGAGACCGCAGCGTACGCCTTCACGACGCTGACCGTCATCCCTGGCATGCTGAAGCACCGCTTCGCCGAGATCCAGATCCTCGACATGCCCGGCATCATCGCCGGCGCCCACATGAACAAGGGTCGTGGCAAAGAGGTCATTGCAGCCGCGCGCAACTCGGACCTGATCCTGCTGACGCTCGACGCGAAGCAGGCCCGCAAGCACTTGCCGGTCATCATCCGCGAGCTCGAGCAGTCCGCCATCCGCATCAACCGGCGGGCCAAGGACATCAACATCTACCACAAGGACCGCGGCGGCGTGAACATCCACACCGTCAGCAAGCAGTCCCAGATGACGGACGAACAGATCGAGGACATCGTCCGTCAATTCCGTATCAACAACGCCGACGTCATCGTGCGTGACGACATCACCGTGGACGACCTGGTCGACCACCTGAGCGGCAACCGCGTCTACATCCCGGCGGTCGCGATCGTCAACAAGGTGGACCTGGTCGGCGAAGAGGAGTACAAGCGCCTCGAGAAATGGCTGGCCAAGGAAGGCTTCCAGGCCATCCCGATGGTCGCCAACAAACTCAAGGGCGTCGAGCGCGCCAAGGACTTCATCTATGACGCGCTGCACATGATCCAGGTCTTCCTCAAGCCCCAAGGCGGCGAGGCGGACATGGAAGAGCCCTTGATCGTCAAGGAAGGCAGCGACGTCGGGATGATCTGTGACATCCTGCACCGCGAGTTCCGCAAGAAGTTCCGCTTCGCCAACGTCTGGGGCAAGTCGGCCAAGTTCCCGGGTCAGACCGTGGGCATCGACCACAAGATCCAGGACGGCGACGTGCTGAGCATCATCACGCGCCGCTGACGCGCCGCGTGAATCCGGGCTCGCGCTCGCTGCGCTCCCGCGACCCATCATCACGCGCCGCTGACGCGCCGCGTGAATCCAGGCCCGCGCTCGCTGCGCTCCCGCGACCCATCATCACGCGCCGCTGACGCGCCGCGTGAATCCAGGCCCGCGCTCGCTGGGCTCCGGCGTCATGGTCGCATGGCCCTGGCCATCCATCTTGACAATCTCCAAGAGGTGGTGCGACATACACCATGTCGTGGATGGCTTGTCGCCGGTGCGGACCTGGACCTTGCAGGAGGCCAACGCGGCCCTGCCTGAGGTCCGCCGCCTCCTCGTAGAAGCCCGCGCTGCTGTCGCTGCGTTGCGTCAGGAGCAACAGCACCTGGACGATCTTCGCATCGTGTACGGTCCCGACGCGGGGTCTGAGGGCAACCAAGGGGTAGGGGAGTGGCGCGTGCATTCCCAGCGCCACCGCGAAGCCAAGACCCGGTTCCACCAGGCCATGCAGGAGTTCGCCGACCGCGGCATCGAGGTCAAAGACGTCGAGTCCGGCCTCATTGACTTCTATGCATTGCGAGGCAAGGAACTCGTGTACCTGTGCTGGAAGGAAGGTGAGGGGTCCGTGCGCACCTGGCATTCATTGCAGGGCGGCTTCGCGGCGCGCAAACCTGTGGGCAACCTCGTCGACTGGCGCCGCGCCTAGGGGGTGCGCTCGCGACCCCTGGGGGCCCCGGCGCTGCCTGGGCGCGCTTCGGGACCCTGGGCCTTCGGGGCCGCGACCTTGGCGGCGCACCATCAAATACCTTGGCGGACACATTGCTGGTCCATGCAAGATGTGACCCAGGCTGCCCGCGAGGTCAGTCCCATCGGTAGGATCATCGTGCCGGTCGAGGGCTCGGACCGCGAGTTCATCGTGCAGGAGCACGCCGTGACCTTGGCCGCTGCGTTGGGCATCCCGGTCCATGCCGTCCACGTGCGCAGTGCACTGGACCCACGGCAGGACCTGTTCGCTTGGATCGAGAAGGAGGCCGACCAATGGTCGGTCGACCTGGAGTGCCGCTCCGTCGACGGCGAAGATGCCGCCGAGGAGATCCTGCAGGAGCTGAAGCCATTGGATCTGGTCATCATCGGCAGCAGCCGTGCCGGTAGCAAGTACCGCCTCGGCAGCGTCGCCGACGCCTTGATCCGCCGTGCGCCGTGCCCTGTTCAGGTCGTCAGGCTGCCGGCGTAGGCAGGCGCACACCCATCACGCTGGGGTCGCGCAGCGGTAGCCAGAGCTTCGTGCCGTCTGCGCCGCCGACCTTGATGGTCACATCGCCTTCTTCGAAGGCCTCGATGCTGCGGCCATCGTCGTGGCTGCGTAGCGTCAAGCGCAGGCGTTCGCCCGCCTTCAGCACGTCTTCTTGCGGGTAGAAGTCGAGGGTCGTCTGGTAGAATCCGGACGGCACGGCGGCGTCTTCGGGGAAGCCCTGCCAGAAGCGGGTGTTGAGGTAGCCGTAGTTCTCGCGGGCGCGCACCACGCTGCCGGAGCCGTCGATGACGTCGATCACGGCGATGAGGTGGGTCGCTTTGCCCTGCGTGTCGACGGTGAGGTTCAGGAGCGGCACGCCGGAGATGACGAGGTCGGTCTCGAAGGCCTCGCTTTCGAAGACCAGATGGGTGTTCGCGCACTCGACGGTGGCGCCTTCGACCGTGGCCAGGACCGCTTGGCCCATGTTGCGTTGGTCGCGGGGGCAGGCGTGCCACGAAAGGGTCTCCTCCGTTGCGCTGGTCAGGTCGAGTGCAGGCTTGTGGCCGTTGTTGGCGTGGAGCGTCAGGCTGCGCGCCTCGGCGCCCTGCAGGGGGAACGTGGTGGAGCGGTGCCAGGTGCCGTCGTTGCCCTGGACCCAGGCGACGGAGCCTTGGAACATGCCGGTGTCGATCTCCTTGAGGAAGGTATCGAAGAACGCGGTGGCGTAGGCCCACCAGTTGCCCCACGGGCTCAGGCAGCCATCGCCGTCGTAGTTGGCCGGGCAGGCGCCGTCGTCGCTGGCCGGGTAGGCGTGGCCCCATTGGCCGCCGATGAACGTCTTGCTGCTGCTGTTGAGATCGTTGAACCAGGTGGCGACGTGGTCCGGCTTGACGTTCCAATCGGCCAGGCCCTGACCCATCAGGACGGGGATGGTGATGTCCTTGGCGCCGGCGCGCAGGTTGCGGTCCTGCCACCAGTCGTAGTAGTCGCCGGTCTGGTCAAGGCCGCCGTGGAACAGGACGTTCTCGTGGGTCGGGCACTGGGCCTCCTCGGCGACGCGGGTGGCGTAGTTGGGGCTCTGGGGGTTGACCGTGGGGCTGACGGCGTTGCTGGTGTAGCCGGTGTTGGTGCCCCCGATGCTGTGCTGTCCGTTGTACGGGACGCCGTCGTTGTGGTGGTAATGGTAGAAGCTGGTGCTGGCGACGATCGGGATGACCGCCTTGACGTGTTCACTGCCGCTCATGGCGGCCATGTGGGCCTCGCTGCCAGGGTAACTGGCGCCGATGAAGCCGACGTTGCCGTTGCTCCAGGACTGGGTGCCCAGGAAGTCGGCGAAGAAGCCGATGTCCAGGATGTCCAACTGGCCCCGGAGGTCAAGGCAGCCGGACGAGTCGCCGGTGCCGCGCACGTCGCCGTAGGCGAAGGCGTAGCCGCGGCGCACGAACTCCAGGTCGAAGCGGCCTTCGCTGCAGGTGACGCTGGGCTCGATGCCTGCGATGCCGACGTTGCAGCCGGGCGCGGTGTAGGGGGTGAACTGGGCGATGACGGGGACCGCTTCGCCGATGTCGGGCCGGACGATGCGGGCGTGGATCTGCGTGCCGCCGGCGCCGGCGAACCAGACGTCCTCCATGACGAGGGGCAGGTCAAGATCCGGGTCCACGGGCAGGTAGTCCATGAACGGCGGGACATCCATCACCGGGGCAGGGCCATCGGTGGGGGTCTTGCTGCTGCCGGCACAACCGGCCAATCCTACGCAGATCATCAGCAGGGCCACGGCCAACGCTGTTCGCATAGGGTCGGCGAGCCGCGGCGCGAAATGACGCTTGCGGTGGTCTCGTGGCCGGGAGCCTTTCAATATGGGGCTGCTTCACCGCGTCCATGCAACAGACCATCCGCGTCATCGGGGTCCCCCTGGATCTCGGTGCCAGCCGCCGCGGCGTCGACATGGGCCCTAGCGCCATCCGGGCCGGACGACTGCACTCCCGCCTCACTGCCCTCGGCCACAAGGTCGAGGACGCGGGCAACGTCTGGAGTCCCGAGGTCGAAGAGGACATCCCGATCGGCGACCCCACCATGCGCTACGCGGACACCATCTTGGCCGCGTGCCGTGACCTGGCCGACAAGGTCCACACCGCCAAGAAGGATGGCGCCACCCCCCTCGTCCTGGGTGGCGACCACAGCATCGCCATCGGCACCCAGGCCGGACTGGCACGCCACGGCAAGGACCGGGGCATGATCTGGTTCGACGCCCACGCCGACTTCAACACGCCTGAGTCCAGCCCCAGCGGCAACATCCATGGCATGCCGGTCAGTTCCGTCCTAGGGATCGGCCACCCACTGCTGGCCGACTTCGACCAACCGGGCGCCAAACTCCGCCCAGAGAACACGGTCCTGGTGGGCCTGCGCGACGTCGACAAAGGAGAAGCCCGCCTCATGGAGGACTCAGGGGTCACATTCTACACGATGCGCGACATCGACGAATACGGCATGAAGCGCGTCGTCGACGACGCCATGGCCGTCGCCACCAAGGGCGTCAAGGACGTCCACCTCAGCTTCGACCTGGACGCCGTCGACCCCCGCTGGGCCCCGGGAACCGGGACCACCGTCGATGGTGGCCTGACGTACCGTGAAGCCCACCTGGCCCTCGAGATGCTCTCCGAGGCCGAGATCCTCACCAGCCTCGAGTTCGTCGAGGTCAATCCCCTGCTGGACCAGCAGAACCAGACCGGCAAGTTCACCGTGGGCCTCATCGCCAGCGCGCTGGGCAAGGCCATCGTCTCCTGAGGACCGCCCGCCCCCACTTCCCGCGCAGGTCCCCCGCAAAGCCGCGTCAGCGACCCCTTCCCCGGGCTGCCCTAGCGGGGCGCTCGCAACCGGGCGAGGGCTGACGTCGCCCCCAAGAGGGCGCCTGCGGCCCAGAGGTGCCAGGTCTGGCCGGGCCCCCGCGTGATGACGCTACAATCGGGCGCCCGCTCGACGCGGAACCAGGAGGTCTCGCTCCAAAACACGGCAAGATACATCCCGGCGATGGGGAGTACCACCAAGATGGTGGCGACCATCCATCCTTGCAGTCGGCCCCGCGCCCACCAGAGGGCCGCCGTGGCGGCGATGAAGGTCGCCATCGGCATGGCAAGGAAATCGGCGGCGGGCGCGATCGTGCACACGCGCCCCCCCATGGTCTTGCCCAGATAAGCACTTCACGAGCCCCCCAGACACCCGCTCTCTTCTTGGAAACGTTAATACAAGCCCCCTCTTCGGCGCCGATATCGCCTTTAGGTGCACCTATGGCTCGTGAATCTCGTCTCTCCAGCAAGACCGTCGCCGTCTGGCTGGCCCTGTTCTTCCTGCTTGGCCTCGGCCTGCGCATCGGTATGAACGTGGGTCCGTCCTTCGATGAAGACGGCGAACGCTACCTCTACTCCGGTAACGACCCGTACTACCACGACCGTGTCGTGCGCGAAATCACGACGACCGGCGAATCGGTGGTGTTTGACGAGGCCATCAATTACCCCACGGGTGCATACAATCCCAATCCGCCGATGTACGACTGGACCACGTCCTTCGTCGCCGGCATCTTCGACACCGTCGGTGTCACCGACGCGCCTGGCGCCGCCCTCAATGCGATGGTGGCCGTGTGGGGTGCCCTCACGGTGTTCCCCGTGTTCGTCATCGCCGCCGCCCTCTGGAACCGCTCTGCAGGTCTCTGGGCCGCCATGCTCATCTCCGTCAGTGCCCCCCACATCCAGCGCGGTGTCTGGGGCTTCGCTGACCACGACGCCACGACGATGTTCTTCATCGTCCTGGCCATGGCCTTCCTCGTGAAGGGTCTCCAGGCCCTCGACCACCGGGAATACGTCAAGAACTGGCGCGAGGGCAACGCCCTCGTCACCGGCATGAAGGCCGCCTTCGCGCACAACAAGACCGCCATGCTGTGGTCTGCGCTGGCCGGTGTCGCCCTCACGGCGACCGCTCTGACCTGGAAGGGTTACCCCTACGTCCTGGCCGTCATGGCCGTCGCCGTCGGCCTGCAGCTCCTGTGGGACCACGTCAAGAACCGTGACTCCACCGCCGTCTGGGCGTTCTACCTCCTGCCCATGGTCATGGTCACGCTGCTGCCTCTCCCGTACTACATGGCCTACCCTGTGTTCCTCGACACGACCATCATGGCCGGCCTGTACGTGCTGCTCGGCGTCATCCTCGTGGGTGCCATCCTGGTGCCTACCCGTGACCTGCCCAGTATCCTGGTCTTCCCAGCCCTCGCGCTGACCGCCGTCGCCGGCATCCTCGTGATGCTCTTCGTCATCCCCAGCGTCGGTGAGACCGTCTTCACCGGTCTCGGCTACTTCAAGCAGTCCAAGCTGTTCACGACGATCGCTGAAGCCCAGCGCAGTGAACTGGGACGCGTCGCCGCGAGCTTCGGTTTCTTCACCTTCCTCTTGGCGTTCTGGGGCTTCGGCCGCAGCGTCAAGAAGGGCTGGAAGGGCGACATGGCGCACGTGCTCATGGCATCCTGGGCCCTGGTGGCCGGCTTCATGGCCTTCGCCGCCAGCCGCTTCATCATGAACGCGGCCCCGGTCTTCGCGATCCTGTGCGGTGGCATCATCGTCAGCCTCGTCAGCGCCCTCGGCCTGGGCGAGGTGCGCAAGCGCTTCCGCCGCCAGCACGGTCAGAACCAGTTCAAGGCCGGCCTGAAGAGCCTGGACCTCCGCAGCGCCGGTGGTGCCCTGCTCCTGGCGGTCATCGTCGTCCTGCCCAACGTCTGGCTCGGCGTCGACGCCGCCACCCCGGTCGAGAGCGACGCCGGCAAGGACCACCTTGGTGCCTTCGGTGTCGACTTCGATGTCAAGGACAATGGCTGGCTCGAGGTCTTCAAGCACCTCGCGACGCTGGACACCGACCTCAAGATGGAAGACCGCCCGGCGTTCATCGCCTGGTGGGACTACGGCCACTGGGCCACGGACCTCGGTCTGCACCCCACTGTCGCCGATCCGTTCCAGAACCACTACGAGTTGGCTGGCCGCACCCTGAGCGCGGAGAGCGAACAGGAAGCGGTCGGTTGGCTGCTCATCCTGATCGCCGACAACGACTACCACGCCAACGGCGGCAAGTTCTCGCCTGCCGTCAGTGCTGCGTTGTCCGCCGCCGACCCCAGCCTGCTTGGGATCGGTCCGGCCAAGAGCCGCGACGCGGAGATGGACATCCTCGCCGCCGGCGTCGACATGACCAACAACGAGGTCTTCGCCCTCTACGACGCCGTCATGGACGCCTCCGGCAAGCGCATCGAGTACCTCGGTGTCGATGCCCGTATGTACCCCTTCAGCGCCAACAACCCCGGTATCTTCTACGCCCCGGCCTTCCTGGGCAACAAGAACCCGGATGCCTTCGTCGCCTACCGGTACGTCGCTCCCAGCGGTGGCCTGACCCTCAACGTCGAACAATACGGCATCGACGCCAAGGGCAACAGCTACCGCCTGGCGGAACCCCGCATCGCTTCCGCTGACGGCCGCGAATACGAGGTCATCGGTGGCCTCGCGTACCCCAAGGGTGCCGCGGTCCAGGGTCAGAACGGTGTGCAGGTGCAGTTCACTGCCAACCCCACCGCCGCGTTCTTCAACACGCTCTACGCCAAGGCGTTCGGCAACGGTCAGACGGACTTCACGGCCGGTGACGGCCTGAGCCACTGGCGCACCATCGCCCAGGGCGGTGTCAGCAACGACTTCGCGCTCGTGAAGCTCCTGCAGTACTACCGTGGTGTCGAGGTCAGTGGCAAGGTCACTGACGACGCCGGTGCACCCCTGGAGGGCATCACCGTGACCTTCGTCGACGGCATGGGTGCAGCCCACCAGAAGGCGACCACGGCCGCTGACGGTACCTACACGGTCCTCGCGCCGTTCGCTCAGGGCAACGACCTCAAGCTGGTCGCCCGCAGCGGCGCCGTCGATCTGGCCAGCAGCAACGAGACGCGCTACCAGTTCACCGTCGGGCAGGCCAACGGGGGCCACAGCATTGTCGGCGCCGACCTGGTCGTCGACCGCGCCGGCGTCTCCGGTGTCGTGTTCACGGACACGGATGGCGACGGTGCTTACAGCGCCGGCGAAGAGGTCTCCGGCGCCACTGTGAGCGTGGCCGGCCAGAACGTCACCACGGCCGCCGACGGTTCCTACACCGTCAGCGGTGTGAAGCCCGGCAGCGTCACCCTCACGGTGAACGCTGACGGCTACACCGCGGCGACCCGCAGCCTGACCCTTGGCAGCGGCGAAGTCCGCGTCCAGAACGTCACGGTGACGGCCGCTCCGAGCCAAGTGACCTTCGCGCTGGCTGACCAGGACGGGCCTGTCTCGCAGATCCCGTTCACGGTGACCTCCGCTGACGGCACCAAGCGCCAAGGTACCAGCAATGCCACCGCCGAAGCGGTCCTCACCCTCGCCCCCGGCACGTACAACGTGACGGTGGATGGTTACGAGATCCAGCAAGGCGGCCAGACGGTGCGCTACGATGCTTTCCAGGTCATCACGGTCAACTTCGGTGGCCAGGATGCCCGCTTCAGCATCGCAGTGACCCGCAGCTAAGGCAAGCAGCGATCCTCCTCCCCTTTCCCCTCCCTTTCTCAATTCGGGCCCCCGGGGCCAATGTTGGCGTGAAGGTCGTTTGACCAACGTCACCACGTTTCTTATCGCGGCACCCGGATGGGTCTGCACATGCGCAAGTGGCTCGTGGCCGTCCTGATCGTCCTGGCAGGCTGCGCCGACGTTGACCCGCAGCCCATCGCTGCCGAACAAGTGCCTGAGTGGTCTCCCGTGCCCCCTGAGGAGCCGGCGCCCGTGCTGCCGATGCTCGAGAACATCACCTCCTTCGCTTGGGCTGCGCCCGCCGGGGACGTGGTCCTCCGACTGCGCATGGAACTGGGCGGGGCAGGTGCGTGCGGCTTCAACGTCGCCGGCGAAGGCAAGGCCACTCCCGGCGTCAACCTGGTCGCCTTCGTGGACAACGCGCCGTCGTCTGGCCAGACAGCCTCCGGCCTCGCCCCCTACGTGGCGGCTCTCGCCGTCGATTCTGATGATGTCATGGAAGAAGACACGTGGGGAGGCGGACTTGGATTCCCCTTGCCCTCGGGACGCGTCGATCTGACGGTGCTTGCACGCCAGGCAAGCCAACTCAACCTCACGGTAGAATGCGCGGAGCCGTTCCATCTCCTGGATGGGCACACGGGGCAGACCCTCGGCCTTTGGAACGCCCGCTCCATCACGGCCCTGGCTTCTGCGGGAGCTCCCGGGGCCGCTGTGGTGGTCGGGGGCCTGGAACGTATTGAGCTCGCTGGCGCCTACGCGCGGTTCGTGGTGCACTCCATGGAGCTACAATTGGGCCAGGTGACCCTTGAGGGGCCGTTCGGCATCGATACCTGGACCATGCCTGCGGGGCGCTTCCGTGGCTACGAGGGCCCCGGAGCCTACACGTTCAGCATCCTGGCCTCCGGTAGTGCCCTCGGAGGTTGGTGGGCCGCCGGCTATACGCTCGACGCGCCGATCTAGGCTTACCAGCGCAGCTTCTTGGCGCGCAGCGGAATGTCTGCGCAGACCTTCTCGAGGATGTCCATGCCGCGGTCGATGTCCTCGACGCTGCAGGCGTAGCTGAAGCGCAGGTGGTGCTCACCGAGGGGTCCGAACGCGCTGCCGGGGCTCGAGATCAAGCCGCCCTTGGCCAACTTGAGGGCCAGGTCGGCGCTGGAGATGTCGAAGTCGTAGCGGGGGAATGCGTAGAACGCGCCGCCCGGAGGTGCCATGTGCATGCCGTCGATGGCCTGGATGCGCTCCGTGATGCGGTCTCGACGCTTGCGGAACTCGACCTTCATGGTCTCCGTCTGGTCCTGCGGGCCTTCCAGGGCGGCGATGCCGGCCCATTGGATCGGGGTCGGGGGGCAGGCGACGGTGTAGTAGTGCATCGTCTCGATGGCGCGCACGTAGTCACGGCGCGTCGCGATGCAACCGAGACGCCAGCCGGTCATTGCGAAGGTCTTGCTGAACGAATTGGTCCAGATCACGTTGTCCATGTGCGACAGGAACGAGTGGTGATCGCCTTCGTAGGTCAGGAAGTCGTACACCTCGTCGGCGACGACCATGATGTTGTGGTCTTCGGCGACCTCGGCCATGGCGCGGACTTCGTCGCGGCTCATGCAGGCACCCGTCGGGTTGCCGGGGGTGTTGACGAAGATGAGCTTCGTGCGGGGGGTGATCTTCTCCTTGATCTCCTCAAGATCGGGGTTGTAGCCGTTCTCGGGGCGCAAGGAGTAGTGGATGGGGAAGCCACCACAGATGCGGGTCTGGGCGTCGTACAGGACGAAACCGGGGTCTGGGACCAGGGCTTCGTCGCCGTGGTCGATGAAGGTCTGGCAGATGGCCATCAGGCCCTGCGTGGCGCCGCTGGTGACGATGATGTTCTCGGCGGCGACGTTCTCGTGGCGGTAATCGGCGATGCGGTGCGCCAGGGCTTCCCGGAGGCGCGGCAGGCCGAGGCTTGGGCCGTAGCCGTTCTTGCCATCGTTGGTGGCGTCGAACAAGGCCTGGCGGACGTGGGGGGCGGGCTCGAAGTCAGGCTCGCCTAGGCCCATGTTGACCGAATCGGTCCCTGCCAGTTCGAACATCTTGCGGATGCCCGACATTTCGATGCCTAGCAGCCGGCGCGCGACGAGGTCCTTGGTGGACACATGGCCGCCCGACAGGTAGACCCTCATAAGGCCAGCGGGAACAAAACCGAATCATCCAGCAAAAACCTGAACCTGTCAAGCCTGGGCGTTGCGGTCACGGAGCAGGCCTGGGGCTGGGCTGCGGAGGTCGCTGGCTGGGCAAGCCAGTCGGGGGCCCAAGATGGGGATGCTCAGGCCGGCCTAAGCGCAGCTATGCTGTCGCTTCATGCGACGCTTGATCGGGGATCAGGCGTGCAGTTCGTCTTCCATCTCAGCGTCGGCTTCGCCGGCGTGGGCGATGACCTTGCTGGGGAAGTTGTTGAGAATGATGATGTCGCCCGTGGCGCTGACCCAGCGGTACGGTACGGCGACGTTGTGGCCGCCTTCGACGATCTTGGTGTTGGTGCGCGTCAGGAGCAGGCTGCCGACGCGGCGGTTGGGCAGGTCCAGAATGACGTTCTGGACAACCCCTACGTAGTTGCCCTTGTTCGTGTACACGGGCAGATTGATGAAATTCGTGACCTCAGTATCCAAGGTGCATCCCCAATTGTAGCAGGGGGGGCCGGTATTTCACCCGTTCCCTCCTGTTGCTTCGGCCTGCTAATTCATCCAA
>JBFIDG010000062.1:0-11339 GCA_041581335.1 Thermoplasmatota archaeon
GCCAAGGCGAGCGCCCTGAAGATCGTCTCCGTCTACGGCGGCGTCGGCTTCGGCAAGCAGCTCTCCGACCTGGACAAGAAAGGCCCCAAGATCATCGTCGCCTGCCCCGGTCGTCTCCTCGATCTGATCGAGCGCGGCGCCGCTGACCTCTCCCAGGTCAAGGTCTGGATTCTCGACGAGGCCGACCGCATGCTCGACATGGGCTTCGTGCGCGACATGCGCAAGATCGAGAAGATGGTCCCGCGCAAGCGCCAGACCGCCCTGTTCAGTGCCACCTTCCCCGCCGAAGTGCAGAAGCTCGTCAAGGAATTCACCAACGACGCCGTGCAGATCGCCGTCGACGATGGTGAGGCCACCGTGCCCCAGGCCGAGCAGTTCTACGCCCGCGTCGAGAAGCCCCTCAAGACCAGTGCCCTGCTGCACCTTCTGCACGAAGAGCAGCCGGACCGCGCCGTCGTCTTCACGCGCACCAAGCACCTGGCCAAGCGCCTCGCCATCAAACTGGTGAGCAAAGGCTGGTCCTCCGTCGCCCTGCAAGGCAACATGACGCAAGGCCAACGCGAACGCGCCATGACCGCCTTCCGCGACGGCGGCGCACGCCTGCTCGTCGCCACCGACGTCGCCGCCCGTGGCCTCGACGTCCAAGGCGTCACGCACGTCATCAATTTCGACCTCCCCGACGAGGATTCCTACGTGCACCGCGTCGGCCGCACCGCCCGCAACGGCGCCGCAGGCCGCGCGTTCACCTTCGTCCAATCTGACGAAGTGAAGGACTTCAAGTCGATCCAGAACCACATCGGCAAGCAGATCGAATCCATCCGTGTCGAGATGGACGAATCCGCTGCACCCGATGGACCCGACCCCAAGGTCGCGCCTGCCCAGCCCGTCGTGCAACAACGCAACGGCGGCAACCACAACGAGCACCCGAACGGCTCCAATGGCTCCGGCGCCCCGCGTCGCCGCCGCTACACGTCGTCCGGCTCGAGTGGTGGGCAACGCCGCGGCCCCGGTGGTCAAGGCGGCGGCCAACGCAGCAACGGCCAACGCAACGGCCCCCGCACCCAGAGGCGTGCATGAAACTACGATTCGCGGACCTTCCGCTCCATGAGAACACGCTCGCCGCCCTCGAGGCGATGGGCTTCACCGAGACCACGCCCATCCAGGGCGAAGCCATCCCTGCCCTGCTCGAAGGCCGTGACCTCATCGGTCAGGCCAAGACCGGCACCGGCAAGACCGCCGCCTTCGGCGTGCCGCTCATCGAAGCGTCCCGTCAAGGCCGCCGCGGCCTTGTCCTGGCACCGACCCGTGAGCTGGCCAAGCAGGTCCAACAGGAACTGCAGGCCATCGGCAAGGGCAGCCCCGTCGACGTCATCTGCTTGATCGGCGGCGCCCCCTTCGGCGACCAGGCCCGTGCCTTGCAGCGCCACCCCAACGCCATCCTCGTCGCGACCCCCGGCCGCGTCGTGGACCACTTGGGCCGCGGCACCCTCAACCTGCAGGACATGTCCATGTTCGTGCTGGATGAGGCCGACGAGATGCTCTCCATGGGCTTCGCTGACGAACTCGACCAGATCGTCGCCGCGCTCCCCAAGGAACGCCAGACCGTCCTGTTCACCGCCACCCTCGCCCCACAGATCGAGAAACTCGCCAAGAAGACCTTGGTCGACCCCGTCACGATCCGCATGGGCGCCGGCGCCGCACCCGACGTCCGCCAAGGCTACGCCATCGTCGCCGGCCGCGAACGCGTCGAGGCCATCCAGAAGATCCTGGAAGCCGAGAACCCCCGCGCAACCCTCCTCTTCGCCCGCACTCGTGCCCGCGTCGAAGAGATCGTCGGCGAACTCCAACACCTCAAGGCCGAAGCGCTGCACGGTGGCATGGGCCAACCGCAGCGTGACGGCGTCATGAAGCGCTTCCGCGAAGGCAAGGCCGCCCTCCTTGTGGCGACCGACGTCGCTGCCCGTGGCCTTGACGTCAATGAGATCGACCTCGTCCTGCACGACGAACCGGCCGGCGACGTGGACACCTACATCCACCGCATCGGCCGCACCGGTCGCGCCGGACGCAGCGGTGCCAGCATCATCTTCATCGGCCCAGGCAAGGTCAACCGCCTCGCCGGTGTCCGCCGCGCCGTGGGCAAGCTCGAGCAATACGTGCTCCCTGACGATGCCGAACTCGGTGCCATCCGCAGCAACCGCATCATCGCCTCCCTCGCCGACAAGGAACCCAGCGAAGGTGCCCGCGCCGCGTTCAAGCAGGCCATCGAAGATGGCATGGACGCCGAGGACATCGCCATGCGCGCCATCGAAGCGCTCATGGTCCCGATCCCCGAAGCCGCGGTCCCCGCCGACAACCGCCCGAGCGCCCTCGCGCTCAAGGTCGGCAAGATGGACAACGTCAGTCCCGGCGCCATCGTCGGCATGCTCACCAATGCCGGTGGCCTGCGCGGCGAAGACGTCGGCCGCATCGACATCCTGGAGAAGATGTGCGTCGTCGAGGTCCCTCACGACCGCATCGAGCACCTCTGCGAGACCCTCGGCCGCGTGCGCCTCAGTGGCCGACCCGTGATGCCCCGTCCCGCCGAGGACTGGCGCTTCAAGGCCCCGACGCGCCGCTGATCCCGGTTCCCGGGCAGACCCCTGCGCCCCGTACGCGTCTTTGCCAGCGTCAGCCTCGTGCCGGCGCTGGCAAGAACGTAAATGGCTGACGACCTTCTGCCTCGCGTGACGAAGCCCGCACCCTTGAACGAAGGGTTCCTTCAGTTCATGGAAGCTGCCCCCGACGCCATGGTGTGCGTCGATGGTCGTGGCCGCATCGTGTTGGTGAACGCCCAGACAGAGCGCATCTTCGGTCGCTCCCGCAACGAGATCCTCGGACAACCCATCGAGGTCCTCATCCCGAGCCGCTACGGTGGAGCGCACGTCAAGCACCGCGACGGCTTCCTGGCCGACCCCCACGTCCGGCCCATGGGACTCGGCCTCGACCTGTTCGCTCTGCACAAAGACGGCACCGAGTTCCCCGTCGAGGTCAGCCTCAGCCCCATCGACACACCCGACGGCCCCATCGTCGCCGCGTCGATCCGGGACACGTCTGAACGGGTGCGGGCCGAACGCAAGTTCCGCAGCCTCCTCGACTCAGCGCCGGATGCCATCGTCGTGGTCGATGAGACCGGCGCGATGGTCCTGGTCAACGCCCAAGCCGAGGCGGTCTTCGGCTACAGCCGGGAAGAGATGCTCGACCATAAGGTCGAGATGCTCATTCCCGAACGCTTCGCCGGCCCCCACGAAGGCCACCGTGACGGCTTTTTCCGAGCTCCCAAGGCCCGTTCCATGGGCTCTGGGCTGCAACTCTTTGCACGACGCAAGGACGGGACGGAGTTCCCCGTCGAGATCAGCCTCAGTCCCATCGACATCGACGAAGGGCGCCTTGTGGCCGCCGCGGTCCGGGACGTCAGCGCACGCAAGGCCGCAGAGGCCCAAGCGAGGGAGGCCGAAGAACAGAAGCGCCAACTGGAACAGCTGCGGGCCATCGACGAGTTCCGCGCCCGG
Organism: Thermoplasmatota archaeon; assembly: GCA_041581335.1. Classification (GTDB taxonomy): domain Archaea; phylum Thermoplasmatota; class E2; order JACPAO01; family JAHFTW01; genus JBFGSX01. The sequence continues at coordinate 3,549 of JBFIDG010000062.1, forward strand.
TTCATCAATGCGGCCGCACATGAACTCTACACGCCCCTCACACCGATCGCGGCGACGCTGAAAGTGTTCCAGAACCCCACCCTCCGCCCTGAAGACCGGGAAAGGGCCATGCAGATCCTTGGCCGCAACTTCACCCGGCTCGAGGGGCTCGTGACGGATCTCCTGGAAGCCGCACGCTTCCAGAGCGGCTCCGTGAACCTCAACAAGACGCGCTTCGACCTGACCGAACTGGTGACGGTCGCCGTCGATTCCTTCGATGCAGCGGCACGCGAAGGGCTCATCGACATGACGCTGGACGCCTCCGGGCCGCTCCGCGTCCATGCTGATGAGAACCGCATCAACCAGGTCGTGTTCAACCTCCTCAGCAATGCCCTGAAGTTCACGGCGGCGGGCGGGGCGATCAACGTCCGCGTCGGCCTCGATGAAGGCGTCGCCTCTGTCGTCGTCGAAGACGATGGGCTTGGCCTGGACGACGAGCAGATGGAACGCCTGTTCACGCCATTCCACCGCATGCACGAAGGCGTCGCCCCGGGCAGCGGCCTAGGCCTGTACATCGCGCAGGGCTTCATCACCGCGCATGAGGGGCGGCTCTGGGCAACGAGTCAGGGACCAGGCAAAGGCGCCCGCTTCCAGTTCACCTTGCCACTGGACGACGCATGATCAAGATCCTCGTGGTCGATGACGAGCCAGACATCCTGGAGGCGATCGAACTGTCGTGGCTCGGCGAGGACGTCGAGCTCCTGCTGGCCGGTTCCGGGCCTGCCGCGCTCGCCCTTCTGGACGATGCGCCCGACGTCGTCCTGACAGATTTCAAGATGCCCGGGATGGACGGCCTGGAGCTCGTCGCGGCCATCCACGAGCGCCGCCCAGATCTCCCGGCAGTGCTCATGTCCGCATTCCCAGACGAGGCCTTGCAGCGCCGAGGCGCAGCACAAGGCATCATCGACTTCGTCGCCAAACCATTCCTCGCGTCGGACCTCCTGGCCCGCGTGCGGGCCGCGGCGGCCACCTGAGGGCAAAGCCTCGTCTCCGTGCCGGCGTCAGCCTGGCAGGACGTGGGGTGCCCTCGGATCGCGCTCGCGGCAGATCGCATCGACGAGCAGCCCTTCGACGCGGCGACCATCCCAGCGGGACCACGGCCGCTCGTTCTGTGCATCGCGCATCGGGGACCACGCGGTGTATGATTCCAGCCCATGGCTCTGGTTCATGGTGCCCGCACCCTCGGTCGTCTCGGGTGGGATGAGGTCGAAGCCGTTGGCGCCCATGTCGGTGCAGCCTAGCCACGCGGCCAGTTCCGGGTCCACGTGATGGATGCGGCCGCCCTGCCCCACCACCATGATCGCCTTGCCCTTCGCACGCCACCCGCGGGACCATGCATCGGACCCCAGGTCCTCGATGGGTCTGGGTGGCACGCGCGGACATGATCGGGCACGCGTTTCTCGCTTAGCCTGGGCCAAGGAGTGCGAAGGAAGGAAAGGAAGAGGGGGATGCCCCTTGCGGGGCCGCGCAGTGGCCCGGTCTCGTCGCGGCTTACGCCTTGACTTCGACCGTGCCCATGTTCTCGATGATGGCGTCGCCGAACTCGCTGCACTTCAGGAGCGTGGCGCCTTCCATCATGCGCTCGAAGTCGTACGTGACGCGCTTCTGCGTGATGGCCTCGGCCAGACCCTTCTGGATCAGGTCGGCGGCTTCGTCCCAGCCGAGGTGCTGCAGCATCATGACGCCGCTCAGGATGACCGAGCCGGGGTTGACCTTGTCCAGGCCCGCGTACTTGGGCGCGGTGCCGTGGGTCGCCTCGAAAATGGCGTGGCCGGTCATGTAGTTGATGTTGGCACCAGGCGCGATGCCGATGCCGCCCACGCAGGCAGCCAGGGCGTCACTCAGGTAGTCGCCGTTCAGGTTCATGGTGGCCACGACGCCGTACTCGGACGGGCGGGTCAGGATCTGCTGGAGCATGGCGTCAGCGATGACGTCCTTGACCGTGATCGTCTTGCCGGTCTTCGGGTTCTTGAAGGTGCACCACGGGCCGCCATCGAGTTCGACGGCGCCGAACTCTTCCTTGGCCAGCTCGTAGCCCCAGTCACGGAAGCCACCCTCGGTGAACTTCATGATGTTGCCCTTGTGGACCAAGGTGACGCTGTCGCGGTCGTGGTCGATGGCGTACTGGAAGGCGGCGCGCACGAGGCGCTTCGTGCCTTCTTCGCTGATCGGCTTGATGCCGATGCCGCTGGTGTCAGGGAAGCGGATCTTGGTGACGCCCATCTCCTCCTTGAGGAAGGTCATGAGCTTCTTGTTCTCGGGGGTGCCCGCGGCGAATTCGACACCGGCGTAGATGTCTTCGCTGTTCTCACGGAAGATGACCCAGTCGTGGCGCTCGGGGCCGTGGACGGGGGTAGGGACGCCCGCGTAGTACTTCACGGGGCGGAGGCACACGTAGAGGTCCAGGATCTGGCGCAGGGCGACGTTGAGGCTGCGGATACCGCCGCCCACGGGCGTCGTGAGGGGGCCCTTGATGGCGACCTTGTATTGGCGGATGCCTTCCAGCGTGGCCTCGGGGAGCCACTCGCCGGTCTCGTTGTACGCCTTCTCGCCGGCAAGGACTTCCATCCAGGCGATCTTGCGCTCGCCGCCGTAGGCCATGGCCACCGCGGCGTCCAGGACGCGCTGGCTGGCGGCCCAGATGTCGGGGCCGGTGCCGTCGCCTTCGATGAAGGGGATGATAGGGTTGTTCGGCACGACGAGCGAGCCGTCTGCCTGCACCTTGATCTCGGCGCCGTCTTCGGGGACAGTGTAGTTCCAGGCCATATGCTTCAGTCGCGGCTCAGGTGGTGCGATTTATAGGGGTTGGGGCAAACCCGATATGGGCTAGAGGGCCAAAGGCCCAAGTGCGTGGGGCGGATCGCAGGCCATGAAGGTCCCCGTCTTCTGCTATGGACCCTACATGGATCCCCAGGTCTTGCGGCGCTTCGGCGCCAGTCCCGGCACGCCCACGCGCGCCAAGGTGGCAGGCTGGCGGTTGAGCTTCACGCCGCACGCCAATCTCGTCAAGGACCCCGACGGGGTCGTGGAAGGTTTCGTCTTCACGTTGCCTCACGCCGAACTGGACCGACTGTACGGCCCCAAGGGTTACGTCACGACCTACAAGCCGGTCCCCGTGCTGATCCACGCCGATGCGGGACGTGCAGCCGCCATCACGTTCGTCGAAGAGGCCAAGGAGCAGGCCCCCGAAGGCACCTACCTGGAGTCGTTCCTCGGCATCTGCGCTCGCCTGGGCCTTCCCGGTGAGTACATCGAATCGATCCGCGGCCGCGCCGACTCGCTCGTGCGCGGGACATTGGCCTAGTCCTGTGGCGCCGGCCGGCATGCTGCATTTTGGTCTGGCCGCCTGGAGCAACCGTCACTTCGAGCATACCCTGTACCCCCTCCGGACGCTCCACAAGGACTGGCTGCCACGCTACAGCACGGTGTTCGACATTGTCGAAGCCGACGTCCTGCATCACCAAGAACCAGAAGCGGGCACATTGGACGACTGGGTCGAGCAGACCCCTGCTGGCTTCCGCTTCCTGCCCAAGCTCCACAAGACCGCCACGCACGGCGGCCACGACGAGGTGGCCCTCGCAGCGGCGGCCGAGGCGATGGCCTGGATGGCGCCACTGCGTGCGGTCGGTCGTCTGGGGCCGACGCTCGCGCAGTTCCCCCGCTCCTTCCAGTACAGCGACGACAACGTCGCTTGGCTGTCGCGCCTCCTGGCCCTGGCACCTGCGGAGGGCCTCGCCATCGAGTTCCGCCACCCTTCGTGGTTCGTACCCGAGGTCGAGGCGCTGCTTCGGGCCCACGACGCGGCCCTTTGTTGGGGAACCTATGGCAAGGCGACGGCGCCGGCGTGGGACACGGCGACGTTCCGCTACATCCGCTTCGTGGGCACGGCCCTGAAACGTAAGGGGCGTTGGGTGACGCAGCGGGACCGCTTGGACGACGTGCTGGAGATGCGCAGCCGCATCGCCGGCGACAAGCCGACGTTCGTCATCGTCACGAACCGGTTCGAAGGCAACGCCGTCGATTCCATGCCGCGCATCGCCGCCGCGCTGGGGGCGACGGAGCTCGCAAAACGCTGCTCGCGCAGGCCGGCGGAACCCTTGTTCCCCGATGCGCCGGCTCGTCCGGTCTGACCAAACGAGTCAAAAACCCCCATCGACAACTCCCAGTATGGCCGCGATGCTGTACACGCTGGCAGTTGAAGACCGCCCTGGCACCCTTGGTGACGTAGCCCACGCGCTCCACAAGGCGGGCATCAACATCGATGCGTTCAGCGCCGGCCCCGGCGGATTGCGCATCGTGACCGCTGATGACGAAGCCACCGGCACCGCCCTCAAGGGCGCCGGTATCTCGTTCACACAGGAAGAGGTCATCGAGATCGAACTGCCCAACGAGCCCGGCGAGCTGGCTCAGGTCGCCAAGGCCCTCGGTGACGCCGGCGTCAACATCCATGTCTCCTTCGGCGCCGCCAAGGGCCAGGATGGCGGCTCCATCTACATCGGCGTCGACGACGTCGATCTGGCCTGGGAAGCCCTCGAAGGCCTGGGCGAATAGGCCCCGGCAGCCCTCCGTTTTGATCAGCCTGAGCGGAGGCTAGGTCGCGCCCGCTACCGGGACGCCGACGATGAGGCCAACATCCGGTCGCGCGTCCGGCCGGCCCGCCAAGACGTTGGCCAGGTTGCCAAGGAAGAACGTCCAGCCATCCGTCATGGCTGCCAGCGTGGCCTCGTCGTCGGGGACATCGCTGTGGGCCAACTTCATGTCGGTACCGCCGTCCTGGACGTTCAACACGAAGCGCACGTTGGTCTTGGCCGGCCCTACCCGCCACGGATACTGGATGGTGTTGACATCGCACTCGATGTACTTGCCCTCCTGGACCATGTCCTGTTTGCCTTGGGCCAGGGCCTCAGGCGTATGGTGGAACTCCAGGCGGAACTCGCCGCCGATGACGGGGTCGCTTTGGGCGGTGGTCGTCCACCACGTGCACAGCGTCTTGGCATCGGTCAGGGCTTGGAAGATCGTGCGGGGCGGCGCGTCGAATTGGTGATGTTGGGTGATGGTGGCCATGGTCTACCTCCGGCAGATGCTGCGGACATGCGCGCAGGGCCAGCAGAGCCGCGGGACCAGTGATGAGGGTTGGGTGGTCGTGTGGCGGCCGGGCTCGGCCAGGGGCCGAATCCGGGGTTTCCGAAGCCCGAGTCGTTATGGCATGATGCCGATGGCGGCGCCATGTCCGAGCACCGCCTGCCCACCACGGTGAGCCCGCGCCGCTACCAGATCCACCTCACGGCTGACCCGGCCAAGCCGGACTTCGCCGCCGCGGTCACCATCCACGTGGATGTCGAGGAGCCCGTCGCAGACATCGTCCTGCACGCCGACAACCTCACCATCGACGAGGTCACCATCGAGCAGGAGGCCGTCCAGCGCGCGGCCATCCGCCAGAAGGGGGACCGGCTCACGCTCACCCCCCCTGCTCCGTTGGCGGCGGGGGCGGCGGTCCTTCGCATCAAGTACAGCGGAAAGGTCCGGCACGACATGGCCGGACTCTACCTCTCCAAGGATGGTGAGCGCGCCTGCCTTGCCACTCAATGCGAGGCGACGGACGCACGCTCCATCGTCCCCTGCTGGGACGAGCCGTCCTGCAAAGCGGTCTGGCAATGGACCGTGACGGCGCCCGCCGACCTGACGGTGCTCACCAATGGCCCCGTGGAAGCGACCCAGACGGAGGGGGGCGTGGCCACGCATACCTTCGCCGAGACCCCCGCCATGTCCAGCTACCTCATCGCGTGCTGCATCGGCGACTTCGCGTCGACGAAGGCCATCGACGCCCGCGACACCCCGTTCAAGGTCTGGGCCATGCAGGGCCAGGAACAGCACGGGGACAAGGGCAACGAGCTGGCTGCGCAGATGCTGCCCTGGTACGAGGACTACTTCGGCCAACCCTACGCCTTCGGCAAATACGACCAGATCGCCGTGCCCAGCTTCGCCTTCGGTGCCATGGAGAACGCCGGCCTGGTCCTGTTCCGCCCGTCCCTCGTGCTGCTCGACAAGGCCACCGCCTCCTGGGACGACCGCCGCAGCGTCGCCCTCGTCGTCGCCCATGAGTTCGCCCACATGTGGTTCGGCAACCTGGTCACCATGGCGTGGTGGGACGACCTGTGGCTCAACGAAGCGTTCGCCGAATGGATCGCCCACAAGTGCGCCGACGCGATGGACCCGAGCCTCGATGTCTGGGTGCCGTTCCGGCAGCGGGCCGCGGGCGCCCTCTCCACGGATGCCCTCGGCTCCACGCACGCCATCTACCACCCCGTCAAGACCCCTGAAGAAGCCCAGGAGATGTTCGATGCTGTCACGTACGGCAAGGGCAGCGCCGTCATGCGCATGCTCGAATCGTACCTGGGTGAGGAGGCGTTCTGTGCCGGCCTGCGCGCCTACATGGCCACATTCGCCTTCGACAATGCCGAAGGCAAGGACCTCTGGAGCCACCTGGCCAACGCAAGCGGACAAGACGTCGCTGGCATCATGGGCGACTGGGTCAAGCAAGCCGGCCATCCCACCGTCACGTGCCGCTGGGACGGCGCGCTGCACCTCGGACAATACCGCACCACCAGCTCGCCTCTCATCGGGGAGATCGAAGGCACCTGGCGGGTCCCGTTGGTCATCCGCTATGCCGACGACGCGGGGGTCCACGAACACCGTCACCTCCTGACGGGCTCCGAGTCCATCAGACTCGATGTGCAGGGCCAGCTCAAGTGGCTGTGGCCCAACGCCGATGACGGAGGATTCTACCGCGTCCAACTCGACGCGGCTCTTCTAGATCGGGCGCTCGCCAACGTGGAAGCCCTATCGGCCCCCGAGCGCGTCGGCTTGCTACGCGACCTATGGATGCAGGTCCGCTCCGGCCGCCAGGGCATCGCACCGTTCCTGGCGACCCTGGAGGCGACCCTCGACGGCAGCGCCCATTACGAGGTCGTCGAATTCCAGGTCGGCGTGCTGCGCATGATCGACGGGTTGCTGCACGATCGACCTGAACAGGCCGCGTTCCGGGAATGGGTCGCCGCCACTCTGCACGCCGCATGGGAGGGCGCGCCGGCCAAGACAGATGCGGACAAGCAGCGCCGTGCCGCCCTGCTCCGGGCAGTGGGTGCCGTCGCCTTGCACCCGGAAGCCGTCGTCGCTGCCGGCAGGCTGGCCGACGAAGAGCGTGCAGGCAACGCCAAGGACACGGAACTGGCCAGTGTTGCCGTCGCCGTCGAAGCCGCGGCGGGGGACCTCACCACCCTGGCCATGCACATGGACGTCTACAATGGACGACGGGAGGGGTCTGCCAGCCCGCAGGACGTCGAGCGCTACGTCTACGCCTTGCCGCAATATCGTGACCCTGCCGCCATCGCGCGCATCCTCGAACTGCTTGCCAAGGAGGGCATCGCGGCCCAGGCTGAGGGGCCAGTGCTCCGCGCCTTGCTCGTGTCCCCCGCATCCCAGCGCGCCGCGTGGCAACACCTGCAAGCGACGTGGGCATCGACAACGGCCCGCCTCGGTGAAGCCTGGTTGGGCATCATCGTCGAGGCATGCGGTGAACTGCCGACCGCCGACGCGGCGGATGTCATTGCGTTCATCGAGCCTCGCCTCAAGGGCCGCGCGGGTCAGTCCTGGATGCGTGCTCAGGAACGCCTGAAGGAGCGCGCGGAGCTCGAGGCCCGGGTCGGTCCGGACCTTCGGGCCTGGGCGTCGGCGCTGGTGGCCAGCATCGCC
>JBFIDG010000063.1:0-11198 GCA_041581335.1 Thermoplasmatota archaeon
CAGGTCCTTGGCGCGGGCAGACTCGTCCGGGATGTCGCTCTGCGTGTCGACCGTGGTGCGCGTGTTCAGGCCTGCTTTGACGGCGGCGTTGTCGCGGTCGCGGATCGTGAAGGTCAGGTCGGCCAATTCGCCGGCCTTGGCATCCTTGGGCGCCGTGACGGCCAAGCCGACGAGGCGGGTGCCTTTTGCCTCAAGGCCGAAGCCTGTATCGCCGACGACGGTGGCCCACTCGGCGTTCGTGCCGGTGATCTCGATGATGAAGTTTGACGCGTTGGTGCCGTGGTAGATCATCTCGAAGGCGTAGACCGCGGTCCGTCCGGGGTTGACCGACTTCTGCTGGCCGTCTTCCGTGGCGATGAGCTCGATGGCGCCGTCGGTCTGGAAGTTGATGTTCAGCGGCACCTCGTATTCGTTGAGGGGCAGCTGCATGATGGAGGCGCCCGGCATGATGTTGGGGCTGATGGCGCCGGGGTCGCCTTGGCCGGTGCCGGCGAGCCAGGTGGCTTCCATGTAGATCGTCAGGAACAGGTTGCTATCGAGCTTGTAGGGGATCTCGTCAGCCGCGTCGTCCACCTCCAGCTCGATGCTGAACGTCTGCGTGCCATCGACGGGGCCCGCCATGACCTCGGTCTGACCGCTTGCAAGGGTCTTCTCGTCGTTGATGCCGTCATCGTTGCGGCCTTGGCGTTGCGTGACCGTGGCGTGCTCCAGGACCGCGAAGACCTGCGGGTCGACGACGGTCACCGGGAACTGCATGCTGATGTCGATGGTGCCCACGTCCTGAGTGCGGAAATCAAGCCCCATGCGGAGCGACGGTTCCAGCGGGATGCGCCAATACGCGATGCCCTTGCCACCAGTGAAGGTGTTGGGGGGGATGGTGAACTGGGCCGGGATCGGGACGCCTTGGTCCAATTCCTCGGTCTCCAAGGCAGACATCCAGGAGTGGGTGCCGGCGCCGAAGACGCCGCTGAAGGGGTTGTTGCCTTCTTCCTCGGTGTAGCTGTGGAACCACAAGGTATCGTGGTGGCCCGCAGGTTGGGGGACGAGCGGCCAGTAGACGCCCAGCATGGTGGCGGCGAAGTGTTCGCCGCCGACGCTGGTGAACTTGGCATCGAACGTGTGGATCGAGCCGTGGTTGTGGCTGAAGGGGATGGTCACGAGGAAGCTGACGTTGGCGCTCTTGCCGCCGGGGATGGTCAGCTTGTCGGAGTAGGCGAGGGTCCACTTGGGGTCGGCGCCTGTGACGTCGACGTTGATGGGCACCTCGGAGGTGCCGGTGTTGACGACCCGGACGTCGAAGACGAGTGTGCTGGCTTCGCCGTTGGTCCAGCGGACAGGGTCTTGGCTGCCGGCCAGGAGGGCACCCTTCTGGCGGACCTCGCCCGTGGTCATGGTGTAGCTGGGCAGTTCGCCGGTGAGCTTGTCGGGGGCTTGGTCCCAGGCGCGGGGCGGGCCGAAGTACAGCAACGGATCGCCGCCTTGGCCGGTCTGGCCCACGGGGAACGAGAACTGACCCATGGACTGGGCGGTGGCGTAGAAGCCGGTCAACGTGCGACCAAGGCCAAGGGGTGCTTGGTTCTCGTCGACGATAGCGGCGCGGGGCACGGTGGCGAGGACGCGGTCGTCGCCGTATTCGAGGCTGATCTCGGCGCTGGCGAGGTTACGGAAGGAGGTCTCGCCGACCTGGACTTCCAAGGCGCCGAAGGCCGTCCCGCTGCGGGACATGGCGTCGTTGAAGACGTTGGCGAGGGCGGTGTCCATGCGGACCCGGTAGCCTTGCGTGCCGAAGTTGAAGTAGACGCGGTAGTCGGGGTCGCTGAACGGTACCGGGTTCTGGCTCGCGGCATCGAGGCCTGCCACCTCGACGTAGAACGTGATGTCGTCGTTCGTCTCCGCAAGGATACCGGCTTCGACCAGGTCGACGTTGGGGAACTGGCCGCCGTCGGGTTGCTGGGCCGTGCCGTCCGCCGACATGATGACGACGTCGTTGGTCCCGTCCGCGATGACGGCCGCGTCGACCTGTTCACCGACCGTAAAAGGGACCAAGAGGAGGGTAAGCAGAACGATGGCGCTCCGTCGCATCGACGCTGACGTTTCGTCGTCCGGTATAACACTTATGCAGGTGGGTTAACGCCAGAAGAACAGGAGGTCTGGGCGGACGCGCCACAGCACGCCGGCGGCCGCTGCGATGATGGCCAACGGCACGAAGACGAACCAGGGCCAGACGACCGCGCTGTCGTCCACGGGCGTGCTCAGGAGCTGCTCTTTTTCTTTGGCCAGTTCGGCGTCGTCGGCGAGCTGCCGGTTCCCCACCACGTCGGCGCGGACCACGATGCCGGCCTGGACCGCTGCATTGACGGAGCCGACGGCCTTGATGGTCACATCGGCGTAGTCGCCGTTGACCGCGTTGGCTGGTGGTTGGACCGCGATGGCCACCTCGCGCGTCGAGCCGGGATCCATCTCGAAGTGGGCATCACCTAGCACCCGGGCCCATTGGCTGTTGATGCCGCTCAGCTGGATGTCGAAGCCGCTGCGGAACGTGCCATGATAGAACAACTCGAACGTGAAGACGACCTGCTTGCCGGGGTTGACCTGCTTCTCCTGTCCTTCGGGGCCGACCCGGACCTTGACGGAGGCGTCCGTGACGAACACGGTGTCCAGCGGGTCGTGGTACTCGCGCAGAGGCAGATTGAGCGTGGTCTTGGACGGGATGATGGTCGGTGTGTATGTGTCCGGGTTCTCGCCGCCGGCGCCGAGCATGGTGCCGGTGAGGTTGAACCTGAACTCGAGGTCCGCGCGGACGGCGTGCTTGATGAGGTCCGCTTGGGCCTGCGCGCTCAGCTCGGGGAAGTCGAACGTGACCTCACCGTTCTGCGCTCCGGGCAGGCTGCTGCTCGCCGTGATGGCCAAGGTCTGCTTGGGGATGATCGTGCGCTTGTTCAGGTGGACGATGTCCAATTGCAGGACCGGGTCTTGGACTTGCACCGGGAAGTTGAGCACGACCTCGCCCGTGCCTTGCTGGTCGAGGAGGAAATCCAGGCCCATGCGCAGCGTCGGCTCTAGCTTGAAGGTCCACTTGGCCACGCTGCGTCCGTCTGCTGCGGGGCCGTCGATGCGGTCTGCGCGGATCGGCACCTGTTCGTCGAAGACCTCCGTGTCTGCGTCGGCGGCACTGAACCAGCCGTGGACCGCGTCCCCGAGGTTCTCGAACGGCGCTTCACGAGGCTGATACTTCGAGTGCAGCCACAGCATCGGGTGGTGGCCCGCGGGCTGCGGGATGACCGGCCAGTACACGGCCAAGGGCTGCTTGGCCCAGTGGGCGCCGTCGTCGGTGGCGAAGGTCACGATGAAGTCGTGCAGTTTGCCGTGGAAGTGCCCGAAGGGGATGCCGACGTGGAACGTGACATTGATGGAGCTGTGGGCGGGGATCTTCAGGCGGTCAGAGAACGCCACCTGCCAACTTGGGTCTGCCCCTTCGTGGCTGAGCTTGATGCTGAGGTCGGTGCTTCCTTCGTTGAAGACGCGCACGTAGTAGACGAACGTGGTCGCCTCGCCGTTGGTCCAGCGTACGGGGTCTTCCGATGCGGCCAGCAGCAGGCCCTTGTGCAGTTGGCGGCCGGCGACGGTCTGGTACAGGCCGCCCTTGCTGCCGAAGTCTGGTGCTTCGTCGCTGTACGCTGGCGGCCCGGCCTCCACGACGAAGTTGTTGATGGGCGGCGCTTGGATGCCGAACCAGCCCAGGGAGCGACTATAGCCCCAGAACTGGGAGAGGAACTCGCCTTTACCCAGGGGGGCCTCGTTGTGGTCCCGTATGTGGCTCCGGTCCACGGTGAAGAGGATCTGGTTGTTCTCGAAGTCGAGATCGATCGTGGCGTCCGCGACCGGGTTGAAGACCACGTCGTCATACGCGACCTCTAGGCGCGCAGCGCGCTGCGGTGATCCGGCGGCGGCGTCGAACGGCGTGCTGAGGTCCGTGGTGCCGACGACCCGGTATCCTCGGTCGCCGTAGCTGAAGTAGAACCAATAGGTCGGCTGGGACTTGGGCAAGGCCGGGTCCTGCTCGGGTTTCAGGTCGGTGACGTTCAGGAAGAACGTCAGCGCGTCGTCGGTCTCCTCGAAGACACCGCCAGCGAGGATGTCAAGGTTGGTCCATGCCTGGCCTCCGGCGCCATTGCGCAATTTCCCGTCGCTCGTGGTCATCCGGACATCGTTGACCGGGTCCGTGAACTGGATCGACGACGCCGTCACGATGGGGAACAACAACAGGAGGGCGATGCCCGCACGCAGCCACACTCGGGCGACACCTGTGCCATGACGGCTTAACTGTTGTGGGCCCTTCGTATGGACGTGGCGCTTTTGACCCGGGCCGCCGTCGGCCGCGACAATGATCATCGGCCTCGTGGGCAAGCCAAACGTGGGCAAGTCGACGTTCTGGGCCGCCGCCACCTTGGCCGAGGCCGAGATCGGCAACTATCCCTTCACGACCATCGAGGCCAATCGAGGCATGGCATACGTGCGCGTCCCCGACCCAGGTCCTGACTTCAAGGTGCAGAGCACACCCCGTAGCGGCAAGGTCCACGGCGCCACCCGCTATGTCCCCGTCGAGCTCATCGACGTGGCCGGACTGGTCCCAGGTGCCCATGCGGGCAAAGGCCTCGGGAACAAGTTCCTCGGCGACCTCGCACGCGCCGATGCATTGGTGCACGTGGTGGATGCCAGCGGGGGCACCGATGCCGAGGGCAATCCCATCACCGGCGGCCATGACCCCCTGGCGGATGTCCGCTTCCTGGAGGAGGAGATCGACCAGTGGATCGCAGGGCTTCTGGAGGATGGGTGGGAGAAACTGGCCCGACGGGTGCAGCAGGAAGGCCGCAAGATCGAGGCCGCCATCGCCGAGCGCCTGAACGGCATCGGTGTGCGTGAGGTCGACGCCAAGGTAGCGTTGCGCGCGACTGGCCTGCTTGGCATGCAGGCCAAGGACATCGGCGCCGACAAGGTGATCGGCCTGGCCCGCGCCATCCGACGCGCGAGCAAACCCATCGTCGTCGCCCTCAACAAGGTCGACCTGGTCAAGCCAGAGCGGCTGAGCGAGCTGGAGGCCGCCATCGAGGCGCCGACGGTGCGGGTCAGTGCCCAGTCCGAGCTGGCACTCGGCAAAGGCGCGGCTGCCGGCATGCTGCAGTACGCACCCGGCGCCGCCGACTTCGAAGCGGCCCCCACGCTGAACGCCGCGCAGCAGAAGGGCCTGACCTACATCCGTGAACACGTGCTGAAGCCGTTCGGCTCGACGGGCGTCCACGCGGCGCTGGAGGTCGCCGCCTTTGAACTGCTGGGCTTGATCCCGGTCTACCCCGTCGAAGACGACAACCATCTCACGGACAAGGACGGGCGCGTCTTGCCCGACTGTCACCTGGTGCCTGCCGGGACGACGGCGAAGCAACTCGCGTATCGCGTCCACACGGACCTCGGCGACCACTTCATCCGCGGCCTTGACTGCCGCACCCGCCGCACCGTCGGAGCGGAGCACGAGCTCGCTGCCGGAGACGTCATCCGGATCGCCGCGAACGCATGACCGGCCCCCGGTTGAGCGCGTCCGGCGTCGTCCTACGAGGGCTGGAGCCCGACGATGCCGAGGCCGTCGCCGCCTACGCGTCGAGCCCGGGCTTCTTCGATCATATCGAGGTGCCGGACGCGCTGCGCCGATCCTACACGGTAGCGGATGCCCGGGCGTTCATCGCCCAAGCTGAACGCGACGCCGCCGCCTGGCCCACGTGGGCCATCGAAGTGGACTGCCAGCTCGTGGGTTCAATCCGTCTCCGTGCCGCCGCGTGGGGCGACGTCCACGAGATCGGGTTCGGGTTGGCGCCGTTTGCGCGCGGAAAGGGCCATGCCACCGCCGCTGTGCGCGCGGTCGTGGCGTGGTGCGCGGCCGAAGGCCGTCCGGTGCCATGGGCACGCTGCCGAGCGGACAACCATGCGTCGGCGCGCGTGCTGGAACGCACCGGCTTCACGTGTACGGATACGGGCGAATGGCGGCACTGGGCGCCGCCGGTCGTCGCCTAGGCGAACATCTCTTCGACCTGCGGCTTGTAGTTCGTGATGATGTTGCGGCGCTTCTTCTTGAAGCTCGGCGTCAACTCATCCCGGTCCACGGTGAACATCTTGTCCACGAGGTAGAACGCCCGGACCTGCTCATAGTCGGCGAGGCGGGCATTGGTGCGGTCGATCGCCTCCTGGAACAGCGTGCGCACCGCTGGTTCTGCCAGCAGATCCTGGTCCATCTCGTAGATGCGCTCCTCGCCGGTCGGGTCCTTCTGGCGCACCACGTCGCCCATCTTGATGCCCTTGTCGGCGGCGAACTTGGCCAAGGCATCGAACGCCGGCTGGATGAGGATGGCTGCGAACTTGCGGTCGGTGCCGATGAGGCACGCATCTTCGACGTAGGAGCATTCGGACTTGAGGATCTCTTCGACGCGGACGGGGGCGATCTTCTTGCCGGTGTCCAAGACCTCCAATTCCTTCTTGCGGTCGATGATCTGTAGTAGCCCATCGGTCCATTGGCCGATGTCGCCACTGCGCACCCATGGCTCGCCGTTCATCATGACGCGAGTGCTCTTCGTCTCCTCGGGCAGCCCCCAGTATTCCTGGAACACGCCGATACCGCCGATGAGGATCTCCCCATCATCGTCGAGGGCGATCTTGAAGCCCGGCAACGGCAGGCCGACCGTACCTGCGCGCCGGACGTCCGCCGTGGTCGAGACGTTCAGCGCCGAGGTCTCGGTCATGCCGTAGCCTTCGATGATGGGGATGCCGATGCCTTGCAGGAACCACAACAGGTCCGGGCGGACCGCGGCGGCGCCGGTGACAGCGACCTCGGCCCGGTCCATGCCCAACTTGGCGCGTAGTTTGGAGTACACGAGGTGCTCGAACAGCTTGTGCGAGAAGCCTGGCTTTGCGTCGCCCTTCTCGCGGGCCTGGGCATGCGCGATGGCGGTCTTCTTGGCCTGCGCGAACAGGAACCTGCGCACGGCGGGGCCTTCGGCGACGGTGTCATTGATCTTGCGCACGATGCGTTCCCACAAGCGGGGCACGGCGACCAGCACCGTGGGTCGCGTCGCCGCTAGGTCGATGGTCATGCGGTCGGGTCGGCTGAAGGTGATCTCGCCGCCGACGCAGATGACTGCGTGCATGCTGATGTAGCCCGCGATGTGCGCCATGGGCAAGAACGCCACCAAGCTAGGCTCGTCGATGATGTCAAGCCGCGCGCCCTCGGTGGCAGCCGCGACGTCGCCCGCGATGTTGCGGTGGGACAAGAGGACGCCCTTGGGGCGCCCCGTCGTGCCCGAGGTGTAGATCAGCAAAGCAGGGTCGTCCAAGGTGACTGGCTCAGGCTGCTCCAGGACACCATCGAGCTTGACCTTCCCGAAGGTGTGTGTCGTGATCTTGGGGAGCTTGGGGATCTGGCCGGGGTCGGCGAACACCGCCTTCGCGCCCGAATCCTCCAGGATGAACTGCACCTGGTCCGCTGGCAGCGTCGGATAGATCGGCACCGTGACCGCCCCGATGGCGTGGATGGCGTGGTCTGCCAGCACCCAGTCGCGGCTGGTGTCTGCGAGGATCGCCACCCGGTCCCCGGGGGCGATGCCTTCGGCCTGGAGGCCGGCTCCCCATTGGCTGATGACCTTCTTCGCCGCGGGCCAATCCATGTGCTCGACATCGGCGCCTGCTTGGTGCAGGCCGCCGCGTTCGAGCTTCCAGACCTGGTCAACGATCGGGATCACGGGGCGGGTCAGGGGGCCACCATCGACGACTTTCATCTGTCTGCTATCCGAGCGAGGGCATAAACCACATCGGTGGTAGGAGCGACGGCGACCGGGTGGCGCTACGCCTTGCCGCCCCCACCGTTTTATACCACATGTTTGTCGGCGAAGATTGCAGCTTAGGCTGTGCACCCATGTGCCCAACCCTTCGGGGCCGCTTCGGCGGGCGGGTGAAGGTGACAAACCGCGGAGATTACGCGTATGAGCAAGAGTGTCTACCACTACATTGGTGAAGCCTGGAACCAGCCCGATACCTCCTACGGGAGCCCCGGCTGGAAACGCATGATCGAATGGCGCGACAGCGAATCCTTCGTCCGCGTCGAGAAGCCCCTCCGCCTTGACCGCGCCCGCCAGTGCGGCTACAAGGCCAAGCAGGGCGTCGTCGTCGTGCGCGCCCGCGTCCGCCGCGGTGGTCTGCACAAGAGCCGCTTCGACGGTGGTCGCGTCCCCAGCAAGATGGGTGTCAACAAGATCACGATGAAGCAGAACACCCAGGTCATCGGTGAGCAGCGCGCTGCCAAGCGCTACCCGAACCTGGAAGTCCTGAACTCCTACTGGGTCGGCGAAGACGGCAAGCACCACTACTACGAGGTCATCCTCGTCGATCCGTTCCACCCCAGCATCCGCGCTGACAAGGACCTGAACTGGATCTGCACCCGCCCGGCCACCAACCGTGTCCTGCGCGGTAAGACCAGCGCCGGTCAGAAGCACCGTGGCTTCCGCAACAAGGGTAAGGGCGCCGAACACATCGGTCCCTCCGTCAAGAAGAGCCACCGCCGCCAGAAGGACCGCTTGGTCAACAAGCGCGAAGTCCAGGCTGAGAAGATCCGCCAGTAATCGCTCCGCGATCGGTGGCGGTGATGCCGGTCCTGCTTGCAGGGCTGGGGGATCCGCCAGTAGGTAGGTCCCTTCACCGGCTCGCTTCGGCGAACTTTCTCTTTCCCTTCCTTCCTTTGCTTCCCTGCGCCTTCGGCGCCATCACGATTCGATGAGCGGGAGCTCTTTCGGGGCTGCGCGGGGCGTACGGGGCGCTACTCGTCGGCTCCGCCAAGACAACGACTGTGCCGGCGTCGGCCACGGCCAGGAACACTCTGGCCGAACGCCACGCCCTTCGCCGGCCGCTTCGCCGTCCTCCGCGATTCAGGCCTGCATGCCGTGCTCGGCGTCGGCGGCCGAAGACGTGGTCACGACGATGCCCGTAGGGGCTGCGCATCGATGCGCGCCTTGGATGGCGCGTGTGGCGCCATCAGCGAAGCGCGCGATAGCCCCGAAGGGCCAACAAAAGGGGAAGAGGGGAACAACCGCGCCTAAGCGTGGTCTGGCAGCTGCTCTTGCAGCGTGAGGATCATCTCGGTGAGCATGTCCTCGAAGATCGTGTTCTTGAATTCCTTCTCGCCTGCGTCGGTCTCCGTGCGGGCGATGAAGAAGTGTCCGTCCTTCGTGATCTCGATGTGGCAGAGCAGTTCGGTCATGGACTCAATTCTCGCTCACCGACACTCGGTCATAACGATTGGGGTCAACGGCGCCTGGGGCCAGCGGACCTGGGGGCCTTGACACGGCTCGTGGGCTTGCCACGCCGGGACGGCGGGGCGCCACGCCGGCGGGCCGTGATGATCTGCCCCTTCTTGGCCTTCCAAGGAGCGGGGTCGCAGAAGACGCGCACGATGTTGCGGGCCATCAGGAAGCCGCGGTGCAGGGTGCGGTTCTGGTCCGACTTGATCGTCTTGACGATCATCAGGGTCTCATCGACCTTGAAGACCTCGCCGACGCTGACGGGGGTGTCTGGGTCGACGTCCATGCGGAAGCTCCGCGTCTTGTCGTCCTCGTTCAAGGAGAACTTGAGGGCGACCGTGTTGAACACCTTGGCGTGCAGGATCTTGATGTCCTCCGCCTTGGCCTTCTTCGTGGTCTTGCCTTCGACCTCGATGCCCGTGACGATCATGCGTTGGTCGTCGAGGTCGAACTCGAGTCCGACGGCGACGACCTCGTCCCGGGGGACCTCCATGCGGCCATTGCGGGCCTTGTCTTCGTCACTGATGACGAGCTTGAGGTCGATGATGCGGACCCGAGGCGGCGTGATGGTGCGGACGTCGCCGCAGTCGTCACACTTGACCGTCATCGAGTTCTCGCCAGGCTTCAGGAGCTGGTGCTCGGTGACGTGGCCGCACTTAGGGCAGTTCGTGATGACCGGCTCCATGGCTGGTTCTCATTCGAACCTGTAGATAAGCGTGACTCAGGCCGTCTTCTTGAGGTACGGAAGCCCCGTACGCTTGTTCACGGAGACCGTGTAGCCTTCCGGCATGTCCACCGGGACGCCGCTTTTGGGCTGGCGCTGGCTGAAGAAATAGATGACCTGCTTGTGGCCACCCTTCAATTGCACCTCGCGGGCGTGGAGCGTGTACCCTTCGTGCTGGTAGGCCATGCGTGGGCAGGTCCGGTCGGGGCGATAGCGGTTTCGTAATCGCGCTGGGCTCAGGCGGCGTAGAATTCGAGCGGCAAAGCTCCCGCGAGACTGTAGATGTGGGTGCCGCGAGCGTGGTTGTAGCTGACGGTCGCACTACCGAGCTCGCCCACCAGGGAGGATCGACTGAACCCGAGGCCCGTCACATCCTCGGCCGGTAGTCCAAGGTCTTGAAGGTGGAGGGTCATGACGTCGTCGGCCACGAAATAGGCGTGGTCCTGTCCGGCCCAATTGCCGCCACCCGCCTGAAGTCGATAGTCCCAGGTCTCCGGGCCATTCCCGCCCACCCTTATCGGTTGGTACGCTGTGAAGGAATCCCGGTCCGTGCCGACCTCACGGTCGAACATGAACCACGCCCTGAATCGCGGTGGGTTCTGGTCGGCAAGCTGCCAGGTGGTCGCAGAGGTCAGGAACGATGCGTCCGAGCCGTAAAGCAACCAAGTCGGATTGGCGTACAACGAGGCCTGCCGGGCTTGGAGCGAGACGTTGGGTAAGATCCCGGGGGCTTCCGCGGGTAGCCATTGCGCGGGGAGTGGCTTCAGCGCAGGGAGCATCAGAGCGTCGGGGTTCCTTAGTTCGATTTGGTGGGCCCCAGATTCCTCTGCCTCCACGAGCGTCATTTTGATCACCGATGTTCCAGAGGCCGTCTTGACGTGCCAATCGGTGGGGAAGAGCGACCCGTAGGTCCCGTTGGCATGCAGTACCATCGTGGTCGTACCGGCGTCTCGGTTGCGGTAGCCGCATCCCTGGATGCACGGCGCCTTAGCCGTCAGTTGCCAGGCCTCTCCGTCCGTGACGACGTTCGTCGTGACCTCACCCCATGGCCGGGAGCCCGCGCCCTGGGCAACAATCCAGCTTGCGCCGACGGGGAGAACCCATGGCTGCAGGAAATCCGCATACGGGAAATCACTGCCTGG
>JBFIDG010000064.1:0-11014 GCA_041581335.1 Thermoplasmatota archaeon
GAAGAAGCCCATGCAGTCGTCGAAGGACTCCGGCAATGGCCCCGTCGTCGTCGGCGTGGGCGCATCCGCCGGCGGCTTGGAGGCGCTCATGCACCTTCTCGATGCCCTGCCACGCCACGCCAATGTGGCGGTCATCGTCGTCCAGCACCTGGAGCCACACCACCGCAGTCGACTTGCGGAACTGTTGGGCAAGAACAGCCCGATGCCGGTCCAAGAGGCCACGGAAGGCACGCTGGTCGAAGCGAACCAAGTCTACGTCATCCCCCCCAACGCCGACCTGGCCATCAAGGAAGGGCGACTCTCCATCCTGAAACGCAGCGAGGGACAGTCTCGGCTCGCCGTCATTGACAAGTTCTTCGCCTCACTGGCCCTGGAAGTAGGCACCCGTGCCATGGGTGTCATCCTGTCCGGCACCGGCTCCGATGGCGCTGCCGGCCTGAAGGAGATCAAGGAAGCCGGCGGCATCACGTTCGCCCAAGAGCCCGAATCGGCCGCCTACCGCGGCATGCCCGACGCAGCCGTCCGTGCGGGCGTCGTCGACTTCATCCTCAAGCCCGCAGAGATCGCCACGGAGATCGTCCAGCTCCTGAAGCACCCGTACGTGGCACCGGCCAACACGCTCGACGAGCAGATGGAGCAGGACATCCCGAACCTGGAAAAGGTCCACATCCTGCTGCGCAACGCCACCGGAGTGGACTTCGGCGACTACAAGACGTCCACCTTCAAGCGCCGGCTGCTGCGCCGCATGGCGCTTCACGATGTGCGTGATCTGGCCACGTACATCGAACAGCTCCGCGCCGATCCTCACGAACTGCAGGCGCTCTATTCGGATGCGCTCATCAGCGTCACCGGCTTCTTCCGTGAACCCGACACGTTCCAGGTCCTGTCGGACCACATCCTTCCCAAACTCGCCAAATCCCGGGACCGCTCCGTGCGCGTCTGGATCGCGGGGTGCTCCACGGGCGAGGAGGTCTATTCCATGGCCATCACCGTCCTGGAGGCGTTCGGAGAGGATGCCGCCACGCGGACCATCCAGTTCTTCGCCACGGACATCAACGAGGCCAACGTCAGCGCGGCGCGACAGGGCCTGTACAAGGACACGGCGGTCGCCAACATCCCGGAAACGCTGCTCCGGCGGTATTTCACGAAGGCCGGCGATGGCTACCAGGTCAGCAAGCGGCTGCGCGACATGTGCGTGTTCTCGGTCCACAACGTCTACCGCGACCCGCCGTTCTCCAACGTCGACATCGTCAGTTGCCGCAACGTCCTCATCTACTTCCGCCAGGAAGCCCAGAAGCGTGCCTTGACCGCTTTCCATTACGCCCTGCGCAACAACGGGACACTGGTCCTGGGTTCGAGTGAGAGCACCGGCCAATTGTCCGAGTACTTCACCCAGAGCGACACCCACACGCCCGTGTACACCCGGAAGGACAAGGCCCTGCCATTGTCCTACGCGATCTTCCGTGCCCCCATCGAGAGCGGCCGTCGACCCGTGCGGCAGATGCCGGTGCCCGAGAAGAACGAGGCGAGCCTACGGCAACGCATCAACCAGGCCCTGCTGGGACACTATGTCCCGCCCGGCGTCGTGGCGGACCGGCTCGGCGAGGTCATCGAGTTCATCGGCCACACCAGGGACTTCCTGGAGCCGGCGCCCGGCCGCGCCACCCTCAATGTCTTCCGCATGGCAAAACCCGGCCTGGAGCTGGATGTCCGCGCGGTCGTCATGCAGGCGCAGAACGAACACAAACGAACCAGCCGAAGAGTCCGCTGGAAACGACCCGAGGGCGTGACGATCGTCGAGGTCGAATGCATCCCGCTGACCGACATGGACGGCGAAGAGATGTTCGCCGTGACGTTCCACCGTGCTGGCCAAGAGGTCGTATCGGGTGCCGCCAAGGACGGCCCGAGCCAGACCTCGTCGCTGGATGCCTTGGAAGAGGAGCTCGAACAGACGCGCGAGCAGTTGCAGTCCACGGTCGAACAGTACGAGACCACTACGGAGGAGCTGCGGACGTCCAACGAGGAAGCCCTCTCCATCAACGAGGAACTCCAGAGCACCAACGAGGAGCTGCAGACCACCGCAGAAGAACTGCAGTCGGCCAACGAAGAACTCTCCACGCTCAACGAGGAACTGTCGAACCGGAACACCGAATTGTCCCGTGTCAACAGCGACCTGGAGAACCTGCTGAGTTCCGTCCGATTCCCGATCGTCTTCCTCGGATCGGACCTCTGCATCCGTCGCTTCACCCCCGCGGCCCAGAAGGCCCTGCGATTGATCGGCAGCGACGTGGGGCGCCCCATCGGCGACATGCGCCTGAGGCTCGGCGTCGACAACCTGGAGGACCTGATCCAAGGGGTCATCGACAACGTCCAACCCGTCGAACGCGAGGTGCGCGACGGCGACGGATGGTCCTTGCTCCGCATCCACCCATACCGCACCAGCGACAATCGCATCGATGGCGCCGTCTTGGTGGTCATCGACATCACGGACCACAAGCGCACCCGCGACGAGCTGGAGCGCAGCAACCATGACCTGCAGCAGTTCGCGGCGTTCACATCCCACGAACTCCGCGCTCCGCTTCGCAATGCCAAGCTCTACCTTGGCATGGTGGACCGGGAACTGTCAGCGGGAAAGATCGAGGAGGCCCGCCTGGAGCTGGAGACCACCTCCGAGAGCCTGGATCGGATGATGCGCCTGATCAACGCGCTCCTGCGCTTCTCTGAAGTCAGCGCCTCCACGGCCACCCGCAAGACGGTCAAGCTCGAGAAAGCGATCGCGACCGCGGCAGGGATGCTGGGTATCAGCGACGACGCCTCGAAGGCGACCATCGAGGTCAACAAGCCGCTGCCGGCCGTCTGGGCGGATGATGCCCTGCTGGGCGTCGTCCTGAACAACTTGTTGACCAACGCCATCCATCACTCCCCTCACCCGCCGACGGTCACGATCTCGGCAGAATGCAGCGATGACATCGTGGAGGTCTCCGTCCGCGACGACGGCCCCGGGCTGCAAGGGATCGAGCCTGGCAAGGTGTTCGAGCTGTTCAATCGCGGCAGTTCGAATCCGGACGGCGTCGGGCTCGGCCTGGCAGTGACGCGGCGCATCATCGAGGCCCACGGCGGTACCGTCTGGGTGGCCCCGAGCAAGAGCGGCACGGACATCCGGTTCACGCTGCCCGCCATCCAGGGTGACGCCTCCGAGGAGGCGTAGCCCATCTCCGCGCTCATATAGGAGAACGAAGTCGGCGCGCCTGTGCTGGAACGCGTCCCCACCATCCTGACTGCGCAGGAGATCCTGGACAAGGCTTTCCAGCGCTCGCTCAAGATCGAGGTCCCTGACCCCGATCGGTACCACAGGATCAGGAAGACCGAGATGGCGCGTGTGCAATGCGTCGTCGATACCACGGTCGAATCCCTGTCACGGTACCCTGACAAATTCCCCAACCTGGACCACCTGCGTGACTACGACCAGGAGGTCCTGGACATCATCGCGGGCCTGCCCCAGCTTCGCAAGTCGCTTGGGTCGGTCAAGTGGGCCGCCGAGAAGATCCAGAACATGGGTCGCGACGCGTCGTTCGATTGGAACAAGTGCCGCGACGTCCCGTGCTTCAAAGCCATCCAGAAGCGCCTGTACGGTCGCTTGAGCAGCATCGTCAACGAGGTCGACAAGGACCTGACGTTCCTGCGTGAAGTGCGCGAACGTGGCAAGCTCTTGCCCGAGGTCAGCGCCGGCTACGCCACCATCGTCATCGCTGGTTTCCCCAACGTGGGCAAGTCCAGCCTTCTGTCGGCTTGGACCCGTGCCAGGCCAGAGATCAACACCTACGCGTTCACGACGAAGCAGGCCGAGGTCGGCCACTTCGAGATCGGTGAAGGCGACCAGCAGGTCCGCTACCAGGTCGTCGACACGCCAGGTCTTCTTGACCGCCGCGACGAGGACCGGAACAGTATCGAGAAGCAAGCCGTCGCGGCCTTGCAGCACGCCGCGGACGCGGTGCTCTTCTTGATCGACCCCAGCGAGACCAGCGGATATTCCCACAAGGAGCAAGAAGCATTGCTCGAGCAGGTCCAGAAGGAGATGCTCGGCATCCCGATGATCGTCGCGGAGACGAAGTGCGATGTCTGGAAGAGCGACTCGGATCGCCCCAAGATCAGCACCCGCTCCGGCGAAGGCCTGGAAGAGCTGAAGGCGGCCCTGGTCGCCATCCTACCCAAGGAAGAGGAACTCGAAGAGGATCCTCTGGACCGCTGGAAGGGACGCAAGCGCGACCCGAAGGCCTAGAGACAAGCCTGCACGTTGGCAGCACTGCCCTTGAGCGAGCGCGCCGCCGCGTCGCCATCCACGCTAGGGCCGTGGCCGCAGTGCAAGGCACGCACGGGAAGACGCTCCAACCGGAGGATCGACTCGGCAAGGACGCGGACGTCGCCATCCGGGAAGTCGAAGCGCCCGATGCCACCCTGGGCGAAGACCGTGTCGCCACTGAACAGCGTGCCACTGCCTTCGTGCCAGTAGCACATGCTGCCTGGGCTGTGGCCCGGAGTCCGGAGGGCGCGGTGTGTGATGCCTCCAAGCTCGATGTCGTCTTCGTCAAGCAGCACGCGATCGACATCCAAGGTGGGGATGCATTGCCCGAACATCGCGCTCGTGGGGTCGTGCCCCACGTGGAGCTTGTCCGCCGTCGCCTGACTCGTCGCGATCTTGGCGCCCAGTCGTTGCCAAGCTGGGAGCCCGTTGACGTGGTCCAGATGTTCGTGGGTGACGGCGACGGTCTTGACACGATGGGGGTCGATGACGGCGGCGACCTCGGCGAGGATCCGGGCGTGGTCCGTCCCGATGCCGGCATCGACCAGATCATAGGTGTTGCTTGTGTCGTCCTTGAGCAAGAAGAGGTTGCAGTCGAAGCCTCGACCCCCGAGGCGCACGACATTTGATGCGGGCACGACGTTGCCATCGCGGGCCCGGCCAAGAGGGCTGCGGCACCTGGCTGCGGCGCATCGCTCCGGCGCATGGATGGGCAGTCCACGAGCCAACCGCCACCATCATGGCGAACAGCGACGTCGACCCAGGACCTCTGCCGCTGAGATTGAGATGAAGACAACGCGTGCGCGTGGGACCGGCGGTTTTATTTTGCCGCTATCAAATCACTCGCTCATGTTGACCTCCGGGCCCGGCGCGATCACGACGCCCACTTTGCATCGGGACCTGTTGGATGCACCGCCACGGTGCCCCTCGGCCGGCTTCCGGGTCCTGCTGGTCGAGGACGATCCCCGGGACGCCCGGCTTACCGAGATCGGCCTGAGCGACCCCCACGACCTGGTCAAGGAACTCCACCATGCCGGAAGCCTGGCCGATGGTATCACCAGGGCCAGGGAGGCGCTGCCCGACGTGGCCCTTCTGGACCTTGGATTGCCCGATTCGCAGGGTCTGGAGACCCTGCGGTCCTTCGTGGCCCAGGTGCCGGAGGTGCCCGTGGTTGTCCTGACCCACCTCGCCGATGACGAGATCGCGGGACAGGCGCTGGATGAGGGGGCCCAAGACTACCTCATCAAGGGACGACTCCAGGGAGAACTCCTACAGCGGATCTTGCGCTTCGCCGTAGAGCGGCACGGCCTCATCGCGTTGCTCGCCGACAAGAAAGGCTGAGCCCCGATGCGTGGGCGAGGTTTGTTGGCATCAGCCCTCGCAGCCATCCTGCTGACTGTGCCATTGGCCAGCGCCGACGATGGACTGCTCACCCGGGGCACCGTTTCGTACGGCTTCGACATCTTGGGGGGCGCCATGGTGGAACGCGACATGCAGATCCCCCTGGCCCCCAACCCGGTGGTGAACCAATGCAGCGCCCAAGGTGTTCTGGAGACAGACGACCAGACCGGAGGGTTCCGGTTCGCCGAAAGCGATACCGAGACCGCCTGCGCTGAGGCGCTCTTCGTGATCCCGGTGCCGGCCGGAGCCACGGCGCTCGAGGTACGGTTCACCGCGGAACGGGTCATCGAGATGGGCGAGGTGCCGCTCGCCGTGGACGCGACACAGAACGTCCGGTTCTACAACCAGACCGGGGGGTTCCTGGCCAGCTCAGAATACATCTCCGCGTCACATGGGAGTCTGGAGGCGCCCATGGACGTCTTCCATGCGTTCAGCATCCCCGCCGGCAACGAACACGTGACGCTGGGATGGTTCTTCCATGACCACGGGGCCACGACGGGGCAGCGTCTTGGCCTCCTGACCTCCGGCCAGGCGTTCTCCGCCGCGGTCTACGGCATACAGATCGAGTTCCCACACGTCCCCGTTGTGGGGCACCGGCACGAATCCTATGCGACCACTCCTGGCCAGGACCTGGTCCAGCACGCCGCCACGGTCGGAGTCCATGTCCCGGACCCGCAGGCCCCGGGGGCGCGGACCAATGTCACGCTCCACATCGGCGCCACCCATGAGCTGACGCGGCTGACGGCGCCGGACGGGACCGATATCCCTCTCAGCACCATCCCTCCGCCTCAGCGAGGCGCCGAGCTCGTCATCACCATCCCCACGCAAGTCATCGAGGCGAACTACGGCTGGTACAGCCTCCGGTTCAATTCGACGTCACCTGCGCCGCTCTTGGCCCTGCCGCCGGGTCCGGCGACGGTCCCGTGGCTGCCCTGGATGACCGGCGGCGTCCCGGTGCTGGCACTCACACTGGCATTCCCGGCCCTCGGGCTCCGGCGCTCCCGATCCATGGCGGCGCGGTTCGCTTGGCGCAATATGTGGGCCATCGTCGTCGTGGCGTGCCTGGTGTGCATCGCCGCGGCGGCGGTGGCCTTGACGGCGCTGCCCCAGGATGCCCTCACCACCATCCCGGCACCCGCTGGCGCCCTGGCGATCCACGCCCAGTGGGTCGGGGCGGGCATCGTCATCCTGGCCGTCGCTATCCTCGGCGCCCGGCAGATCCGCCGTGCCATGGCGGATGAGAACGACCGCGAGCGCTCGGAACGCGAAGCGATGGGACGCATCAACAAGGAGTTGGAGCGCTTCGCATACGTGGCCAGCCACGATCTGCAAGAGCCTCTACGCAAGGTCATCAGCATCACGCAACTCGTGCAAAGCCGATACAAGGGGAGACTCGACCAAGAAGCCGATGATTTCCTTGGCTACGCAGCGGATTCTGCTGAGCGGATGCGCAACCTGGTACAGGATCTACTGCGCTATTCCCGGCTCGACAACGAACCCGTCGTGTCCAAGCGAATCAATGTGGCCCAGACCGTCCGAGCCGTCCGAGCCGACCTGCAGGAGATGCTGCAGGATTCAGGCGGCACGGTCGAGGAGACCACGATGCCCGACCTGGCCGGGCACGCGGGCCAGTTCCGCCAGGTCATGCAGAACCTCATCTCGAACGGCATCAAATACCGCGACCCCGGACGTGCTCCCTGCGTGCATGTGAGCGGCGTCGCAGAGGGCCCAATGACACATATCCGCATCACAGACAACGGCATCGGCATCGAAGCCCGCCATCAGGCGCGCATCTTCGAGATCTTCCAACGCCTGCACAGCCAGCACGAGTACTCGGGCACGGGCATCGGGCTCTCACTCGTACGAAAGATCGTGGAACGCCACGGTGGACAGGTGTGGGTCGAGTCCGCCGTGGGCCAAGGATCCTGTTTCCACATCTTGTGGCCCACGTGGGGACGACCATGACCGACGACGAAATGAGCCGGGCCATCTCGCACGACCTCCGGGGTCCGGCGCGGCGCCTGGCGGCACTCCTACAGATGACAAAAGACAAGGCTGGACCGTTGCCTGAACCGGCCGCAGAATACCTTGACCTCGCGTTGGACGAAGTGGCTGTTCTGCAGGCCCAGTTGGAGGTCTTGCAGGAGTATTCGCGCGTGGACCGACGCGTGGCAGCGCCGCAAGAGGTGCCACTCGGGGCGCTCATCACGGCCCAGCGGGCCGACCTCGGGGACCGCGTCGTGGCCGAAGACCTGCCATGCGTGCGCTACGATCCGGCCCACGCGTCCCGCATCATCAGGGCACTCCTCGACAATGTCGTCCAACATGCCGGCGAGGCCGCACACTTGACCATCAAGGTGGACGAGGCCGTGGACGCGATCCGCATCCATTTCCATGACGATGGCGAAGGCGTGCCGGCGCAACGCGAGGAGCATATCTTCCGCCTCTTCAACCCCGTCCGCGGCGCGGATGGACGGACCCGCCTCACCTCCAGTCTGGCCATCGCCCGGCGCATGGCGCGCCACCATGGAGGCGACCTGACGCTCGGGCCCTCCGGTGGGGGCCATTTCATCTGGCATATCCCCAAAGGAGTCAACCCATGAACCAACCAGAACCCATCCACGTGTTGATGGTGGACGACGACCCCGTCGACCTGCGCATCACCCGTGAAGCGCTCTTCCAAGCGAAGATGCATCTGCAGATCAGCGAGGCGACCGACGGCGAGGATGCCCTGGCGTTCTTGCGCCGCGAAGGTCGGCACGCCGAGGCCAGCCGGCCGGACGTCATCATCCTCGACCTGAACATGCCCCGTATGGACGGCTTCGAGTTCCTTGACGCCATGAAGGGCGATCCGGAGCTGCGGGCCATCCCGGTAGTGGTCCTCACGACCTCGGAGGACGATGCACACGTGCTCAAGTCCTACGACCTGCAGGCGGCCTGTTTCCTCAGCAAGCCGGTGGTCCTCGAAAGCTTCGTCAACATGGTGCAGTCTTTCGACAACTTCTGGTTGAGTGTCGTACGGCTGCCACCCCGGATGGCTTGAGCTAGCGGCCCTCACCCGGCGCCTTCTGGCCCCGGCCGGCCGCGTCGTCGGACGCCAGGAGCGTCATGGCGGTCGCCCCGATGGCTCCGACGAACTCCTGTGCGTGTGCCAGAGCGGTGGCGTGCTTGCTGATGTTGAGCGCCGCCATGGCCTGGTCAGTGACCCCCCCATGGCCCCAGAACGCGGCCGCGGCGGCGAATGTGTCCTCCCGGATGGCGTTGCGTTCGTCCATCGCGGCGGCGGCCCGCCGCTCCACTTCGCCCAGATCACGGACCAGGAGCGCAGCCATCATGGCCTGGAGGCCGTCGCGCAGCGCCGGGAAGTGCTGGATCGTGACCTGGAGCATGGCGCGGACCACGCCCGTGGTCGTCGACGGCAAGACAATGCGTTCAAGAAGCGACGCCCGCGGGTAGTCCAGGTCTCCCCGTTGTAGGCCGTATTCCTGCAGGATTGTGTCCCCTATCCGGAGGCATTGCTCGCTGATGCGGGCCAAATCAGTGGCCGCGAGCCCCAGCAACTGGTACGCACTCACGGAAGGCATCGGGATCTCGAGGGTGGCGACGAGCCGTGTCGCCTGGTGGTGGAGTCGGCTGACGTCTTCTTCGTGGGTGTCACGCAAGAGACGCATGGCGTGCAGGGCCCGGTCGGGATCGTGCCGGTACGTGGTGACGGCGTCGGACGCAAGCGAGATGACCTCCGCGACCTTGGCGGCCAACATCTGCAGCAGGTCGTCCCCTTGTGAGACGAGGGCCGGCAGGTCGGCTCGCAACTGGAAACCGATCTCTGCTGGTGTGCAGCTGGCCTCCAGGCGCTCGTCCAGGTGGCGCAGGAAATCCCGAGCACTGGCGATACAGTCGTTGCTGAACGCACCCCCATCCGGATGGAGCGTGACCACGTGGTGCCCCCTGACGTACGCGGACAAGAGCCGGATGATGATGTCCGCCGGCCGGTCAGGCACGGTCGCCTCGTAGCGTTGCCGGACGATGACCGGACTGATCAGCATGCTTTCTCCGATCCGCCGGAGGTCCACTTGGCGCCCTTCCTGTTGCGCTGGTTCCCAGCTGTCGATCCACTTCTTGGGCAGGTAGATGCTCCAGGCACCGCTGCCCACGCGAGTGACCTTCTTCCGCAGCGGTACGTCCATGGTTGCGTAAGTCAGAGCGTCCTTACGTACCTGTTGCTGGGTGCAGGTTCTTCCCCACGGCCGGCTCTCCCGACCCCGTGATCGTCGCGCCCGAGATCGAGGAGTGGATCCTATCGCAGCAACCAAGGCCTGACCCCATCGAGGCGGCCATGCGGAAAGAAGGGGAAGCCCGTGGCTTCCCCATCGTCGGGCCGCTGGTCGGCGGACTGCTGGAGGTCCTCACCCGCACCAGCGGGGCGACCCGGGTCTTCGAGATGGGCAGCGGCTTCGGCTACAGCACCTGGTGGTTCGCCCGCGCCGTGGGCCCCGCCGGGGCCGTGGTCCACACAGATGGCGACCCGGCCTTGTCGGACGAGGCCCAGGCATGGCTGACACGCGCCGGGCTGCACGACCGCTGTGGTTTCGTCGTTGGCGACGCCCTGGCGGTGCTTCGCGACGACGAATCCACGTACGACATCGTCTTCATCGATGTGGACAAGGAGCAATACCCGGACGCGTGGCGCATCGCCCGCACGAAAGTCCGCCGCGGCGGGCTGATCATCACGGACAACACCCTATGGTCCGGACGTGTCGCCCAGCCGTCCGCGCGGGATGCGGCGACGGCGGGTGTGCGCAGCTACGTGCGGGAAGCCTGCCGGGACGCCGAGTTCGCGACGACCATCGTGCCCCTGCGGGACGGTGTCGCTGTGTCGGTGCGGCTCTAGCGGCGCCGCAGCATCGCGATGGCCGCCAGCGCGCCCAGCAACAGCACGACAGCGAGGCCTGGGCTCTGCTGATCGGCGGCGGGCCCTGCCGTGACCGGCGCCACGTACCCGAACTCCGTGTGCTCCATATAGCCCACGGGGACATCGAACGCGTAGATGCTTTCCGTGGCGCCTAGGGCCCGGCTCGACCCTGGATGCAGCATGGCCGCCAGAAGACCGCCCCGATGGGCCGTCATGACGCTTACGTAACGCTCGCCGTCGTGGATGGGCATGGGCAGCCCATGGGCGGCGAACGACTCCTCGAAGCCTTGGGCGTGGCTGTAGAACGGCGCGATCCGGCCTTTGGAGCCGTCCTCGTCGTATCCGACCAGGGGCTGTTCTAGGTTCAGGCGCTCACTCTCTCGCTTGGCCGCGATGATGTC
>JBFIDG010000065.1:0-10894 GCA_041581335.1 Thermoplasmatota archaeon
GACCTGCGCGTCATCCGCATCGGCGATGACATCGACCTGTGCCCATGCGCCGGGACGCATGTCCGCAACACGGGCGAGATCGGCGAGATCCAGATCCTCGGGCGCCAAGGCAAAGGCAAGGGCACCCAGAGGATCGAGTACGGATTCGTCGACGGTTGATCAGGCGACAGTGATGTCGAAGGTCACGGTCACGATGGGGTCGAAGGCTTCCCAGACGAGGATGCACGTGGCACCCGCCGGGACCAGACCGGATTCGTCGCTGAGTTCGACGTCGAAGCGTGCGCCAGGACCGCTGTCACAGGTCTCCCAGAACAGCCCATCGGGATCGAGGCCGGTGCCCGTGATCGTGAACGGCATGCCTGCGTAATCGGGCCCGAACTCGATCCAGGCGCAGTCTTGGGCCTCCCCGTTGCCATGGACGCGCCAGGTGCAGGTGCTCGTGCCGGCTTTGCAGCCGACGCACGGCTGATCCACGGACACGGTCTTGGAGAACGGTTCCAGCACGATCTCCGGGACGGCCTCAAGAGCCGTGACGTTGACGGTGCCGTTCTGCCACGTCGTGCCGTTGGCACCCGCGACCATGAGGCTGAAGTTGTGAAGGCCGGCGAAGTACGTGTGGTTGATGGTCGCAGGGAACTGCGTGCCGTTGGTGGCATTGCCATCGCCGAAGACGAACACCCACGTCGTTGCATTGGTGCCGCCAATGGTGAAGTTGACGCGCAGCGGCGCCGTGCCGTTGTCGACGTCAACAACCAGCGACGCGGTCGGCGGCGCCGGCAGAGCGGTCCAGTTGGCATCATCCATTGGGCCCGCCACGGCAGCGACGTCCTCTGTGGCCTCCGGCTGAGCACAGCCGGACAGGACGATGAGGGCGAGCACGCCGAACACGATTGAACGCATACCCGGAGCACCCCCGACGTCGGTCCTTAAGTGTTGCCGCGGCGGCCTGGCGCTGTGCCTCGCAGAGCAGGCGCGCCGCTGTCCTGGCCGACGCAGTCAACCGGCGTGACACAGCAATTCTTGCCGGCGCATCCGACCTGAGGACGGACCTACTGGCGCAGGACGGTCTGGTCGCGCTTGGGACCGATACCGACCATTTTGATCTGGGCGCCGGTCTTCTCGCGGATGTACTGCAAGTAGACGCGGGCGGGGGCGGGGAGGCCTTCCCAGGTGCCGTCGCCCAGATCGTCCCAGCCTTCGAAGGTCTGGTAGACGGGCTTGGCGCCAGCGAACATGTCGATGTCGCTGGGGATGTGCTCGACGATGGTGCCATCGGCCAGCTCGTAAGCGTGGCAGACCTGGATCTCGTCGATGCCGCACATGACGTCCATCTTGGTGACTGCGAGCTGGTTGACGCCGCAGAGGCGGACGGCTTGGTTGACGACGACCAGGTCGAGCCAGCCGCAGCGGCGGGGGCGACCGGTCGTGGTGCCGAATTCGTGGCCGACGCGGGCGAGGTGTTCGCCGATGCCGACCTTGGTGTTCAGCTCCGTGGGCATGGGGCCTTCGCCGACGCGGGTCGTGTAGGCCTTGACGACGCCGACGACGTCGCCGATGTTGCGGGGGCTGAGGCCACTGCCGCTGCACATGCCACCGCTGGCGACGTAGCTGCTCGTCACGTACGGGTAGGTGCCGTGGTCCAGGTCGAGCATGACGCCTTGGGCGCCTTCGAGAAGGATGTTCTGGCCGTTCTTGACGGCCTCGTGCAGCATCTGCACGGTGTCGGTGATGAAGGGGCGCAGCACGACGGCGGCCAGTTCGAGCTCGTCAAGGATCTCATCGACGTCGAGCTTGTCCTTGCGGCCGTAGGCCTTCAGGATGCCCGTCTTGATGGCGATATTGTCCAGGACCTTCTCGCGCAGGCGTTCGGGGTGCAGCAGGTCGCCGACCCGGATGCCGGTGCGGGCGGCCTTGTCCTGGTAGCAGGGGCCGATGCCGCGGCCGGTGGTGCCGACCTTCTTGCCGCCCTTGGCCTCTTCTTCGAGGCCATCGAGCAGGCGGTGCCAGGGCATGATGAGGTGCGCCCGGTCGCTGAGGTACAGGTCGAACTTGACGCCCCGTTCCTCGAGCTCGGTCACTTCTCGGACGAGGACGTGGGGGTCGACGACGCAGCCGTTGCCGATGATCCCGGTCTTGCCACTGACCGCGCCGCTGGGGAGCAGGTGCAGCTTGAACGTCTCATCGCCGACCACGATGGTGTGTCCGGCGTTGTTGCCACCCTGGAAGCGGACCACATAATCGGCCCGCTCGGCCAGGTAATCGACGACCTTGCCTTTGCCTTCATCGCCCCATTGGGTGCCGACCACCGCGCTAACGGTCATTGCGCCGCCGACCCACCCCTCGATGATAAGTCAAGTGGCGGCGAGGCCGAAGCGGCCGGGACCCGTCGTCAAGAGCATCTACAGGAGGCGGACGGCTCAGCGGACGGTGACGCGGACGGTCCCGGTCACTTCGTTCTCCTGGAGCTGGGTCTCACCGCCGTCCCACCCGCCGATCTCGAGGCGGACGCTGGCGCGGAAGTGCAACTGGTGCTCGCCCGGCGCGACGATCGTGCGCTCCTGTAGGACGAAGCCTCGTTTGTCGTCGCTGAGTCCCAGGATGTCTTTGCCCACGACGGTGGCCACTTCCTCTGGCTCATCGTCCAGCGCGACGGCCAGGGTGACCTCGTAGTCTTCGCGCAGCTTGCTCAGGTCGTCGAAGCGGAATGGAAGCTTGATCAGGATCCGGCTGCCGGCGTCCGCAGTGACCTGCGCGGGGGCTTCGCTGGCAAGCGACAGACCACCGGCGATGCGGGCGCGGGCCACGATGATGTTGGTCTCAGGCATGCGGCTTGAACAGCCCCGCTGGTTATAGACCCAAACGCTCCGCCAGGTCTTGCTGGAGCGTGTGGAGCTGCCGGAGGAATGCAGGTAGGAGGGGCGCGGTGGCGGCGACATCGCCGCTTCGCCCTGCGGCCTCTAGGACGCGGCACGTCTCGGAGAGCCCAGCACCCCCGAGCTGGATGGAAGTGGACTTCAGATTGTGCGCGACGCGGTGGATCGTCGCGGCGTCACCGCTGCCGATGGCTTCGACCATGCGGGCCTCTGACCTTCGACTCTCCTCCAGGAAGATCTGGACGATCTCTTTCACGGCCTCCGGATTGTCCGGAAAAAGGTCGGTGAACGCCGCCCAGGCCACCGGGTCCAAGGCCATCAGCGTCGCCCCGACATCACAACGCCTGCATGGTGGTGGGCAGCGCCGGCATGCCGCGCCCCACGCCGTCTTGTAGTCCCTGGATGATGCTGATGAAGCGCAGGAAGAAGACGCCGGCGATGATGTAGCAGGCGGCCGATGCGAGTGTCGCGACGTAGACATCTGGCGGGGTGGGCGGCACCATCGGGTCGGTGAAGATGGCGCCGAAGGTCTTGACCAGCGTGTAGCCACTTGCTGCGTAGGATACGACGTAGGAGGTGGTGAAGAACGTCCACCAAGCGATGATCCAGGCTGGCATACGGACCTGCTTCCAGTCAGTGTTGCTGACGCATTGTTGGCTGCCTTTCCATATCTCGCGGATGACGAACCAGCCAAGGACCAGGTTGGCCACCGGGATGAACCAGGCGCCGACCGCCCAGCCAGGTCCGAAGGTGCGGTCCGTGATGCCGAAACGGGTGACGTTCTCCGAGGCCCGGTACATCCAGATGATGCCGACGATGATCTGCGCCAGGCCGACGAGGCCGCCGAGCATCGCGACCCCAAGGAACACGAACATGGCACCGAGGTCAGAGAACTCATTGTTACCCTGGCCGGAGAATCCGATGGGGCTGAACGTCCTGTAGACCACGGTCTGCACGGCCTGGAAAACAAGGATCGCACCGGTGAGCCACATCAGCGCGACGGTGAGGTTGCGCATCGCATACGGCGCCAAGGGGCGTGCGTTGCGAGGAGGCTGCCAGTCCGACACGTGCGGCCTACCAGCCCCGCCCTTTACGGACCTTACGGACTGATGGGGCCGCGCACAGTGATCTCTTTGATGTCACTGGTGGCTGGTTGCGTGATCATCGCCATCACAGCGTGGGCGACGTCTTCGGGCATGAGGGAACCGTCGAAGCTACGCTCGTCGCGGTCGGGGAAGTCTTCGAAGAACTCTGTCTTGGTGTAGCCCGGTGCGACGAGGCCGACCTTGATGCCCTCTTTGGCGACTTCGTGGCGCACGCATTCGGTGAAGCCACGCAGGCCGAACTTGGCGGCGGCGTACAGGGACCAGTCGGCGCGGCCGAAGTAGGACAGGCCACTGCCGATCTGCACGATCTGTCCGGTGCCCTTGCGGCGCATGGTCTTGATGGCGGACTGGGTCAGCATGAACGGCGCCCGGAGGTTGACGGCCATGGCGTGGTCGTATTCCTCATCCGAGACCTCTTCGATCGGCTTGACGGAACCGATGCCGGCATTGTTGACCAGGATGTCGAAGCCGTCGAACTCGCGGACCGCCGACATGATGATGCGGTCCAGGTCCTTGTACTGGGAGACGTCGGCGGTGACCGTGACGACCTTGGGGCTGCCCGCCTCCCGGCACTTCTCGGCGATGAGCTCGAGGGCCTCTTGGCCGCGGGCCACCAGCATCAGTTTGGCGCCCGCTGCCGCGAGGGCGAGGCTGATGGCGGCGCCGATGCCTTTGCTGGCGCCGGTGACGAGTGCGACCTTGTTGCGGGGGTCCATGCTCAGGCCGAGTCGACGTGGGTTGAATACTCCAACCGCCGGCGCTCCCAGGCGGCCAGGAAGTCATCGGACAGCACCAGGACCATGCCGGCGGCGTGGATGTTCCACAGGGGCCCGTCCCGGTGGGCGCGCACGTCGCGCCATGGCACGGTGTAGGAGGCCTCGGGCAAGTGCAGGACGCAGTTGACCCCGAAGTGCACGAAGGCGCAGTCGAGGCGCTTCGCCTCCCGGCGAGCGAACCCCTCGAACATCCGGGCCCAATGCCACGGCAACACGTAGCCCACCAGGACGTTGAAGCGGCGCGGCGGCGGACGCAGGGCCTGGTCCCCGCGGTCGAGAATGCTGGCGCGGTGCATCAACCGGCGTAATGCAGTTTGGCGTCGGTGTGCGTGAGGTGGGTGGCCTCTTTGTCGTGCACGTGGGCTTCGACGACCTCGAAGATGACGCTGGCGTGCTCGCCGATCTCGCTGATCTCACGCATCTTGAGCTCGAGGGCCGCGGGGAGGGCGGGCAGGATCGGGCAACCGGTGACGGGGCCTTCATGGTAGTCGAGGCCGCCGACCGTGCTGCCGTTGCATTCGACGTGCTTGAAGAAGCCCTTCAGGACATCGCCTTGGTCGCTGCCCAGGAAGTTGAGGCTGAGGACACCCGTCTCCTGCACGCCCGCGAAGGCGGCGGATTCGCGGTGCATGCCAAGGACCACGAGCGGCGGGTCGAAGCTGGTCTGCGTGAACCAGCTGACGAGGCTCACGGTCTTGCTGCCGTCCGTGTGCTTGGCGCCGGCCAGGTAGAGGCCGTACGGGACAAGCCGGAGAGCGTGCTTCTTGGCATCTGCGTCCATGGCCCGGCCGAGACACCCAGGGCACTTGATGCTTGCTTCACAGCGAGAAGCCGATGAGCACGAGGACCGCCGGTACGGCACTCGCCAAGAAGTTGACGTCCTGCTTGCTGAGCGGCCGGTCACGGGAGGCATCCTTCTCTAGCGTGGCGCCCAGGACCGAGTCGATCTGGCAGCCAGCGAACCCGGCCAGCGCCGGCACCCAGGCCAAGGCGACGGGGACCCCCAGGAGCCAGATGCTGGCTGCGGCGATGATGCTGGCGCCCAATGCCGCGGCCGCCTGGCCGCGCATGCTGACCGCGCCGTTCGTGCCCGGTTGTTGGAACGGGAAAGGGGGGATGATCCGCCGGCAGCGCTTGGCGAGGCACCCGACCTCGCTGGCCATCGTGTCCGCGGTGACCGCCGCGATGGCGGTGGCGAAAGCCAGGGCAGCGGCCTGCTTGTCGGGCAGGACGAGCCAGGCAAGGACGGCGAGGGCGGCGGCGGCGCCATTGGCCAGCACGTTGTTCCAGCTGCGTTCGCCGTCGACCTCGTCTTCTAGGCCCTCGGCCTTCTTGCGCTTGCGCCCGGCGGCCGTGGCGATGACGCCCAGGACCGTGAACAAGGTCATCAGGATCAGCCAGCTGATGCCGGCGCCCAGCGCGACCCATAGGCCGAGCAGGAACGCGGCGATGGCGCCCGCCGCATCAAGGGCGCGTACGCTCCAAGCCAGCAGGGCCAGCCCCGTAAGGACCAGCAGGGTGACCAACACCCACCAATCCATCAATTCACCGAGGTACGGCGGGCTGGTCGGCGAGGGAGAGGACGACGATGCGAGCATCGCGATCAGGGTGTCCCGTCTCCAGGACGACGACGACGTGGGCCACCACGGTTGTGCCGTCCCAGCCAGCGTCCATGCCGGTCACCAGGAACAGGTCAGAAGAGTCGTCCTGCTCAAGCCGGTATGTGGACCCGCTCAGCACCGCGTGGACCTCGTCCCAGTGTGCCGGGACCGTGAACGCATCCAGCTCTCCCACGACGTCGAGCTGGTCGCCCGGCGCCGCGAAGGCTTGCTGGTCGCGGGCCTCGTGGTCCTGGATGAGCATGCCCGCCAGCATCATAGCCGACGCTAGACACAGAAGGGATGCCACCAATGCCACGGGACTGCGTACGCTGGTCAGGTTACCACACCCATCGCTCGCAGATGCGCGCGGGTTCTTAGTCCTGACCGTCGGCCTTGTCGTCGCCAGATTCGGCCTCAGCGGCTTCCTCGGCGTCGCCCTCGGCCTCAGCGGCTTCGGCGGCTTCGATCTCGGCGGCCGTCGGCTCAGCGACGACTTCTTCGGACAGGGTGCCGGCGCCGCTCATGGCACGACCGCCGCGCTCGGCGGCGATGTTCATGACCTCGGAGAGGCTGCGACCGTCGGAGGTGCCGATGTCGAAGTGGCAGGGCATGGCGATCTTGTTCATGCACTTGCGCATGGCTTCCTTGGCGTGGTCGATGGCACGCGCGTAGGTGTGGATCGTCAGGACCGGTTGGCCGGCCTCGATGCGGGCAGCGGTGCCGATCGGCTTACCGAACGCCAGGCGCATACCCATGGAGACACGGTCAGCACCCGCACCGCTGGCCTGCTTGTTCTGGCGCAGGACGTGGTGGGGGTACACGCGGACGTGCAAGTGGTAGTTGTCGCGGCCCGCCTTCTTGTCCATGTAACGGACGGCGGTGATACGCATCGCTTCCAGCGCCGTGTGACGGAGCTGGCCACGTTCCTCAGGAACGAGGTTGATGTGGACGGGGAAGTCACCGGTCTTGTTACCGGAGTGGAACTGCAAGATGCGCAGGCCGGGGACGCCACCCATGTATTCGCGGCGCGTGTAAGGGCGCTGGGTGATCTTGCGGTACATCTTTGCGGGGACTCGAGCCATAATCGCACCTGTATAGGAAACGGCATCCACCAAGGGTGGGCGCAAAGCGGCCGACATGGGTGCCATATTTAGCGCTTGGCTTGACGGGAGCCCTCTGAGGCCCGATTTGGCCCTGATCAACGTGGCAGACATGACGATTCCGGCCGTTCGCCACCATCGGCATGTCCTCGCGACACACAATCCACCCTATGACCCCTGAGCGCCACCCCCCGACCAGGCCGTCGTTCCGCGTTGTGCAGTTCGTGCTCGGAGTGCTGTTTCCAGCGCTGGCCG
Organism: Thermoplasmatota archaeon; assembly: GCA_041581335.1. GTDB lineage: Archaea > Thermoplasmatota > E2 > JACPAO01 > JAHFTW01 > JBFGSX01. The sequence goes on from JBFIDG010000065.1 coordinate 7,712, forward strand.
CCACAGCAGGCTTCACGACGGTGTTCCAGGCGGCGTTGCCCCGAGCGGCCGCAGTCCTGCTGATGGCGTGGTCCTTGGTGTTGACCTATGTGGCGAGCCGCCGCATGACCGCGGCGCTCCGGACGGCGACCCGACCCACGACGCGCCGCCAAGGGACCCCCGACGAGTGACGACGCGGCGAGGCGCACAAGGGCCGTCAGCGGCCCGCCGCGAGCCACCACGATGGAGAACCGTCAAAAAGGCCCGCCAGAGTCGAAAACCGTGGTCGAAGCCATCCAGTCCCTGCGCGCCGTGCACCTCTTGTTCGCCATCCTATGGGCGGGGGGCGCCGTCTACCGTAGCCACGTGGTGGAGCGCGTCCTGGCCGACGACGATGCGGCGGCCCGTTTCTTCGCCACGGCCCCACATGGCCCGTTCATGGGCATGACCTCCGTCGGCACCATCGTCTTCGGCGGCGCCCTCATGGGGCTCAACAGCGAGGCGTACAGTTTGGAGGCCATCGGTCGCGGCGCATGGATCCTGGGCGCCGGCATGGGCTTCGCAGTGATGGCATTCGCCATCGGCGTGTTCGGGCACATCCCCACCGACAGGAGGCTGCGCCCCCTGGCCGCCGCCCGCGTGGCCGGCCATGCCCACGACACCGGCACATACACCTTGCTGGTGGCGCGTGAGAAGAGGCTGGGCCAGGTCTCGCTGGCACTCATCGGCCTCGCGATGCTCACCATGTTGCTGTTCCGGTTCTAGGCCGCAACCTGTTTGACGACCCGCCCCGTCCCCGCGCCCATGACTGACGTGGCAGACCTCTTCGATGACTGGGCCAGGCGCGGACGCGCCGAGGGTATGGAGCGGGGGCACGGGGTCACCGCAGGCGATCTCATCGCGACCCTGCCCATCCGGCCCGGAACGAAGTTCCTCGACCTGGGGTGCGGCAACGGATGGGCCGCACGGCACGCGGCTGGCCGGGGCGCCCACAGCCTTGGCATCGATGCCAGCGGAGAGATGGTGCGGCGGGCGACGGAGGCGGCGCAGCAACAGGGGTTCGACACCCGCTTCGAGGCCCCGGCGCCGGCCGCATCGTTCTACGAGGGGGATTTCACACACATCCCTAGCCCCAACGACTCGTTCCACCTGGCCTGGAGCATGGAGGCGTTGTACTATGCACCTGACCCCGATGCGGTCCTGCGCGAGGTCCACCGCGTCCTGGCGCCGGGCGGCGCGTTCCACATGGTCATCGACCATTACACCGAGAACGTTGCCAGCCACTCGTGGCCGCGGGACGTGGGCGTGCCCATGACCCTGCGGAGCGAAGCCGAGTGGATCGCCGCGCTCGAGTCCGCCGGCTTCACCAATGTCCAAGCTGCCCGGCTGCGGACCGCTGAACCTGACGCCGAAGCATGGAAGCGCGAGCAAGGGAGTTTGCACGTCACCGGCCTGGCATGAAGGCTCTGTGGGTCGCATTGGTCCTCTTCGGCATCGGATTCTCAGCGTGGCTGGTGCTGGACACGGACCAGCGGACCGACCTGAGCCCCACCGAGGCCGGGTTCGCATTGGACGCACAAAGGGGGGGCCTGGACCTGCAATATGTCACAGGCGAGCCGCTTGACGTGGCGCGCTTGCGCCTCCACATAGAACACGACGGCCAGACCCAGGAACTGCAGGGGACGTCGCTGGGCCTTGGTCGCACATGGCAGGTCGGCGACGTCGTCTGCGTCGTCGGCCCCGGGTGCATCCTGGAGGCAGCCCGCGAGGTGACCGTCATCGTCGGCTACGATGATACAGCGGTCTTCCGCGGGACCCGCACGCTCTGAGCCCCGTCAGGGGAGGACCAGGATATGGACGGAGCCGACGACGGCGTGGTCCTTGACGTCGGCAGCCCCAGCGCCGCCGATCCAAGCGACCCGCTTCATCACCGCCGCCGCATGGAACGCGATGTCCACGGTCCCAGGCGTCTCGAAGACGAACGTTTCTTCGACGCCGTCCCAAACCTCATCCTTGACCCCGAATGTGTCGTGGTGCGCCCTCTCCGCCTTGCGTTCTACGCCGCCATGGGTGGTCATGAACGTCATGATCCAGGCATCTTTGCGTGGACTGGACTCCGCGACATGGTACTCGAAACGCAGCGTCAGCCGCTCCCCCACTCGGATGTGGAGCGGTTGCAGAGGCTCCAACCGGACCTCCACATCTCCCTCAATGAGGGCACGTGCGACAATGATCGCCTTTTCGTCGCCCCTCACCTGGCCGCATCGACCCCAGCATTTAATGTTCTTGATGAGCAAAAAAAGCCCCGACAGCAGGCATCTACAATCATCGGACCCTTTGACCCAAGCGTCTCGGCCCTGCCGTGGGCCGGGCCCAGCCAGCCGCACGCGGCGATGCGTGGCCGGCATGGAAAAACGGGCTCTTGCCCGTGACCATCCAGTGCGCAAGCGGCAACGGCATGACCACCACGCCACCAAGGCGACGCAGCCCACCGCCCTCCTGCTCGATGAAGCACGTGCCACCACGACGTGCTTCGCAGCGGAGAGCATACACACCGATCGAACCGAGGCTTGAGGTACCTTACGCCGCGATCCACGGCGGCACAAGCGCCGAACACTGGCCACGCACGCAAAAGCCGACCCATCCTGCCGTCTGTTCGAGCCCTGTCCGGACAGCCTTAACAACGAGGAACGCGAGCCTTGTCCGATGAAAGCCATCAGCACGATCCTGATCCTGAGCCTCGTCGCCCTAGCTGGCTGCGTCAGCGAAGGTGCCGGATCCGCCAGCATCTACGTCAAGGACGCAGCCACGGACGATTTCGATGAGATACACGTGGTGTTCACCAAGGTCAGTGTCCACGCCGGCGGCAACGACACCGACAACGGCACCTGGATCACTCTCTGGGAGAACGCCACCGGCCGCGACATCGACCTCCTGGACCTCAGCGGTGACCGCGCCGCGTTCCTGGGCGAAGCCGAACTCGCCTCCGGCAAGTACACGCAGATCCGCATCGAGGCCATTGAGGCCTACGGCATGCAGAACGGCAGCCGCGTCGAGATCGCGATGGCCAACCCCACCCTGAAGGTCGTCAGGTCGTTCGACATCGACGCCGGCAAGGAGACCCAGATCGTGCTGGACTTCGACCTAGACCGCTCGGTCAAGCAGAACGGCCCCAACGGCTGGAAGATGACGCCCGTCATCGGC
>JBFIDG010000066.1:0-10856 GCA_041581335.1 Thermoplasmatota archaeon
AGCGACTGCTACGGTCGCCTGCAACTGCGCTGGCAAGAAATGATCCAGACGTGCCGCATCCTCGAGCAGGTCATCGCCAAACTACGCGATGGCAACCTCGACGGCCTGCACATCAACCCGGCCTTCGCCGGGGGCAAGATGCTCCGCATCAAGGCAAAGGGCGAAGCGTACGCCCGCATCGAACACAGCAAGGGTGAGTACGGTGTCCACGTCATCGGCGACGGCAAACTCCAGCCCAGCCGTGTCCACGTGCGCGCGCCGAGCTTCGCCAACCTGCAAGTCCTGCCGCTCATGGCGCGCGGCCAGAAGATCGCTGACCTCATCGCGACGTTGGGGTCCATTGACATCGTCCTGGGGGACGTGGACCGTTAGGGAGGCCTGAACATGGGAGCACTCACCGACCTTATCGACAGCACCATTCCGGGGACGCCGCACTGGCTGGACCTGACCATCGCATCCATCATCGGCAGCGTACTGGTCTTCACCGTCGTGCTCGCCACGGGCGGCATCTTCACCTTCGCGTTCAGGCGCATCTTCGCCCGCATGGGTACGCGCCAGGGCCCGAACCGTGTCGGTCCCTTCGGCATCCTGCAGTTCCTCGCAGATGGTATCAAACTCATCTCCAAGGAAGACATCCGGCCCGCCAAGGTCGACCGCATCGCCTGGGGCGCTGCCGTCTACGTGGCCGTCATCTTCACCGTCATCGCCTGGAGCCCCATGCCCTGGGGCAAGGGCCTGTTCTTCACGAACATCAGCACCGGTATCCTGTTCATCCTCGCCGCAAGCGCCATCGCGCCTCTGGCCGAGATGATGGCCGGCTGGGGCAGCAACAACAAGTACAGCCTGTACGGCGGCATCCGCGCCGCCGCCATGGACGTCTCCTATGAGATCCCCATGCTGTTCGCCATCGGTAGCATCATCCTGATGACCGGCACCCTCAGCACGCAGGGCATCGTCGAAGCACAGCACGCGGTCTGGTTCATCGTACCCCAGATCGTCGGCTTCGTGATCTTCTTCATCACCGCCCTCGCCAAGGCCGGCCTGGCCCCCACGGACCTGGCCGAATCTGAGAGCGAACTCGTCGCCGGCTTCACGACCGAATACTCCGGCATGCGCTTTGGCATGTTCTTCGTGGTGCTGTTCAGCAACGTCTTCTTCATCAGCGCCCTGATGACGATGCTGTACCTCGGTGGCTGGCAAGCGCCCTTCATCGACTTCATCCCGGCCCTCGGCGCCATCCCCGGCGTCTTCTGGTTCGCCGCCAAGTCCCTTCTTCTTAGTTTCGTGGTCTTCTGGGTGTGGACCTCGATCCCGCGTGTGCGTGTCGACACTTACCTCGGCGCGGCTTGGAAAGTCATGCTTCCTGTGTCCCTTTTGAATTTCGTCGGAACTGCGATCGCCGTGAAACTGGGGGTCATTGGATGACCACCCCCCTCGTCCCCATCCTGCAAGGCATGGGCGTCACGCTGCAGAACTTCTTCAAGAAGCCCGTGACGGTCCAGTACCCCGAGCAGAAGCGCCCGGTCTCCGACCGTTTCCGCGGCCGCATCTACCTCAAGCTGGAGACCTGCATCGGCTGCACCCTATGCGCCCAGGCCTGCCCCAACGGCTCGTGCTACATGGTCGACTACGACCCCGGCTTCGAGACCCCGCAGAACAAGCGCCACAAGTTCCCGGCCGTCGAGATCAGCAAGTGCATGTACTGCTCCTTGTGCGAAGAGGCCTGCCCCACGGATTCCATCCGCATGGGCAAGGAATACGAGACCGGCGCCTACGTGCGCGACTTCGACTACAAGCCCGACCGCTTGAGTCAGAACGAAGCCGCTCTTGGACGGGGGCCGTACAAGTGATCGGCCAACAGATCTTCTTCATCATCGTCGCCGCCACCGTGCTCGGCGGCGGTCTCTGGGCGGCCTTCGCCAAGCGCACGTTCCACGCCGCGCTCGGTCTCGGCATCACCCTCGTGGGTGTCGCCGGCATCTACATCCTCCTCAACGCACCCCTCATCGGTGTCCTTCAGGTGCTCGTCTACGTCGGCGGCATCCTGACCATCCTGGTCTTCGCCGTGATGTTCGTCGCCGGTGACGAAGAAGAAGAGAAGCTTCCCAGCCGCGACCGCACCTGGGCCCGCCGGGTCGGCATCGCCGTCCCCATCGTCCTGTTCTCCGCCCTCGCCGCGGCCGTCCTGGCCGCCGAACCGTGGACGGCGGACCCCGTGGGCGGCGCGGAAGACATCGACGCCATCGCCACCGACCTGTTCCGTGACCACCTGGTCGCCTTCGAAGTGCTCGGCATCCTGCTGACCGCCGCCATGATCGGCGCCCTGGTCATCGCCCGCCCCCTCGTCTCCGGCCTCGACAGCGACGTCTACCGCCGCGCCGACAAGGAGACGCTGCGCAAGACCCAGGCCACCAGCAACCTTGGTGCCTTGTTCCCGCACACGCCCATGGATCCGGTGCTTGCCGAGCAAGAGACCGACCTGGGCGATGAAGAACCCGTCAAGGGAGGTGAGGAAGAATGATCCCGACCACGTGGGCCGTCATGCTGAGCGCCGCGCTTCTCGCCGTCGGTGTCATGGGCATCATGCTCAACCGGAGCGCCCTGCGCATCCTCATCAGCATCGAGCTGGTCCTGAACGCCGCCAACATCAACTTCGTCGCCTTCGCCCAGCACTGGGGTCAGAGTGATGGCCTCTCTTACACACTCTTCAGCATCGCGCTGGCCGCCGCGGAAGCCGCCGTGGGTCTCGCGATCCTGATCCACCTGTACCGACACATGCAGACCGTGGACGCCGATGCGGCCACGACCCTGAGGTGGTAACATGGCTGAACTCCACGCAACGGAACTCCTTGCAGCAACCAGCACTGAACTGACGGCCGCCATGGTCGTCCTGGTCGCCCCGATCCTCGCCAGCCTCGCGGTCTTCCTGTACGGCAAGACCCACTGGCGCGGCGGCGCCGCGACCGTCGTCACGGCAGTCGGTTTCAGCGTCATCGGCATGCTGTACCTCTTCGTCCAGCACATCATCATGGGCGCCGAGCCCACTGGCTGGAGCGTCACCTGGTTCAGCATCGGAGACTACCACTTCGAATTCGGTTTCCTCCTGGACAACCTCAGCGTCTGGCTGGGCACGCTGGTGAGCATCCTGGCTTTCCTCATCGTGCTCTTCTCGACGCACTACATGCACGAGGAGCCCAACAGCAAGCTCCGCCGCTACTACTCGGTGAAGGCCCTCTTCATCGGTGGCATGCTCGGCACGGTGCTCATGGACAACTACCTCCTGATGTTCGTCTTCTGGGAGATCATGGGTCTGTGCAGCTACCTCTTGATCGGGTACTGGTACCACAAGGATTCCGCGGCCATCGCCGCCAAGAAGGCGTTCCTGACGACGCGCCTTGGCGACATCCTGCTGATGGTCGGCATCATCATCCTCTTGGTGACCTTCAAGACCCTCAGCTACCGCGACCTCTTCCACCACCCGGACCTGGAGCAGCACAAGACGGCGCTCTACGCCGCTGCTCTGCTGATCTTCGGTGGCGCGGTCGGCAAATCCGCCCAGTTCCCCCTGGATCTGTGGTTGCCCGACGCCATGGAAGGCCCCACGACGGTCTCCGCATTGATCCACGCCGCGACGATGGTCAAGGCCGGTGTCTTCCTGGTCGCACGCAGCTTCCCCCTGTTCCTGCTGAACCCTGACACCTTCATCGTCGTCGGTGTCATCGGTGGCATCACCGCGCTCTACACCGCCAGCATGGCCCTCGTGGCCCTGGACATCAAGCGCGTGCTGGCCTTCTCGACCCTGTCGCAGCTTGGCTACATGTTCCTGGCGCTGGGCGCCGGCGGTGTGTACTACGCGTACACCCTCGAACAAGGCCACCCGAACGGCATCGGCTTCACGGCCGCCATGCTGCACCTGCAGAACCACGCGTTCTTCAAGGCGCTCTTGTTCCTTGGAAGCGCCAGCGTCATCCTCGGTATGCACCACCACCAGGACATGCGTGAGATGGGTGGTCTTCGCAAGAAGATGCCCAAGACGTACTGGACCATGATGGTCGGCACCCTCGCGATCGCCGGCATCATCCCCTTCAGTGGCTTCTGGAGCAAGGACGAGGTCCTCGCGGTCGCGTTCAAGGCCGGTTCGATCGAACCCGTCTTCACGCTGCTTTGGGTCATGGGCATGCTCACCGCGCTCATGACGGCGTTCTACATGTTCCGCATGATGTTCCTGACGTTCCACGCGGAACCCCGCACGGAGCACGCCGAACACGCCCACGAATCCCCGGGCGTCATGACCGGTCCGCTCATCGTGTTGGCCATCTTCGCTGCCATCGGCGGTCTCTGGCTCGTCACCGGCTTCACCGGCGGCTTCGAGAACGTCATCACGTACCCGTACAGCCACGACCTCGGCGCCCACCACGCGCTTGCGCCGGGCGAGATCCTCATGAACATCCTGACCGCGCCGCTGACCTACGCGTCGCTCGGTCTGGCTGTCCTGGGTATCCTCCTGGCCCGCAAGTACACCAAGGGCCTGCCGGCGAATGAAGCCGAAGTGCCCACCTCGGGCCTCCGCGGGCTCCTGTACAACCGCTACTATGTGACACAGGCGATCTACGAGCCCATCGGCAACGTGTTCGCCCTGGGCATCGCCAAGCTCAGCAACCTGTTCGACCGCAAGGCCATCGACGGCGTCGTCAATGCGACCGCCCGCGGTGCCCAGGCCGAAGGTGCCTTCCTGCGCAAATGGCAGGACGGACGCATCACGACCTATCTCAGTAGCATCGCCATCGGGGCCACGGTCCTCTTGGTGCTAGCGATCGCCCTTCTTCCCCTCATCCGGTGGTGAATCCGTTGAACGTCCTTGACATCCTGGAAACGAACACGCTTGGCCTGATCCCGGTCACGCTGCTCCTGACCCTGGTCGGCGCCCTCGCCACCTACACCAGCTCCGACAAGAACGCCCGGCGCGTCGCGTTGATCTTCACGATCCCTGCCTTCGTCGTCATGACGCTCATCTTCCTGCAAGTGGGCATCAGCAGCGGCGGCGACTACAGGTTCACCACGAACTGGCCCTGGGTCAAGAGCCTCGGCATCACCCTCAGCTTCGGTGTGGACGGCCTCAGCGCCAGCCTCGCCTGGCTGACCAGCCTGCTCACGCCCCTGGTCATCATCTACAGCTGGAACGAGTCCAAGAAGCCCCGGCTTTTCTTCACCATGCTCGTCCTGCTGAACGCGACGGTCATCGGTGTCTTCACGGCGCTCGACCTGTTCCTGTTCTACATCTTCTGGGAATTCGTCCTGATCCCGATGTACTTCCTCATCGCGATCTGGGGCGGCCCCAACCGCAAGTACGCCAGCTACAAGTTCTTCGTCTACACCGGCGGCGCCTCCCTCGTGATGCTCGTCGGCTTCATGGCTCTGTACTTCGGCGGCGGCCTCGGCACCTGGCACATCCCGACCCTCACCGAGCGCGCCTCGGCGGGCGGCTTCGCCCACGGCTTCGGCTTGCTGGCCTTCAGCCTGCTGGCCCTCGGCTTCCTCGTGAAGATGCCCAGCGTGCCCTTCCACACCTGGCTGCCCGACGCCCACGTGCAGGCCCCCACCGCGGGGTCCGTCATGCTGGCCGGCGTGCTGCTGAAGATGGGCAGCTACGGCCTCATGCGCATCGCCTTCCCGATGCTCCCCGACGCCGCGATGTACTTCCAGTGGCCGCTCTTCATCCTCGGTACGATCAGCGTCCTCTACGGCGCCTTCCTCTGCCTGGCCCAGGATGACCTGAAATCGCTCATCGCGTACTCGTCCGTGAGCCACATGGGCATGGTCACCATCGCCCTGGCCACCTTCAACGAGCTCGGCTGGGCCGGCGCCGCATACATGAACGTCGCCCACGGTGTCATCAGCGCTGGCATGTTCATGGCCGCCGGTAGCCTGCAACACAGCACCGGGACCCGCCTGATCAGCAAACTCGGTGGCATCGCCACCAAGACGCCGATGCTGGCCGGCCTCACCGCCGCCCTGTTCCTGGCAAGCCTCGGCCTGCCGGGCATGATGGGCTTCATCGCGGAGTTCGCCATCTTCGCGGCCATCTGGGAAGCCTTCGGCTGGTGGATCATGGTCCCCATCTGGAGCGTCCTGATCACCGCGGGCTACTTCCTCTGGGCCCTGCAACGCGCCTTCTTCGGCGCCGACCGCGCCACCGTCGACCCTCACCACGTCCACGACGTCGTGCCGGTCGAACGCTGGACCATGGCAGTCCTGGTCATCCTCGCCATCATCTTCGGCATCCTGCCCGCGCTCCTGCTTGGACAGATGAACGATTGGACGCACACCGTCATGCACGTGATGGGGGTCGCTTAGATGGGAATCGCAGAATTCGTGAGCGGGCTCTTCAGCCAGCCCCTCTACTGGCAGATCTGGACCGCCGAACTCATCCTCTTGGTGTTCGCACTGCTCATCCCCCTGGCCGGCGCCAAGCTGCCGGACCGCCTGGGGATGCGCCAGTTCGCGCTCATCGGCCTCGGCGGTGCGTTCCTCGTCACGCTCGGCACCCTGTTCCAATGGCGCCTGGACATCCCTGGCACCACCATCGACTTCACGTTCGCGTACATCGATGCGTGCGCCAGCGCCATCGCCAACGGCCTCTACAGTCCCTGTGAGGTCTACGCCATCACGCCCGCGACGCAGCTCTTCAAGCTCGTCTTCCTTGGCACTGCCTTCCTGGCGGTCCTGGGCAGCGGTCGCGAGATGGCCGGTAAGGCCGAGGAAGACTATGGTGAACTGTTCAGCCTGATCCTCTTCGCCACGCTCGGCATGATGGTCGTCGCCTCCGCGCGCGACCTCATCGTCCTGCTGCTGGGCATCGAGATCGCGTCCATGAGCAGCTACTTGCTGGCCGGCATGCGCCGCGACGCCGTGGGCGCAGAAGCTTCGATGAAGTACTTCCTGTTCGGCGCCGTCAGCAGCGGCCTGACGCTGTACGCGATCAGTCTGCTGTACGGTGTCGCCGGCAGCACCAACATCTACGTCGTCGGCGAGGCGCTCACCACGGGCGGCGCGTTCGACTCGATCAGCTTCGTCGCCATCATCTTCCTGCTCGGCGGCCTGGGCTTCAAGATCAGCAGCGTGCCCTTCCACCAATGGGCTCCGGACGTCTACTACGGCGCCCCCGCCCCCATCGTCGGCATGCTCGCCGCCGGCAGCAAGGCCATGGGCTTCGCGGCCATCATGAGCGTCTTCCTCGTCGCCCTTCTCGGCGTCGCCGAGAACTGGCAGCTGGCCATGGCCGGCATCGCGGTCGCCAGCATGTTCGTCGGCAACCTCGTGGCCCTGAAGCAGAACAGCCTGCGCCGCATGCTCGCCTACAGCAGCATCGCGCAAGCGGGCTACCTGCTCATCGCCATCGTCGTCGCCGGCGCCGCGGCAGGCACCAACTCCTTCGCCACCCACGCCACGTGGGCCCTGGGAGGCGGCATCCTGCACCTGATCGTCAATGCAGCCATGAAGCTCGGCGCCTTTTTGGTGGTCGGCGCCCTGATCCTGGCCGGCATCCCGGACCGCATCGAGAACTACAAGGGCCTCAGCAAGCGCAATGCGTTCCTGGCCTTGGCGTTCACGCTGTTCCTGCTGAGCATGGCAGGCATCCCGCCGCTCGGCGGTTTCACCAGCAAACTCGTGCTCTTCGGCAGCGCCGTCGACGTGGCCGTCAACCGCCACCTGGGCTGGCTGCTATGGCTTGCGATCTTCGCCGTCATCAACAGCGCCATCAGCCTGTACTACTACGTCCGGGTCATCCGGGCCATGTACGTGGACAACGCCGACGAGCCGGCCGGGGCCAGCATCAAGATCGACCGCGGCGTCACCATCGCCATCGGCACCTGCGTCGCCCTCGTGCTCCTGGTGGGCATCTGGCCGGCCTGGTTCGTGGACATCAGCTTCGAGGCCGCTGCCAGCCTCGTCGCCGCCGTCACGCCATAGACCGCAGCAAGCCCCCCTGGAGGACGGCCTGCTGCGGTCCGACGTGCTGAGCTAGTCTTGGCCGAACCGGACCTGGCACGTCGGGCAGTGATACGCTCCCTGCACCTTGTCGCATTCGTCTGCGTGACATACTGGACATGTCATACCCAGAAGATCGGCAGCGCTGCCTGTTGTGCGTTATGGGACAGCCTTGGTGCCGCAACGGGGACCCCGGGCCCGGCACCACGGGCCCTTGCCGGGGCATCGACGGCCGCCCGGCCTAGGCCCCAATGCTTAAGCCGAGTTCCCACTGAAACAGAGTCCATGAGCACGACCGTCCAGACCGTCGAAGAACGCATCCTTGCGGCCATCGACGAGATCCGGCCTGCCCTGCATTTCGACGGCGGCGACCTGGAATTCCTCGGCTTCAGCCCTGACACCGGGGTCGTCCAGGTCCAGATGGTCGGATCCTGCCACGGCTGCAGCATGAGTGAGGTCACCCTCGTCGCCGGCGTCGAGCGCATCGTCAAGGAACGGGTCCCCGAGGTCCGCGCCCTCGTCAACATCCCACCGGACTACGCGCCGACGAACCCCAAGTACTGAAGCGGCGCCCGCGCCCTTGCTTGAGGTCGGACACAAACCTCCAAACGTGACCGCTGCGGTGGCCGCGTATGGAATGGTCCCCCGTCGGCGGACAATCGGCCCAGCAAGGCCCACTGCCGCCGCGTCGCGACATCCTCGTCGCCATCCTACTCGCCATCTTCACGTTCGGAGTCTACATCCTGTACTGGCTCTACACGACGTACCGCGACACGCACCAGGCCATCGGCAAGCCCCACAAGGCGGTCCCTGCACTGGTCCTCGGCATCGTGTCCTACGCGCTGTTCATCATCGCGTTCGTCCTGTACCTGGTCGTGTCGTTCACGCTGGCCGTACGGCAGGCCGGGCCGGAGCAACTTGTCGGCGCCCTGAGCGTCTTCGGCTTCATGATGTTCGCCGCGCTCGCCATGACCGCCGCGCAGATCTGGCTCATGGTCGGCGCCGCCTTCGGCGCAGAGAAGCTCCTAGGCGCGCGCGGCCGCAAGCCCGCCATCCCGGCCATCGTCCACGTCTTGGTCCCCATCTTCGTGAACCTTTGGGTCTACGTCGCCATCGGCCTCATCCAGAACGACCTGAACCAATTGCACGAACCGGCCCCCGCGCCGGCGTCGATGCCCTACCCACAGGGCTGATGTAGGGCCCGTGGGTCGCAACGGTATGCACGCGGCGAAGGCCCACGCTCGCACCAGCTTGATCAGCCTCGCCATCGGCATCGTGCTGCTGGCCGGAGGCCTGCTGGACGTGCGCTCCGGATGGGCGTGGTTCGCCGCCCACGGCATCGTCTTGACGCTGGGCTGCGTGATGGCGGGCCTCGCCGCCCTGCACGCATACACCCTCACCGCCTTGGCGCGCACGACGTTCCCCGAGAGGCCCGTCGCCATCGCGTCGCGGCTCTGGCTGGGGGGCACCGTCGGCATCGCCATCTACGCATTGCTCCCATGGGGCTGGGCCGAATACGTAGGTTGGCTCGGTGCCGCCGTCTTCGCCGTCGGGGCGACCATCTGGTCGGTCCAGGTCATGAAGCACGCCCCGAAGAGCGGGCTGGTGGACATGGCGAAGGACAAGCTCACCAAGGGCGACGACGCGTGCCTCAAGCACGTCCACTTCTCCCACCGCTTCCTGCCCATCGGCTCGATGCTGCTGATCGCCGCCTTGATCGTCGGCGGCCTCTGGGGCGGTCGCCTCTATGATGCCGCCATCCACATCATCGTCGTCGGCTACGGCCTGCTGAGCATCTATGGCCTCAGCCACTTCTGGGTCCCCCGCCTCAGTGGCATCCCCGCCATCGCGGCCGGCGCCATCAAAGGGGAACTGCACACGACCCTCCTGGGCATCGTCGGCGTCACCACCGGCTTCATCGTCGGCGTCGACACCACCGTCGGCCGCGGCTTCTTGGTCGGCCTTGGCCCCATGGTGTTCCTGGGCTTCTTCGTCTGGATGGGCGTCCTTGGCGCCAACATCATGAAGAACAAGAGCCCCAGCAACTCGGTGCGGCCCGAATTCGTGTACATCCCCTGGACCTTCAGCGCCGTGTTCTGGCTCGTCGCTGCTGTCCTGATGGGCATCTTCCTCAACGTCCTGCCCGACACCATGATGGAACTGTACCCGACGCTGCGCTTCGCCCACCTGCACGTCGGCCTCGTCGGCGGCGCCATCCAACTCCTGCTGGGCCTCATGACCCGCATGGTGCCCATGCACCTGGGCAGGGCCCCGCCGCGCTTCGGCTCTGGCATGAAGGGCAGTTTCTACCTCTTCAACGCCGCCCTGGCCTTCGCCGTCTTCGGCCGCTTCGAAGGCATCTTCGACATCTGGGTCCTGCTGGGCTTCGCCGGCTTCACGGTCTCCCTTGGCATGTACGGCGCCGTCATGGCACCCTTCTTCAGCCGCAAGGGGATGCCGACCGCATGAGCCTGGCCTGGACCGCCGTCGACACCCGCCTTGGACGCTTCACCATCGTCGCGCACAACGGCCACGTCGTCAAGATCCAGCTCCCCGGCAGCCCCGACGACTGGCGACCCCAGGTCGCTAGGTGGTTCCCGGACGAGGCCCCGGTCCAAGCGGACGACCCCATTCTTGACGTCGCCAGGCGCCAGATCGAGGAATACGCCGAAGGCCGACGCCGCCACTTCGACCTGCCCATGAAGCCCATGGGCACGCCGTTCCAGCAAGACGTCTGGGCCGCGCTCAGCACCATTCCCTACGGCGAGACCCGCAGCTACGCAGACCTCGCCTCCATGGTCGGCAAGCCCGGCGCCGCCCGCGCCGTCGGCCAGGCCAACGCCCGCAACCCTATCCCCCTCGTGCAG
>JBFIDG010000067.1:0-10828 GCA_041581335.1 Thermoplasmatota archaeon
CGACGTGCGCCTGCCGACCCCTGCCGGGTCGGCTTACGAATGGAAGGCGGAACTGTACACCGCAGAGATGGGCACGTGGGCCAAGAACCCCAGCACGGGTTACTTCGCCAACTGGAACAACGGACCCGCGTATGGTTGGCGCGCCGGCGACCAACGGGGCCTCTGGGGTCCCGTGCACCGGGTGCAGGCGGAGGACCGGACCATCCAAGCCGCGCTGGCCAGGGGCCCCATGACGCACGGTGACGTCGAAGCCGCGAACTGGCGCTCGGCCACCATCGACAGCCTCGCAGCTCCCTTCGCGCCGTTCATCATCGACGCCGCCGATGCCGCTGGCGAGACCGCCGTGGCACAAGCCATGCGCGACTGGCGCGACGCAGGGTTCCCGTGGCGCGACGACGACGGGGACGGCGCCTACGACGACGCCGGACACGCGGTCTGGGATCGGTTCTTCGCCGAACTCCTCGCCATGCAGCAGGACGAGTTGGGCGACCACAACCACGAGCTCAACCTAGACCCACGCACCGCGGGCGACCCCCACGCCGGGGACCACGGCGAACACAACAACCCGCTCTCCACGATGTTGAAGGCGCTGCGCGGCACCTCCGCCCACGATTGGTGCGCTCCCGCCGCCGGCAAGAGCCAGCCAGGTACCGCTAGGGCTTGCCAAGGCGCGCTGATGCTGGCCGCCCAGAACGTCGGCGCTGATCTGCGCGCCACGTACGGCGACGCGCCTGCGTCCTGGAAGGAACCACTGCACTACAGCGGCTTCACCGCGATGGGCGCCTTCAATGCCGACGAGCGCCCGATGGTCAACCGCGGCTCCTGGGTCCAGGTCGTCGCCATGGGTCAAGGACTCGAAGGCGCGACCAGCGCAATGCCCCCCAGCAACATCGGCCGCATCAACAGCCAAGAGGTGGCACAGTGGATCGCCGACGGGTCCGAACCAGCACGTCTGACGATGGAGCTCGATCTCTACTGGTCTGGGCAGAACAAGCCGTTCCCGCTCACGGCGGCCGAGGTGGATTCCGTCGCGACGAGCACCGTGACGTTGAAGGTCATCCCGGCTTCCTGGCCGCTGTGAGCAAGCCAGGCTGGAGCGACCGCCTCAAGCAATCCATGCCGCGAGACGAGATCCCGGCGTTCCTGGCAGATCTGCAGGCACTGATCGCGGCGCTCCGCGATGACCTGCCCTGGGAACCACGGCTCACCGAGCGGCTGCGCAAGCACTCAGGCCTCGCGCTCGACTACATGCAGGACGGTCCGAAGAAGGACGCCGTGCGGCGGGCGCTCTAGGACTTGGTTGCGCAGCGGTTGCAAGGCGACCAGTAGGCACTGGTCAGGTCCGGCGTACGGTCGGTGGCGGAGACGAAGGGCACCACGTTGCTGCCCTTGTCCTTCGTGACGAACTGCAGGTCTTCGACGACCTTGCCGCCGACGATGTGCTCGTCCCAGATGCGGTCCGCGTCCGCCTCGGTGAGGTGGGCATACCAGACGCCTTCTGGGTAGATGACGAGCATGGGGCCGTGGCCGCATTGGCCCAGGCAACCGGCCTTGTTGACGCGCAGGTCGTGCTTGGCGCCGGCGTCCCGCAGCTTGGTCTTCAGGCGCTTCTGGATCGCCTCGGCCGGCCCATCGATGGCGCAGGCGCTGTCGCTGGTGCAGACGAAGACATGCAATTGGTACCGGCGGCCGGCGCCATCAGCGGCGCGGGCGGGGCCAGGTGCGGAGACTTCCACGCGCCTTGACTCTCGGTCTTGGCCTTAAGGACGGCGGCGGGAGCGAGGACTCAAGTGCGGCGGCCAGGTGGCTCGGCTGTGGCGCACCTCGGCGGCGGCGAATGGCTCATCATCCTGGGCACGACCTTGTTCACCCTGGCGCTGGTGCCACAAGCGGTCCGGACGTTCCGGACCGGTCGGGCGGACGACTTCAGCATCCCCTTCGTGATGCTCGTGATGATCGCCTCCGCCGCCACGCTGGCATACTGGTTGTTCCACGGTGAACACGTCAAGATCTGGGGCGGCTTCGTGGCGAACCTCGGCGTCTGGGGCCTGGTGCTCTGGTACCGCCTCTTCCCGCGGCCGGGGGCCCTGGGGCACGAAGACGATCCGCACCGCGGACTGCACCGTCGCGAACCATGAAGTAGCCGACAGCCAGTGTTGCGGCCCATGGAAGGCAAGAAGCTGACGTTCACATGGAAGGACCAGGACGGCAAGACGGTCAAGGCCAAAGACCTCGCCGCCAGCCCCTACGTGTTGTACTTCTACCCCAAGGACGACACCCCCGGCTGCACCACCGAGGCATGCGGCATCCGCGACGCTTGGAGCGAGTACAAGGCCGCCGGCCTGAAGGTGTACGGCGTCAGCCTGGACAACGAGGCCAAGCACCAGAAGTTCATCGCGAAATACGACCTGCCTTTCGACCTGTTGGTCGCCGACGAGAAGGACCTCACGGCGTGGGGCATCTACAAGGAGAAATCCATGTACGGCCGCACCTACATGGGCATCGCCCGAGAGACGTTCCTCGTCATCGGCGGCAAGGTCGCCAAACACTACCCGAAGGTCAAGCCGTCCGAGCACGCCGCCGAGCTGCTGGCCGACTTCGCCGCCCTGGCATAGACCACCACCTCTGAGCACGGGCCCAGAAACGGATGCAGCGGGCCTTGTGACCACTTCTATTCCCGAGGGGATGGATTATCATTCACGAGCCGCATCGACCCATGTGCTGAAGCCAGGTGACGCCGCCGCGGACTTCGTGTTGAAGGACAGCGACGGCAAGGATCAGCGTCTGTCCAACCACTCGGGCAAGATCATCATCCTGTGCTTCTTCAAGCGGGACACGAACCGATTGGACAACCTGCATCTGCTACGCTTGCGAGCGGCCCATGCCCGCTTGGTCGAGCGTGGTGCCGTCGTGGTCGGTGTCAGTCTCGGCAGCGTGACGTCCCACGCAGATTGGCGTAAGAAGCACAGCATCCCGTTCCCGCTGCTGAGCGATCCTGAGGGGCGCGTGCACGACCTGTACGATGCGTGGCATACGACGTTGCTGGGCCGCCGACCTGCTGCGGTGCGTCGCTGCACGTACCTCATCGACGAGGACGGCATCTTGCGCCGCTCCTATGGCGCGCCGAACGTCATGACCCACGCCGGCCGCCTCGTCAAGGACGTCGAACGCCTCAAGGCGCAGCGCAGCTGGGGCAAGAAGGATGCCCGACCCAAGGATCTGATGCCGTAGGCGCATCTCAGCCGCGACGACCACAACCCTTTCACAGCCTCTGACGCGATGTAGGGGCGCTGATGAAGGACGCCCATTCACCTCGCTACGTGCCCGCCGCCGGACGCCCGGCAGAGATCTGCGTCGCAGAAGGCGACCTGGCCCCCGAGTTCGGCCTCCCCAATGCCGACGGCCGACCGGTCGCGCTCTCGGATCTTCGTGGACAGTGGGTCGTGCTGTACTTCTATCCGGAAGACCACACGGTGGGCTGCACGTTGGAAGCCAAGCGTTTCCGCACCTACTTCGAATCCATCGCAATCCACCGGGCCGCCATCGTCGGCGTCAGCCGGGACAATCCAGGAAACCATTGCAGCTTCCGCGACAAGCATGACCTGCCGTTCGAGTTGCTCAGTGACGAAGAGAACGAGGCGCACGATCTGTACGGTGCCTGGCGTGCGCCGCTGCTGCGGCGAGGCGTCTTGGAGGCACGTCGTTGCACGTTCTTGATCGACCCGCGAGGTCGCATCGCCAAGATCTACCCCCGCGTGAATCCCCTGTCGCACGCGCAGCAGGTCGTCATCGACCTGGAGAAACTGGTGTCATTGGGGAAGCACGCCACGCACGTACCAACCCGCGGGTGACACGTCGACGCCCAGTGGCACCATGTTGACGCCGGCATCGCGGGCCCGTTCGAACGCGGCGCCGTACGCCGGGTCGATGTCATCGGCGACGCCGAAGCGGTCGCAGTCGCCGCGATTGACGAGGAACACCACCGTCGCTTCGTTCCCGTCCTCGACGACGCGTGCCAGTTCGTCCATGTGCTTGGCACCGCGACTGGTGACCGCGTCTGGGAACACCGCCAAGCCAGCGGGGAGGTGCTCGGCGCCGGGGCCGCGGGCGAGCGTGGTGTTCTTGACCTCGACGTGGTGATCGCCGAGCAGCAGGTCGATGCGGCTGTTGGTGCCGTACTTGACCTCCCGCCGCAGGCCCGCCTCGGCGCTCAATCCGGGGATCAGTCCGTGCTGGATGGCCCATTCGACGATGTGGTTCGGGCGCATGGTGTTGAGACCGACCCAGGTGTCTGCGACCTGGATCATCTCCCACGTCCACTTCAATTTCCGCTTGGGGTCTGGTACGTGGAGCACGCGGACCTGGCTGCCCGGTTCCTTCATGCCGAGCATGCTGCCGGAGTTCGGGCAGTGGGCGGTGATGAGCGTGCCGTCTGCGAGCTCGATGTCCGCGAGAAAGCGCTTGTAGCGTTGCACGAGGGTGCCCGCCACCAGGGGCCGGTCGAAGGGACAGAAGCGCTCCACGTGTCGGCCACGAACAGGGGGTTCTTGGCTGCGTCCCTTACAGGTTGAACCAACCGAGCAGCCCGAAGCAGCTGACGACGAGGATGGAGGATGTGATCAGGAGCGAAAGCAGCACCACGAGGAAGACGGTGAGGCCCGTGACCGGCTCCGTCTCGCTCTTGGCATCCCGGTGCTTGATGTAGCGGTAGGCCCAAAGGCCGTAACCTATGGGGACGAGGCTGAAGACGACCCAGATGATCCAACCCATCAGTGTGTTCTGCGAGGATGTGTTGCTCAAAGCGACGGCCAACCAGGCAAGGGACCCCACGAAGATGGCTGCCGGGATCACGAACAGCACGCCGACGACGATGGCGGCGACGATGAGCGCGGTGCGAGCGCTGCGCTTGACGGGCTCAGCTGTGCCCTCGCCGTTCGGGTCGAGGCCATGCTGCGGGTTCATCGGGACCTCGCCATGGGGAGGGTCGGCAGGCCCGTCTCGACCGGGGCACGGTAGGCGTCTTCAAGCCGACGCAGCGGACCCAGGACGGTCTCTTCCAGGTCGTCGCGGTAGAACATGTTGTAGGTGTCGAAGGGGATGAGTCGCCCGTCGGGGTGGACGATGGTCACGCACGCCTTCTTGACGGAGCGGACGTCGAACGCGTGGGCGTCCATGAACTGCATGATGATGACACGGAACAGGTTGTCGTAACCCAATCCCTCGGGGGCTTCGGCGGACGGCAAGCAGCAGAGCAGGTCCTTGAGGCTCTGGATGCCGCTGTCGGGGGAGTGGCTGGTCGAGAACAGGCTGAAGACCGCGTCACGGACTTCGTCGTCGAACTCGTAGACGATGGTGTTGCGGCGTCCTTCGATGAGCACGGCCGGATCGATGAGGCCTGTGAGGGGCACCACCTTGTCGTCCAGTTTCAGCGCGTACGCCATGGCCAGGGCATCCGGGTGGCAAGGCACGGGGATGATGTCTGCTGGGGAGAACACGTCGCTCTGCTCGAGGATGCGCCGCCGCACCTCCGTCAGCGTCAGGCGGTCGCGCTCCATGTTGTAGTCCTCCACGCGACCCGCGTTCTGGATTGGCTGGAACGTGACGCCGCGCACACAGGGTTGCTTGAGCGCGAAGTCGATGATGTCACCCAGCTCGTGGTCGTTCAGGCCCTTCTTGACCACGACGACGAGGTTGGTGCTGATGTTGTGCTTGTTGAGGTTCTCCAGGGCCTTGCGGCGCACGGACCGCAGGTCTGCCCCACGCAGGTCCATGAGCGGGCCCTCGTTGAGCGAGTCGAATTGGAGGTAGATCTCGAAGCCCGGCATGTACGCTGCCAAGCGCTCACAGAACGCCTCATCCTGGCTGATCCGGACGCCGTTGGTGTTGACCATCAGGTGCTTGATGGGGCGTGCCTTGGCGGCGTCCAGGATGGCGAAGAAGTCCGGGTGGATGGTCGGCTCTCCGCCGCTGATCTGCACGACGTCTGGTTCGCCTTCGCTGCGCACGACGGCGTCCATCATGGCTTCGATGTCCGCGAGACTGCGGAAGTCCTTGCGCTCCGGCCCGGAGCCGGCATAGCAGACCGGGCAACGCAGGTTGCAGGCATCCGTGACCTCGATGAGGGTGAGGCAGGAATGCTGCTCGTGGTCGACGCAGAGACCGCAGTCGTACGGGCAGCCCCACTTCGTGGGGGTGTTGTACGCCACAGGCATCTCCGGGGGCTTGATGAAGACCTCCCGGGAGCGACGGTAGTATCCGATGTCGTCCGCCACGAGCACCCTTTCAGCGCCGTGCTCAGGGCAGCGCTTCTGCATGATGACCCGCTCGTCCTCGAACACGATCTTCGCGTCGACCTTGCGCAGGCAGGTGCTGCAGACAGACGTGGCCGTGTCGTAGAAGATGTAGGGCCGGACCCGTTCAGACAGGTGCTTCCCCCCGGGTGCTCATCAGACGAGGCAGGTGTCTTGCGTAGTAAAACAGGCCGGCCAGGCAAGCCCATTGGATGCCAGCCAGGAAGAGGATGGTCTCGCCCGGTTGGATGAAGCCCACCAGGAAGCGCCATCCGAGGTAGGCGACCATGAAGAGACGGAATTGGTCGCCGTCCTGGAAGCCTACCCTGCGCTGGCGCACGAGCAGCCAGACAAGGGCGACCAGGAAGGCGATCTCGTAGAGTTGCGTCGGGTGGCGCGCACCATCCCCGAAGTCGATGCCCCACGGCAGGCCGGTATGGTCGCCGTAGGTCCGGTCGGGCAGGCCTGCTAGGAAACAGCCGATGCGTCCGATGGCGATGCCGACGGCGAGGGGGATGGCATAGAGGTCGCCGGTGGAGCGCGTGATGCCGAGCAGCTTCTTCGTCCACTCTGTCGCGATGAGTCCTCCGAGCAGGCCGCCGACGATGGTCTTGCCTTCGATCCAGGCGCGCGGATCGCTTCGGTCGGCCCACAAAGTG
Source organism: Thermoplasmatota archaeon (assembly GCA_041581335.1). Lineage (GTDB taxonomy): Archaea > Thermoplasmatota > E2 > JACPAO01 > JAHFTW01 > JBFGSX01. The sequence goes on from JBFIDG010000067.1 coordinate 6,950, forward strand.
GATGGCTCCACGAGCCAGGCGAGCACCTTGGCGCCGATGAGCGCCCCGGTCACGGCGGCGACGATGACCAGCAGACGCCGGTCGCGGGCCAAGAAGTCCTGGCGCCGCATGCGACGGAAGATCTGGAAACCGACACCATAGGCAAGCGCTTCGAAGATCAGGTGCGGGTGGACCTGGAACGGCCCCACTGGAATGAGGACCGGGAACTCTATGCGGACGCGCCCCCGAGTAGACGGGCCTTGGCGGCAACGAACTCAGCATCGTCGAGTTTGCCAGCGTCGTGCAGGGCGGCCAGTTGCGCGAGCTGGCCGGCCAGCCCCGCTTCCTCGGCCGCTTCCTCTTCTTCCTCGCTGCGTGCGATGAGGGCCGAACTGACCTGGGAGGCCAGCATGCCGATGGTCCCGATACCGGTCACCATCAGGACGACGGCGACGAGCCGGCCGATGCGGGTGATGGGGGTGATGTCGCCGTAGCCGACCGTGGTGACGGTGACGATGGCCCACCAGATGGCCTCACTGAATTGATGAAGCGCGCTGTTCGTGCCCCGCTCAGCCAACCAGACCAGGAGGGCGCCCAGGAACGTGATGCTGCCGGCGGCGAAGGCCAGCGGCGTCAACGTGCGCCAATCCAGTTGCCGCTTGAGGCTGTGCAAGCCGGCCCTGATGGGCGGCAGTTTCTCCATGACGCTGACAACGCGCGCCAGGCGCAGCAAGCGCAGGAACGAGAACCCGGCGAAGACCAGGGGGATCATACCGAGTAGGCGCCAGGAGTTGACCAGCGGCCAACGTTTGCGCCAGGCATGCTCACGCCAGGTCATGACCCAATCTGCGAGGAAGTACAGCACCAGCGCCCCATCGATCCAGAGGATGGCGGTCTGCTGTTCGGGCGTGATGCTACCGCTGTCATACCAGTAGACGATGCCGACGCTCAAGATGCCCAAGATGAGCACGACCACATCGTGGCGCCACAACGGCCGCTTCATGCTGCGCCATCGCTGCTGGCACATAAGGGCCGACGGGGTCATAGCAGGGCTTCGACTTGGCCGTCGCATGGACCTGCATGACTTCCGCGCCGAACGCCAGCGCAAGACCGACAACCTGCTCAAGGAGGACCACCGGGACCTCAAGCGGTTCTTCGCCTTGGATTCGGCGGCTTACCGGGACGGAGCCCTGGACGGCAAGACCAAGGAACTACTGGGCCTCGTGGCGAGCACCGTGCTGCGCTGCAACGACTGCATCGCCTACCACTGCGACCAGGCGGTCCAGGTCGGGTGGGAGAAGGACGAGATCCTCGACGCCCTCAACGTCGCCCTTGTCGTCGGTGGCAGCATCACGATCCCCCACATCCGCACCGTGTGGGAAGTGGTGGAGCAGTTGTTCGAGGAGAAGGACGCCCGCGAAGAGACTAATACCGAGTAAGGGGGATAGAAGTCCATGCGCGCCGCCCTCTTACTGGCCATCATCGTCATCTCTGCGGGTTGCCTTGGCGGCGCTGACACGAATCCAAAGAACGATCCCCGCCCGACGCCGGACCCCGACCCGGTACCCAGTCCGGTGACACCGCCCGCGCCGACGACGCCCCGCGTGATCCTGCTCTCGGACTTCAGTTTCACCGGATGCAGTGGCATCGAAGCACAGTTCATGGTCAGCCCATCCTCCGCCCAGGCCCTCCTGCCGGCCAACTTCACGATCCGCTCGGATCAGGGGCCCGCAGCCGACCAGGCGATGGCGCGCTACCGCATCCTGTCCTGTCCAGCCTTCAGCGCCACGAACTCCGCCATCAATGAGACCGTCTACGGCGACGTCGCCTTGTTCATCGACGACCCCAACATCGAAGAGAGCGGCGAAGGCAACTGGTACCGCCTCCGCATCTTCGCCACCGACGATGTCTTGTCGCTGGCCTGGCAGATCGCCGGCTATGACGTCCTGACCGGCGACATCAGCCTGGCGACGACGCCCTTGACACAGCGCACTCTGAGCTTCGAAGGGTACGAGGCCGAGTGGCTCGATGCGCTCGACGACGGCGTGCTCGAGGAAGAGGTCAGCTTCACCGCCACAGATGCCGGCGTCGTCGTCTGGGGCGAGGTGGTCGATGAAGTGACTCCGGTCAAGCTCGGCATCGGCAGCTTCAGCGTCCCTAGCAGTGACCCCCTATCTGGCCTGCTCAGCGACGACCCCACGAAGGTCAGGCTCCTCTCGCATAGCAACACCAACATCGGTGAAGCACAACTGGTCCTGATCAGATCGACTTGACGAAGTCCGTGATCTCGGACGTCAGCTCGCCGGGGATGTCTTCCTGCAAGTAGTGGCCTGCATCGTCGAACCAGATCGGCGGCAGTGACCGCGGCAGCATCTCATGGAACAGGTGAGCGCGGCTCTTGCTGAACGCCGGGTCCTTGGTACCCCACAAGATGATAGCGGGGACATCGAGGCTCCCGAGACCTTGTTCGATGGCGTCCATGGTGTCCCAATCCGGGTGGCCAGGACCGGCGGGGATCATGCGGGGGAACGCAACGACGCCGGCACGGCTCTCCTTGTTCGGAAACGGGTGGCGGTAGGCATCCATGATCCGTTCCGTCGTGGGCGCGACGAGGATCCGCGGCATGAGCTTCTCCACGAAGGCGTTGCGTGAGCCGACGAGGAAGTCACCCACCTTGCCCTTGGTGAACGCCTTGAACCAGACAGGCAATTTCGGCGGACCCCGCGTCGTGAAGGCCCAGGTGTTCATGATGACAAGGCCTGAGATCGTGTCTGGGTGGCGGGTGGCATACCCCAGCCCGATGGGGCCGCCCCAGTCCTGGACGACGGGAATGATGCGCTTGAGGCCGAGTTTGGCGCAGAATTCCTCCAGGTTGGCGATGTGCCGTTCGAGCGAGTAGTACTCGGGCTCGCTCGGATGGTCACTGCGGCCGAAGCCCATGTGGTCGACGGCGATGACCCGGGCCACGCGCGACAGCGGGCCCATGAAGCGCCGGTACAGGAAGCTCCACGTGGGGTTGCCGTGCAAGAGCAAGATCGTGGGCCGGCGCAGACCCGCGCGCCCCTGTTCGATGTAATGCATGCGGCGCCCATCGGCCAACTCGACGTATTTGTCTTCGAACGGGTACAGATCACCAAGGACGGCATCGGGTAGGCCGTTCTTCACAGACACATCAGCAGGATCCAAACAAGAGCTGATACGCCTTTTCATTGAAGCGACCGACGGGGGTCCGACCGATGGCTTCCTACGCCAGCGCCCCAGTGGGCACCCGTGCAAGAGGCCTGGATCGTCGCTTGGGTGGCCACCGCATTGGCCGTGACGCTGCTCGGGGCATGGCGGGCCGACCTGCGGTATGCACCGGCCAAGGTGATCGCGTCCGCAGGGTTCGTCGCGCTGGCCCTACAACAGGGGGCGCTGGACTCTGGCTTCGGCATGGCGATCCTTGTAGGGCTCGTCTTGTCCCTCATCGGCGACGGGCTCCTGATCGGCACAGCCCCCAAGTGGTTCTTGCTGGGCTTGGGCGTGTTCTTGGGTGCCCACATCGCATACATCGTCGCCTTCGCATTGGCGGGCCTCCACGTGGGCGCCATGGGCCTAGCCGTGCTGTTGGTCGGCCTCCCCGCATTATGGTTCGTTGGCCGACCCATCCTGAAGGCTGCCCCCCGGCCCATGCGCGGGCCGGTGACCCTGTATGTCGCCACCATCGCGGCCATGCTGGTCTTGGCCGTTGGCTCCGCGTGGCAGAACGCCCAGTGGATCCTGGCCGTGGCCGCGATGCTGTTCGCCGCATCGGACGTCTTCGTGGCACGCGACCAGTTCATGCAGCGCCGCTTCCTGAACCGGGGCGTCGGCCTACCCCTGTATTACGCAGCTCAAGTACTGTTGGCGTTCAGCGTCTGA
>JBFIDG010000068.1:0-10752 GCA_041581335.1 Thermoplasmatota archaeon
CCACGGGGAGGTCGCCCAGGAATACGTCGGCTCCTTCGTCGGACGTCTTGACGTGCCGCTCTCGGACGTCGGCCATCACCAGGCCGCCGCCATCGACGCCTTCCTCAACGAAGCCGGCATCGATGCGGTACTGAGCAGTCCCCGCCAACGCGCCATGGAGACGGCGAGGCCCCTGCTGAATTCACTGGAACTCGATGCCGATGTCCGCCCCGCTCTGGCAGAGATGGACTTCGGCGAATGGGAGGGGCTGCGCTGGCCCGAGATCGAAGCCCGCGACCCGGATTACGCGCTCCAGTGGCAGGCCGACCCCGAGAACCTGCCCTGCCCTGGTGGCGAAGCGGCCGGCGCATTCGCGGCCCGCGTGCAACGGGAACTGCACTTGGTGCTCGAAGAGTACCGTGGCAAGAACATCGTCCTGTTCGGGCACGCCGGCGTCAACCGCGCCATCATGGCAGACGTCATCGGCCTCCCATACATGCAGAGTTTCGCCTTGAGCCAGGACTATGGCTGTGTCAACGCGGCCGGATGGCAGGATACCTTGGCGCAGGTCGCGTTGGTCAACTTCGTGCCTGGCCCTCGTAGTGTGGTCCAAGGCGACGGTCAAAGGGTCTGATCATTGCATCGCAGTGAAGGTGATCGTCACCGTCGTCGCGAGTGCTTGCCCGTTGGAGGCCGTGATCTCGAGCGCGTACTCGCCGGCCGGCGGGTCGTCGATGGACCAGCTGAGCCGTCCGGCCCCCACCGGGACAGTGGGCGACGGTAGAGTGCTCCGGCCGTGCGGGCCGACGATGGCAAGATCGTACTGGAACATGAGTGGCCCGGCCGCGGCATCATAGGTGAGCTCCATCACCGCAGAGGTGGCGAGGGGGAGCACATCGCCCAAGTGGATCGTCGCTGTCGTCGCCGGGGTCTGCACGGCCGCGTCATGCAGGACATGTTCCTCCGTGGGGCGGAGCCGCAGCCATTCATCGGCCACGCTGAGCGTGCCATCCATGGCATCGACGGTGGCGACCGTCAGTCGTGTCGGCCCCGTGATGGCGGGGGCGAGGTCGCCATAGGCGATCCACCAGAACGGCGGACCGATGGCGCCGCAGCCAAGGTAGACCTGCTCGCCCATCCACAGGACGCTGGTCAGGGTCTCGTCGGGTCTTGCCTGCAGGGCTGCCGCGAACGTGGGGTCTGCTCGAGCGGCCTCGACGGCTGCCACCGAACCGATGTGCCATTGCGAAGGGTGGGCCGGGCAGGGTTGGAAGCCGCCGACGGCACGGGTCCCCGGGGCGCCGTCCTTGCCGGGGGCGCCGATGACCAACTGCCCGACGCCGTCACGGCTGCTAGGGATGACGAGACCGTAGAACGAGCCGACCTCGGTCGTGTACCCGGAGGTCCAGATCGACAAGCGGCCATCCAAGGCCGTGTCCGGTGCATTGACCATGCCGCGGAACCAAGGGGACGCCAAGGCGCCAAGAGGATGGTCGGTGTCGGCGTTGACCATCGCTTCGGCGTCGAATGGCCCCTCGATGCCGACCATGCCGATGAACACCGCCTCGACGCCCTGTCGCCGCAGCTCCAGGTCCCCCTTGAGCATCATCGCCTCGGCGGAGGCGGGCTCGCCTGCGTCGGCCGGCGTGAAACCCAGACATCCCGTTAGCAGGATGCCAAGGAGCATGATGAGAAGACGCGGAGGGGGAGATTCGAACTCCCGGGGACGAGGTCCACCCGTTTTCAAGACGGGCGCCGTGGGCCGGGCTTGGCTACCTCCGCAGACGGGCTTACGACGCGGGGGTCGGACTTGACGCTTACGTGTAGGATGCGACGGCATGGATCTGGATCTCGTGAGCGCCGTTGGGCTGCACGGCCTGGTGGATATACTCCAAAGTCCAACGGCCCGGGGCCGGCGAGATGATCCTGTAGCCGTGCTCGTCGTCGTCGAAGACATGGCTGTCCCAGACGCGACCCGACGGGTCAAGCAGGCGCGTGGAAGCGCTGCGCTCCAGTTCCGGGGAGACCGTCCGCGCGACGCTGATGTCCAGGGCCTGCACGAGGGGGTCGACGATGAACGAGGCGTTGCGGATCGTCGGAGCGGTCCGAGGCGTCACGGGATCGGTACCCGTGATGGCCAGGTCGAAGCTCGTCGGCGCCTGGTAGTAGAGGGGGCGGACCGCCTCTGAGGTGACCTCGCCCGTGGCGGCATCGATGCGGACCTCGGCCACCGTCGGCACCCCGCCGCCAAGGTAGTCGTCCAGGTCGACGTGGCTGACGACCCAGTAGTTGCTCGGGGTCGTCAGTTTGGCAGGGCACCCAGGCTCGACGTCGAGTTTTGGGAAGTAGTAGTATGTGAATTCGCCCTCGGGGAATGCGGCTACGTGGGCCTGCATGAGAGGGCGTCCGCCAGCGATCTTGGCGGCGGCCTCGGAATCCACCGCCCATGGCTGCGTGGAGCTGACGATGCCGCACAAGGCGCTGCCCGAGGCCTCATCCTGGGCCCGCATGGCGAGGATGGAGGCGATGCCGTGGGTCTGCAAGGCGGGTAGGCCAGGGGTCCCGGCGTAGGGGCCGCGGAACGGTGCATACACGGAACTGACGCCTTGCGCGGAGTACTGCGTGTACAGCCCGCCGAGCAATTGCCTGTCCTCGTCGAAGACGAAGTGGGTGCTGAGCCAACTCCCGACGCGGCCGTCCCCCGCCACGCCGTTGGGGGTGTCCTGGTCGAAGGTGTCTGCGATGCTGGAGCCCGGGTCCGAAGCGCCGCGCAGGGCGTCCTCGTACAGCGCCCAGTCAAGCGGGCCTTCCGTCGCCGTGATCCCCAAGAAGAGCAGGTAGTCGAACTGGCCCGTGACGGCGTCCATGGTGGCGGTGGCGGCATGCTTGGCCTCGTAGGCATCATCGCCGCGGGGGCCGCTACAGCCGGCGAGCAGGAGGGCGATCACCAGGACGCCCACGGGCCACTTCATCACCTGACCATGCAGGGGTGGCCTCAAAAGGCGTGTGGACGACTATTGGATGCGGACACCTTTCCAGAACGCCACGCGTCCCGTGATGCCAAGTCTGGCAGCGTCCGCCTTGGGGTCGGCGTAGTACCATGCTGCGTCCTTGTTCTCTTCGCCGTCGACGATCAGTGTGTGATAGGACGCCTCGCCCTTCCAGTGGCAGGTCGTCGTCGTCGCGGAAGGTCTCAGGAACTCCGCACGGACCGACGCTGCCGGGAAGTAATGGTTGCCTTCCACGATGATGGTGTCGTCGCTCTCGGCGATGACCTCGCCGTTCCAGATCGCCCGGACCATAGGAGGTCCTGGGGCGGCATCAGTTATCGTCTTGTTGCTCTGAGACGAACATGATCTGGGCTTCGGCGTTGCGCTCCTCGAGGGGCCTGTGGCTGAACTGGCTGTGCAGGACCCATTTGCCCGCTTCCGGGGCTTCCATCTCGAACGAGTAGGCGCCCCCGGATGCCCGGAGGTCCACGCGGTCGCCGGACGGGTCGACGAACCAGTGTTCGATGGCGCCGTCCAGGTTCATGATGTAGACCCAGAAGTCGAGCGTGTTCTCTGGGACCGTGATCGTGTTGGTGGTCTTCGCCGCGGGGCCGATGGGCGGGAACAGGACCGGGCCGGTGACCTTGATGGACAGATGCTCGAAGGTCCACTCGAGGGGCACTTCGACGCCGGCATCGATGACCGTGCCGTTCTTGGCATCCATGACGACGTAGGCGAGGGTCGGCTCCCGGGTCTCGAAGTCCATCCATTTGTCGATGTCCGTGTTCAGGACGGCCCACATGGCGGGCTCGGTCTCCACGTCGTCGCCCCAGCAGTAAGTGAGTTCGGGGATGTAGAGGTAGATGTAGTCGGCGTCAGGGTTGGCCTGGGTGTGGTTGCGGAAGACTTCCTGCTCCTTGGCGATGCGGGCGGCCTTGTCGCTGTCGATGCCGGCCGTGACCTTCGAGCGGATCTCGTCGTCGCATGCTTCCACTTGGCTCGAGGCCTTGCGTTGCAGGATGTCGAGGCTTCCGAGCATCGGCATCAGTTGGGCCATGCCACCGGCGGCTTCTGCCTCGGCTTCCTCCATGTCATCCATGTCTTCGAAGTCGAAGAGGTGGTGGCGCAGGCCGCCGGCCACGCTCTGGACCAAGAGGAATCGGTCCGCGTCGGCTTCAGCGTAGGCGCCGAACCAGGCGCCGGTGCGTCCATCACCGAGCTCACCGTTCTCGAAGCGGAACTCGAACTTGTCCAAGACGCTGGGGTCTTCGCCTTCCTCGTCCATCTCTTCCTTGGCCACGTCCAGGAACTTCTCGATGTCGATGTGGCCTTCGACGCCCATGAGGCCGAAGAAGACCGGATTGTCCAGCTTTGACTTCGCCAAGCCGTCCATGTCCGCGATGTGGGCCTTGCCCGCAGAGGGTTCGGCGAACAAGCTTGCACAGCCCGATAGAAGCAATGCGGCAGTGATGGTGATAGCGATGGCGAAGCGCATGGCCGGTCCAGATTGGCCCGCCCAGATAAGCTGTGTGGGCCGAATGTCGTCATCCCAGTCGGTTCAAATGGTGAAAGCAACATCGGCGGCCGTGGCGTACATCAGGGTCATCGACGAGGACGAGGCTGACGGCAAACTGTTCACGGTCTATGACAACATCCAGCGCACTCGCGGACGGGTCAGCAATGTCCTGCGCATCCAGAGTCTAGACCCCAAGGGCCTCGAGGCCCACCTGGGGTTGTACATGGCACATATCTACCGCCCTGGAGGCCTTGGTCGCCTCGAGCGTGAACTCATTGCCGTGGTGGTCTCTGCCGCCAACGGCTGCGACTACTGCGTCATCCACCACTCGGAAGCACTCAGCAAGTACGCCAAGGATGCGGCGCTGGTCAAGCAGGTCGCCAGCGACTACACCCAGGCGACGCTCGAGCCCAAGCTACGCGCCCTGTGCGACTTCGCGGTCGGCCTCACCAAGGACCCGGCCCATGGCCGCAAAGAGGCCGTCGAAGCGCTCCGCGAAGCAGGGTTCTCCGATGAGGACATCCTGCACGCCACCGAGGTCGTGTCGTACTTCAACTACGTCAACCGCCTGGTCGGTGGCCTCGGCGTCGAGCTCGAGGAGAGCGCGGACCGCGACTACCAGTACTGATGCTGGCGTTCTTTCTGGGCCTCGGCTTGGGGTTGAGCCTGGCGGCTCCGCCAGGGCCGATGAACGCATTGATCGCCCGCGAGGCCAGCCAACGGGGCTGGATGCAAGGGATGCGCCTCGGCATGGGCGCCCCCGTCGCCGATGTCCTGTGGCTCGTGGTCTTGCTGTTCGGCCTTGGCCGCGTTCTTGACGGGCCTGGCGTCCTGCAGGGTGCCGCCGCCATCGGGGCGCTACTGATGCTGTTCTTCGCCTACGATACCTGGACGGCCCACGCCAAGCCCTCCAAGACGCGCCCCACGTTCCTGGCAGGCTTCATGGCCGCCTTGACCAATCCGTACCAGGCCGCCTGGTGGCTCTCCGGCGGCTTCATCTTCCTGAAGACCCAGGGCGTCATTGGCGTCGTGGGCCTGATCCTCGGGATCTTCGGCTGGGTGGTCTTGTTCAGTTGGCTCGTCGCCCACGGCGCACAGCGCTGGCACTGGTTCTCCCCGGCCATCCGCTGGATCAGCACGCACATGTTGCTGTTCTTCGGGTTACTGCTTGCGATGATCGGCGTCGGCGTCGTCCGGCCGTAGCACCCTTTTTGGCCCCCACTGGCCATGCGACGCGCCATGGTCGGTCAGAAGTGGGTCAATCTAACGCTCACGTCCCTCATGTTGCTGGCAACGGTCTTCGCGGTCCTGGCATGGTCCACGACCTGGGCCTACGATGGCGATCCGGAACTGCGCGCCACGGGCTTCGGGTTCGGCGGGATCGCCACGGTCACGGAGGGCGACACGGTCACGGTCGCCATGGGTAGTGAGAGCCTCGACGACTTCGATGGCATCGGGCTGACCCGCGCAGGTGCGGTGCTTGCCACCATCGCTCTGGCGTTCTTCATCGTGGGATTCCTTGCGTTCGAGAACCACATGCTCACGGGTCACAAGTGGCTCGGGCTTACCGGGCTCGGCGCCGCCGCCCTGGGCTTCGTGTTGTGGCTCGTCGCGCTGATCCTGTTCCCCATCGGCATCAACGGCCTGGCCGAGTCCTTCAATGGCGGCTTCTTCAAGCCTGACCTGAGTTGGGGGGCGGGCCTTGCCTTCGGTATCGTCGCCGGGGTATTGGCGCTCGCCACGGTCTTGACCGCAGGCATCCACCGTGCCATCACGAGCGGCTTCCGGCTCGAGGTCGCCGACAACTCGGCCGGCTACGCCAACTTCGACTGATCTTAGCGACCGGGCTCGTCGCCCCAGACCAGTTTGTGCAACTGCACGCCGACATGCACCGGTAGGGGGGCCTTCTCGGCCAGGATCCATTCCGTGATGTGCTTGGGCTCCACGCCGCCGACCGGATTGAAGTACACGGGGCAAGGCGGCAGGCCGTGCTCCGCGAGCGTGGCCTTGGCGAAGTCGTAGTCGGCGCGGTCGGCGATGACGAACTTCAATTGGTCCATCGGCCGCAGGTCTGCCATCTTCTCTGGCGTGTTCTTCTCGTGCTCCCCGGAGCTCGGGCACTTGATGTCCATGCTGATATGCAGGCGGGCACGCTGCGCCTCAGGGTACTCGTTGGCACGGGAGAAGTCCATGTTGCCGGCCGTCTCGATCAGCACGGCGAACTCCTCGTCAAGCAAGCGCGTGACGAGGTCCCAGGCGTCCTTCTGCAGCAAAGGCTCGCCGCCGGTGAAGCAGACCTCTTTGGTGGGTTGGCTGCGGACGTAGGCCATGACATCGTCAAGCTCCTTCGTCTCGCCGCCGGTGAACGTGTAGGATGCGTCGCACCAACTGCAACGCAGATGACAGCCCGTCGTGCGCACGAACGTCGTGGGCAAGCCAGCCTTGCGGCCTTCGCCTTGGATGGAATAGAACATCTCCGTGATGCGCACAATCTGTCCAGTCCGGCTTTCCGGATGACCGTTGCCCTCAGTGCGGCGGCTCGTGGCTGCCCGGCTGACTGGCCGGCCATTTGAACAACAGCTTGGCCAGGACCGGCATCAGGAACACGCCGAACGTGAACGTCAGGCTCACCGCATCCGGGATGTGGATGCCGGGATGCGCCGGGTCCGGATGCGTGGCGAACTGGGTGAAGAAGCTGTGCAGGAGCACGAGCTTGACACCCACGAAGCCGACGGCGACGAACGCCATGTGCTCAAGGATCGGTAGCCAGTCCATGACCTGCGCCATCAAGGCCGCGGCCAAGCGCAGGAACAGGATGCCCACCATGGAGGCGATGATGATGAGGCCGATGACGTCCGTGAAGCCGACCGCCACGATGACCTGGTCGATGGCGAAGGCCAGGTCGATGAACTCGATCTGGATGATCGTCGCCAACAGCATGGGCACCCCAAGGCGGACGAGGATCGGCGTGCCCATCTCGTGGGCCGCCTGCATGTCGCCCTTGTGACGGATGAACGCGTTGAAGTGCTTCAGGAACAGGAAGATGAGGTATGCGCCACCCAGCACCTTCAGGATCTGATACTTGATCAGGAAGGCCGCCAGCAGGATCGCGGTGATGCGCAGGATGTAGGCACCGACCAGACCGTACAGCAAGGCCTTCTTGCGTTGGTGGTAGGGCAGCCGTCGGACCATGGCGGCCAGGATGGCCGCGTTGTCGAAACTGAGGACCGCCTCAAGCAGCAACAAGGCCGCGATGATGCCGAACGCCTCGGGGCCTGTGTGGCCGCCGAGGAAGAACTCCTTGCACGTGGCCCCGCCGCAGATGCCCATCAGGCCACCTCGTAGGCGATGGGGTCGGGTACGCCGGCGGCATCAAAGCCGCGCAGGCGCAGTACGCATGATTCGCAGGTCCCGCAAGCGGCGTCGCCGCCGCGGTAACAGGACGTGGTCAGCTCGAGTGGGGCGCCCGCTGCGACGCCGGCCTTGACGATGTCTGCCTTGGACATCTCGATGAGGGGCGTCACGAGGCGCGGGCCGCGGCCTTCGGTGCCCTGCTTGGTGGCGAGTTCGGCGACCCGTTGGTATGCCTCGATGTATTCGGGGCGACAGTCTGGGTAGCCGGAATAATCCATGGCGTTGACGCCCAAGTGGATCTCTTGCGCATCGACGACCTCTGCATAGGCGAGGGCGAACGCGATGAACACGGTGTTGCGTGCCGGCACGTAGGTGATCGGGATGTCCTGGCCGATCTCGTCGCCTGCGTCCGGGACCGCGATGTCCGCGGTCAACGCGGACCCTCCGAGCGCCCCCAACGGCAGGGTGAGGGTCTCGTGGCGTGCCACGCCAAGCTTCTGCGCGACCGCACGGGCGGCGTCCAGCTCTCGGCCATGGCGCTGACCGTAGTCGAAGCTCAGGGCGTAGACCTCGCGTCCCGCCTGTTTCGCCAGCGCTGCCACCGTGGTCGAATCAAGACCACCCGACAGGAGAACGACCGCTTTCGTCACCACGTTTGCCACGGACGGTGCCACGGGTTAAAGGACATGGGTGGCCGCAAATCGCCCAGACCTGGCAGGCCTACGGCAGGGATGCGTGCATGGTGCCAGGTGGGTCAGCCCCACAGCTCGTAGGGAATGCGTACCTACGGGTCGACGGATTCAACCCGGACGCCCTTGGCGTCAGAGTACCACGCGCCCTTGCCGTAGCCCTCGTCCACGCCGATCTCGACGAAGACGGTCTCGGTCTTGAATTCGGTGCGGCGCATGAATTCGTCGTAGATGTAGCGGCACAGGTCCTCGGCTGTCGTGGACGGCAGGTCCAGCATGGCACAGTCCTGGCGCGGGAACGTGAACTGCTTCGGCTCCCCCGTGTACGGGTCTGTGACGCGGAAGCGCACCTCTTCGTCGCCGACCTCGAGGTCGGAGTAATGGTTGGAGCGTGTCGGGACGAGGACCAAGTGGTCGATCTCGTCGCCGATCTCCTTCAGCATCTCCGTGATGATGCCGAAGTCGAGCACGATGCCCCATTCGTCCTGGGCGCCGCGCATACGCAGGTGGATGGCGTAGGTGTGGCCATGCAGGCGGCCGCACTTCTTGTGCTCCGGCGTGATGTGCGCAGAACTGAAGCGGATGCCCTTGCGCCAACCGTCGATCCGGAGTTCCATCATGGGTGAGCCCACATCGGTGCCCCTCAAAGGAGTAACGGGGACCGGGGGGTTTGGAGCGCGGGAGGACCGAATGCGCGTGTGGGTGTGGTCTGTTGCTAACCGGCGTGAAGCCGGGGACGTGCGTCCCCCGGAGAAACAAGCGATCCTCCCGCGTGTTCTCCGGTTGTGTGGTTCCGGGGGCGTCCTGAACCAGAGACCCCAGCATCCATACTTAACGCGTGGTCCATGAAAAACCGGTTCCGATGTGGTCAAACCCGCCGGGGCACTGGAAGACCTGTGTTGGCGTGCATTGTCCTGGCTGTTTTCTTGGTCATCGCCAACCTCGTCGGCTACGTCATGGCCGTTTCCGACAAGCGGACCGCCCGGTCCAGGCGCGGCGGCACACGCATCCCTGAGCGGGCCTTCATGGCCATCGCCATGTTCGGCGGCGGCCCCGGGATCGGCATGGCGTTCATGCTGCACAGGCACAAGACCCGCAAGGTGGTGTTCCTGGTCCCGTTCGTCCTGTCGGCGCTCGTCGGCATCGTTCTGGCCTCGGCTTGGGCCGCGTTGTTGTGCTAGGCGGCGCCGACCACTGTATTCATGTCCGACCCTCGGCTGGGCCGCGTGTGGACAGTCCTGACGTGCAGGCATCCGAGGCGCCGCGACCATTCCGTCTGACCCGTGTCGGTGTACGCAAGGTCCGCAAGCCGGTCACGGTCCATCGGCCCGACCAAGCGCCGCACGGCGTCGTCGCCGATTTTGATATGTTCGTGGACCTGCCGAGCCACCAGAAAGGGACCCACATGTCCCGCAACCTGGAAGCTTTGGCCGATGTCCTGGATGAGGAGATCGTCGGCCGCGAGGCCCGCAGCCTGGAGAACCTCTGCGCGCGTCTTGTGTCCCGCCTCCTGGAGAAGCACGATTACGCCGACGATGCAGAGGTCCGCGCGGAGGCCGACCTGTTCTTGATGCGCACCAACCACGGCGGCAAGGAGACCCTGGAGTCGTTCCGCATCATGGCCAGCGCCTTCGCCGCTCGTGGCCAGGCGCCACGTCGCCGCATCGGCGTCGAGGTCGTCGGCATGAGCGCCTGCCCCTGCGCCATGGAGACCGCCCGCCACAAGTTCACCGAGATGGGCACCCCACCCACCCAAGAGATCCCGTTCATCACCCACAACCAGCGCAACCGCGTGCGCTTGGCCGTCGATGTGCCTCCGGGCGAAGACATCGAGGCGGCGCACCTGGTGGACCTGTGCGAAGCGGCGCTCTCGGCCCCCACGTACGGCCTGCTGAAGCGCGGCGACGAAGGTGACCTGGTCATCCAGGCCCACGAATCGCCCAAGTTCGTCGAAGACGTGGTGCGCGAAGCATTGTTCCTGGTGAAGGAGCGCTTCCCGAACCTCCCCGACGACGCCGTCGTCATCGCCAGCAGTGAGGCCGAGGAATCCATCCACAAGCACAACGCGTACGCCGAGCGCGAGACCACTGCGGGGCGTCTGCGTGAGTGAAGGCTTCACGGTCTTCTTGGACCGTGACGGCGTCTTCAACCACCACCCGCCCATCGCGGTGCGCAGATGGTCGGAGTTCCAGTGGCTGCCGGGCGTCCAAGAGGCGTTCGCCCG